>CANHRE010000077.1 GCA_947463095.1 Flavobacteriales bacterium | reverse complement strand
CATCGGGATGTGGCGCAGCCTGGTAGCGCACTTGCATGGGGTGCAAGGGGTCGCAAGTTCGAATCTTGTCATCCCGACCAAAGTAGCACAAGGCTTTCAGACATCTGGAAGCCTTGTTTGTTTTTAACTGGGTCAAACATTTTGGGTAGATATGTACTCCAAATATTTTATTCCAATAACTGGTTATGATAAAATTACAATTGGCATATTTGCCAATTTAAAAACTTTGCCTTTATTGCATTCTCAAACTTTAAACGTGGCGGCAACACGAAAAATACGGCATCAAATAACATGACAAAAGCAACATTCACCGACAACACCACAATTACCGTCATTGCAAAAGATGGCGAAGTTTTTACACTGAAAATGTACTTGCCAGTCCAACCGGAACAGCAACCAGCGTTAAGCCGATTGTTTGCCCACTACTTTGAAGAAAACTTTGAGGACGATAAGTCCAGCATGGTATATTGGGTTCTTATGAAAATGATGGGGAATCACGGCTTTAGTTTTTATTACGGGAGCAGTGACAGAGAAGAAGAACGTAAGCGGATAGGTGCCAAAATCAAACAAATCCGTGAGCAAAAAGGGATTGAAGCCAAACATCTTGCTTCGCTTGCCAATATTGACGCGGCCAATCTTAGTCGTATTGAACAAGGCCGATATTCCATTGGTCTTGATATTCTTTCAAGGATTGGCACTGCCCTTGGCGTAAAAGTGGATTTAGTTGAGTTTGTTTGATCTTGTTAACTTAACGGAAAACGCTACACAAACGTATTTGCAGAATTACTCTACAAAGTCAACCTTTCTCAATCAGGACAAGGCTTTCAGACATCTGGAAGCCTTGTTTGTTTAGCGGCGGTTTACACTTATTCGCCAAAACCGTCAACCCGTTTTGAATCTTTGAGTCTCGCAGTAAATTGAACCCGAGTTTTTTTAAACAATGAACCTACGCGGGACAATGATGACTTCGGGGGACGCAGTCACCCGCGTCCGTCGTGTCCCACGAAGGATAGCGAGCACAGAACCAAAAACGGTCGGCCTAAGGCCTTGTAAAAGCAAAACCCGTATAACTTGATTTCATTGAAAACACCTAAATTGCCTTTGGTTTTGCGTGTGGCTTGCTTTCAATGGCAGCAGCTGACGCGGTAGAATCTTAGCATTGCATCTGTTTTTTACTATTTATTTTACTTTTTATCATTGAAGTTTTGAGCGATCAGGAAAGATATACTGAAGGCTTTTTACCGGCCCATGGTGGTTACCGCAATCTGTTCAGTTATCAGAAAGCGGAAATCATCTACGATGGCACTGTGTATTTCACGAACCGCTTTTTTAATCCATACGACCGCACCGTTGGGCAAATAGTGCAGGCGGCCCGGAGCGGAAAACAGAACATCGCTGAGGGGAGTGTAGTTTCGGCAACTTCGAAAGAAACGGAAATCAAACTCACCAATGTAGCCCGCGCCAGTCTGGAAGAACTGCAGTTAGACTATGAAGATTTCCTGAGAACACGTAAGCTGCCCTTATGGAGCAAGGATCATCGTCTGGTAGCGCGCCTCAGGGAACTCAACACCGGCACACCCAACCCCACTTACGCAACCTTTCAGAAAGCCATTGAACACGAAAACCCGGAAATATGCGCCAACACGATGATTACCCTAATCCGGATTTGCACCTATCTGTTGAAACAACAACTCAAGCAACTGGAGGCGGCTTTCATCAAGGAAGGAGGGCTCAGGGAAAGAATGACGAAGGCCAGAATAGAAGAAAGAAAGAAAAAAGGATAACTTTTGTGGGTCTTTGGTCACGCAGAAGTGCGTTTGAGCCCATGCACCAAGCACGCGGCACCTGATTGTGCCAAATGCACAAGGTTTAAGGGAAGTATGCGTAAAGCGGGTTTACAACCCTTGACCTTTGTGGGACTTTGGCGACGCACGGGGCGCTGGCGGTAGTGCATGTCCTTTTGGTTCCACGAAGGCTTGGTAGGTTCAGAAATGAAAATCAACTGCCAGATTTATAAGAAGCAATGCGCCTTTTAACCTTCGTGGGACATTAAAGACCTAATGTGACTATTGCTCATTCGTGGGGCGCGAGCGCAGCACAGAAAAACAAAAACCTACACCCCCCCGAACCGAAATGCTCATAAGTTGGCAACACGGCTAACAAGAAACCATGAACATGAAGAAGAACAAATTCACAGAACTCCAAATTGTCAAGGTAGCTAAGGAAGCGGGAAACGGCCGTTCAATAGAGGACATCAGCAGCAAACTCCGCATTAAGCCACAGACCCTGAACAATTAAATAAGGGTACACAGGTAGGGAAACAAATATCTGTGCCGACTCAAGAATGCCGCTCTGATATTTACAGGCCAACCCAGGCAATGAGCACATGCAGCCATTAAGGCCGAAGCATAAATCTATAACCAAACAAATAAATCGACTACTGAATTCCTTTTACTCCAGCCTAAGCCAGTACACATCCTGTTTATTACGCAGGATATTCGTCCAGGAAAAGCCGCCCGGTTCAGGGATAATTTCCAGCAAATCGAACATCACACATTCCTTGGGCAAGCGTTCAAATACCAAGGTAAACCGGTAGGCGCTGCTGCCTGGGATAAATGTCCATTCAGGAGCCATCGAAATATTGTACTGCCTGAGCAGCTTTGCGCTCGACGAACCTTGATGATCCACCAGAAAGGTAGTCGGCCAAATACGCATATACATGTCCACCTCGCTCCGGGTGCTGATATGCACCATAACCTGTCCTTCTTCTTCAAGGTGTGTAAGCTCTTCGGGGATGGCTATTTTTCGTAGTTCGGTTTCAGGGGACATATGAGCGCGATGACGTAACCGGGGACAAGTTAGTTGAAACTATACCCCGAAGGCTTCATGAGTTCATGAATAAAATTGATAATTTCGACACATGCATCCAATCAAACTACTTACAGTATTGTATGCCGGTTTCATGCTTATGGCCTTCAGCAGCGGAAATCCTCCTGTGAAGCGCTGGTTCACGTATACCGGTTACATTGGGAAATATCCCATCGGTGCCAATTTGTATATTGATGAAAGTCCAGGCAATAAAGTGAACTTCAAGGGTACCTATTTTTATGTATCCAAAGGCGTGAAGATCAGCCTTGCCGGCGAATGGTACTGGGGCGCGAGCCGTGGATCGAGTATTTCACTGACCGAACGCTCCAACGGAACGGTAACCGGGTATTTCTACTTGCTCCCCGAAGGCGAAGGCTACGCGAAACTTACAGGCACCTGGAACAACCCCGGCGGTTCCAAGACGCTGAATGTGACGTTGACGGAGGTGCGGTAGGATGACCTTATAAAGGCAGGTTGTAAATTCTCCTGGAATCCGACTTCCAACATCCAAAACTCAGTATCCCCTTATTTACTGCTTAATGCGCTTCAAAGTGGAATTAAATCTTGTCAACCTTGACAATTCCCTGAGCCCCATACATTCAACCTGAATTTTGCTTCATCAAATCACAAGTAAATGATGAGCAAAGTAAAAACGACAAAGAAGGACGCCGGGCGCGCCACAAGCATTACCTTATTGATCTTGGATGAGAGCGGCTCCATGGCGTCCATGGCGCCAACAGTGGTAGCAACGCACCAACGCATCTTGAAAAAGATTCTGGATGAACAGCGCAGCATGCCGGATTTGAAGCAGTTGGTATCGGTATGGACTTTTGAGGGCAACCACATCCTCGAGCGCATTCCACTTCGTGAGGCAGCAGCAGACATGCTAACGCTGGAATTTCAGCCCCTGGGCAACACGCCTTTGTACGATGCGATAGGCACCGCGGCAGGACGGGTGGAAGGATACCTAAGCAATGCCCAAACTCCTACAGATGTGCGTGTCAGTGTGGCTGTGCTCACCGACGGTTATGAAAACGCCAGCCGCAGTTTCACCCGCGACGAAATCAAGCGACTGGTGCACCGTTTGCGCGACAGTGGATGGGAATTCAGCTACTATGGTGCCGACCACGATGTGGAGCGCATTGCCATGGAACTAAATTTCAACGACCATTTGCACATCCAAAAAGATGCCAGCGGCATGGCTCATTTCGCCCAGCATTATGAGGCCAAAGAGGTACAGAGCAAAATGGATTTTCTGAAGAAAATGTACCCGAACAACTGAGCCTTCTGTAACCGGACCGGAGGCAATACCGGGCTTGCCACAACGGCGAAGAACAAAACCAGTGGAATACTAAGTACAATAACAGGGATTCAAGTAAAACAAAATCCACAGAGCAAAAAGGGTATTGGAGCTCACTCATAGCTCATTCAGGCAGCAATAACCAAGCCTTCATTCAAACATAGATACCCCAACCGGGCTGCACGTTCACCGCGTGCAGCCTGTTTCTTTAACTGCCTTATTTATGATCCAATCTTCCTGGGTAAATTTAATCCTGCCCACCGCCCTGAGTAAAAAAACACCCATGGGAAGGCCTTATACAAGAATACAGAATAGCTCGGCTGGCATCGAATGACGCATCCGTGGTTAAACGCCGAGGCCGCTGGATGGCATATACAAGAAAGCAGCATGGCCAATCGGGCATCGAATGACGCATCAGTGGATAAACGCCGAGGCCGCTGGATGGCATATACAAGAAAGCAGCATGGCCAATCGGGCATCGAATGACGCATCCGTGGATAAACGCCGAGGCCGCTGGATGGCATCTGCAAGAAAGCAGCATGGCCAATCGGGCATCGAATGACGCATCAGTGGATAAACGCCGAGGCCGTTGGATGGCTTCTGCAAGAAAGCAGCATGGCCCATCGGGCATCGTATGACGCATCAGTGGATAAACGCCGAGGCCGTTGGATGGCATCTGCAAGAAAGCAGCATGGCCAATCGGGCATCGAATGACGCATCAGTGGATAAACGCAGAGGCCGCTTCTATGCGGTGTGGCATATTGCGCGCCGGTCTTTTGATGATGTAGGGCTGCATGGCATCGTAACCTATTTTTTTCAGAAAATGGCGCTTAATATTTGACATACATTGCATCAGCGAGTCATCATTCCGAATATCTGTAACACGATCTATCTGACTAGAAACCAGATCGGGGTTATCGGTAGCTTTGATGGCCCTGTAGTTCTGGTACAATATTTCCCTATATGCTCGGATTTCTTTGAGGCGAATGCCCTCCGGGTGTTGCAGAAACAATTGATAAACCGCATACTGCAATGGTTGCATTTTAATATCGAGCCATAAATCAGGAAAATGAACACTTAAGTCATAGCTGCTGAGTTTAAATCTCCAGAATGAGCCGTCAGTAGGCCTAATAATCCTGGCCAGCACTGGATTCAGTTGCTGCTGCTGTCGGTTGTCAAGGCCACCCATTTGCGACATCAGCGAGGCCATGATTTTAAAGAACCCTTGTTCCGTTTCCGTTTTACGAATAACCAACAAGGTGCGCAACACTTCTGAATCTTCATGCAGATTGGACCGGTTTGCCCCCTGTTGTTCCACAAGAAACTGCTGCCACCCACCTTCCAGGGCAAGCAGCAGGTTGTCATCATAATCCTGCACCACCATGCCGCTGACCGGCCTTAAATCCCCTTCATCCGCAGCGTAGGATTGCAGTGATTCCAGTTCCTCTGTGGCTTTCTGATTACGTTGAACTTTTACCTTGTGAAATAATCCCGCTTTGCGCGGTTCCTCATGAAATGATTGCGATTTATCGGAAATGGTATCTTCAGTTGTACCGAGGCTGTTCAGTGTTCCCGGATCAATACCTTTGAAACCCGAGGCCGCAACCTGCTGCATAAACACCAGGGCTTCGGTAGCATCCTTTATTGCTGCATGCCAGGTATGCCCCTGCGCGTCGAAATACAGCAGATGCGGACCAGGACCGGATTCGGAAAGGTTCAGCTTGCGCAGGATGAGCTTTGCGGCCAGCCCCAGGTCGAAACCACGAAGCACCTCATCCAGCAATATTTGCTGTTTGCGCAAGTGAAGGCTGCGAAGGCCGGGAAAATGATATTCCCAATAAGTAGCACCATCCTGTTCGTTGATGCTGAGGCGCTTGCTGAAATCCGGAGGAAATGCCAGTTGCAGACCCGCGCTTTCCAATACTGCGTCCAACTCATAACGGGCCTTACCGGAGAATAACGCCATTTCATCAGTCCGGCTATCAAGATATACAAAAGCATTGCGCGGAAAGAAAAATGCCAATCGGTTGTTTATGGGTTGAAACATCTATTGAAATAATCTGAAAAGTTAATCAACAAAATCATTCATAGCATTAAAACAAGGTTAAACTGCTTATCAATCACCCTGGAATCATGCATAATATATTCCTGGGAACAGCCAGCAATGAACCATACACTTTGGCGCCCCTGCCGCGAATCGAACGCAGCATGCAGGGTAAAAAAACTCCAGTATGACCTGAAAAAAACCTGCACGAAACCAATCAGGGGCACGCTGCCTGCAGACAGCGTTTACATTCCAAAAATACAATCACCGGATTGAAAAACGAATAAGCATCCTTTCTCCAGTGGCTGCCAGAGTTCCATTTCCGTAAGTGGCTTGGTAGCAATGATATAGCCCTTCAAATCCGGGTCTTTTTGTTCATCCATGTTCACCGTAATACCGTCGTCACTGTACCGAATGTTGCCAAAAGGCGCCAGCCTCCGCGTATAAAACAGGGTGTTGTCGCTTGCTGCTTGCTTGTTATGCCAGGCAAACATCCGGTTTCCGTCGCTGAACAACAGGTTCATCTTACCGGCGCGGTTCATCTCAGCAAGAAATTGTTGGATGGCGGGATAATGTTCCGGCTTGTCTGTGCGCCAACCATGGGCTTTCATAGCATTCAGCAATTGACAAAAGCCGCGCTCCGAATCTGTTCCGCCCATCGGTGCATAGCTTTGACTCGTAAAACTCAGGTCTTCGTTCACCAAAACGCCATTGTGCGCAAAAACCAGCTCCCGCTTCTTGAAATTTCGCACAAAAGGATGGGTATTGCCATGGGTTGCCGCACCGTTGGTTTTATAACGGATGTGGGCAATGATGTTGGCACTGCTCACCACCTGTTCCTGCGACAAAAACTCCGCCAACTTGTCGTTCATCGCCGAAGCGGAGGTCTTTATTACCTGCGCCGTAAAGTCGCGCTGCTCCGCATCCGGATACCAGGCCATCCCCCAGCCATGCCTGTGCAGCGCCGCATGTTGTCTGAAGTTACTGAATGATAAATTCGGCCGTACAGGCTTGTTGAAGTGAAATCCGAGTAGTTCGCACATAGGTTTTTCTGTAATGATTCGAATGCAAAATTCACCCCGAAATGATGCAAAGCCGGGAAACGTCAAGGTTGACAGAATAACCAAGAAGGGGCAAAAGCCTAGCGCCTGCCTATGAACGCATTGAAACTGTCTTTAGCCTCAGCGCTTTCAAACAGGGCCGGATGGCCGAACCCCGGCAATTCCAGTATCTGCCGTTCCCGGCAATTGCTGCACTTAATTACATTGTCTTTAAACACCGGCCAGGAATACATCTGTATAGGTGTATCGTCCAACCCCTGCACAAACAGAATATCCGACTTAAATCCCTCGGTGAAATTGAGCAGCGACCTCAGTCGGTATGCCTGGGGATTTGCCGTGGTGGTACCATAGGTATTGCGCAACAGGGTACACACCTTACCCGATGCAATTTTACCGCTTTCTTCCAATTCGCAGCGATACACTAAATTTAATGGACCCGGTCCGTTGGCAATAACCCCGTTGGTTTCGTGTATGGTGTTTAATCGGGTAACCAGATAGCCGCCCTGGGAATGTCCACCGAGGAATACTTTACCCACCTTGATGCCAAGCTCCTGTTCGGCATCCTGCTTCAGCCAGAGCAAAGCTGCTTCTGCATAAGGCAAATTGTCACCAAACAAGAGATTTTCTTCTGGGTAAGCCACGCTGATCAACATCATATTCTTGCGCCTCAGGATGCGTTTAAATTCGTCAAGGGTACTCTGGGCGGCTTCTACAATTTTGGCATCGTCCATCACCGTGCCATGGTATAATAGCATCACGTCGACCTCGTTCTGCTCAGGCTTATCAATCACCACATCTACCTTCAGCCCCTGATGGCTCACGGTTTTCACCACCCGATAGGCTCCGGAAGGTTTGGGAGCAATGGGCTTTACCTCTTCCTTGCAGGAAAACCCCAAAAGTGATACAGCAGTGATGAATATAATGGTGTGGGTTCTGTTCATGTTGTGAATGGATGAAATACTATGACGAAAATATAACCGGAACGTTTAAAGTTGATGTTCTTGATTGACAATCCCCCTAATGTAACATAGGAATTCCGTGCGGCACACGCTGCATTTGTTCCTCGCTGTCGTGAGCGCTAAAACTTTCGCAAAATGATTCCCCTATGATTTCAGCCCGCACCGAAACATCTACAAACAGCAATTGCCGGATGTATTCTTCGCAGCATTAAGTGTTTTGTCATGCTGAATACTTCAATAGAAAAGTAGACTTATCCTCCACCCCCATCTTTCACTATTAATTTGCAGCCATGCGCCTGTTCAGGTCTATAAAAGAACTTCCGCCTGTCACGTTGTACCTGTTGCTCAGCATGCTGATAACGACTGTGTTCCTGTTTTTTACGCTGCCCATGGGCCCGGCCATTACACCGGATAGTGTGGCCTACCGCGAAGTGGCGTTGAACATCATGCACGGACATGGTCCTGTGAACCATCAGGGTCAACTGGTGAACCACTGGCCGCCGCTGTATCCTGCGGTGCTGGCACTGTGTGCACTCCTCAGCGGCTTACCCCTGGAGTCTGCAGCGCTGTTGCTGCAGAGCACCCTGCTTGTGCTGTACCTGCTGCTCCTGTTCCGCATCTCCGGGCAATGTCAGCTGTCGCCGATGCACCGCATCCTGCTCATAGCCGTTGCCTGTCTGCTTCCGGGCATGTTCAACTTTTCCCGACTGATGAGTGAAGGCTTGTTCAACACCCTGTTGCTCGCACTGGTTAGCCTGGGCCTCGACTATCGGTATAAGCCCCGGCCACTGCTTATGGGTATAACTGCCGGCTTGTTGTTTCTAACCCGATACGCTGGCATGGCCTTCGTGGCAGGAGGCGGACTGTTCATACTTCTTACCGAAGTTCCTGACTGGAGGCAGCTGCTTCGGCGGCTGGTCCTGTTCGGTTTTGGCCCAGCAATGGCAGTGGGCGGCTGGATGCTCACAGAGCGCCTGTTGCATGCCGGCCATTTCAACCGCGTCCTGATATTTCACCCTATTCCCCCGCATAAATGGATCGGTCTGTCTGAGCAAATTAACGCGCAGATGTTCCCTCCCCTGCAAGGCATGTTCCCCTATTCCGGCTTGGCCCTGCTGGGGGCTTTTTTGCTCATTTCGGGCTATTGGATGCTGAGCCGCCGGGGAAGCGACTTAGGTTGGCAGTTTACTTTTGTTTGGATAAGCGTATGTGCATTCCTGCTGTTGCTGTTCATCACCTGTTTCTACCTGGATGCTCATACCCCTATGGATGCCCGCATCTGGTCGCCGGTGGCGCCGCTCCTGCTGTTGATGGTTTTTGTGATGCTTAGGGAAACCGGTGGATTCCTCCAGAGCGCATTTCCTTTATTTCTGCTGATGTTCAACGTGTTGCCGGCTTATGCTCTGTGGAACAAGTTCCGAAGCAATGGTGAGGGGCTAAGTGCCCGGGAGTGGAAGGAATCTCCTGTTTTGCAGGCAGCTGCAGCTTCGGTTCAATCCGGAAAGAAGGTTTATTCCAACGGGGCAGATGTGCTGAATTACTACTGGAATGCCGATGGCAGGTTCCGTGTATATGCTATGCCGCTGAAGTATTTCCCAACCTCGGGAACGCCCAATGCCTCCCATGAACGCGCATTTGGAACTATGCTGTCAGAAATAAAACGCAATCAGGCCGTGCTGGTGTATTTCCACAACATCCGCTGGAGGAAGTTTCTGGAAGACAGCGCCGGGCTGGCAAATCGCTTACGCGGTAAAAACCCCGAGTCATATCGCGATGGCCTGATTTTGCGTTAGCTCCCCGTTCGCTGAGGCGATCGAAGCGAACAGCATTGCCGCAGCAT
>CANHRE010000076.1 GCA_947463095.1 Flavobacteriales bacterium | reverse complement strand
TAACGCAACTCCGCTTTTCCTTCAGGGTTTGGCGTGCCAATACCCAAGGCACTATCGGTGTACGCCGTCAGAGAGCCCGCTTGTCCCATTCGGTTTTTCCAAGAACCTACAGCCTGAGACTGGGCGGATAGCCCCCCCCCGCAAGAACCGTACCTAAGAAGCATGATGTGAATAAAGCATGCTGTAATCTGAAATTAATGAGATAATGCATAGAAATGATGGTTAAGGTTTATTCGAAAATATTAAAATAATCGACATAAAAATATGATTTAAATCATTTATTATATCAATCGCTTCACAGATTCATCTGATTGGTTTTGGCATCGTATGCATCCCAGCGCCTTGAGGGAAAGGACTCATCGCGCCTGTCCGGTATGCATTAGCATCTGAACCAAATTCCGCTTCCTCTGTTTCCATTATACCTTTGCAGCCCTTATGAGTACCCGGAACTGGACCAGCATCAAACAATACGAGGATATCCTTTTTGAAGAATGGGAAGGCATCGCCAAAGTGAGCATCAACCGCCCGCAGGTGTACAACGCCTTTCGTCCGCAAACGGTGAAAGAACTGCTCGATGCCTTCGACATCTGCCGCGAGCGCACCGACCTGGGTGTGGTGATTTTCACCGGTACAGGCGATAAGGCCTTCTGTTCCGGAGGCGACCAGAACGTGAAGGGCATTGGTGGCTACGTGGATGAACACGGAGTACCTCGCCTGAACGTGCTCGACCTGCACAAGAAAATACGCAGCCTGCCCAAGCCGGTCATCGCCATGGTGAACGGCTATGCCATCGGCGGCGGCCACGTGCTGCACGTGGTTTGCGACTTGTCTATCGCATCGGAAAACGCCATCTTCGGCCAGACCGGCCCCAAGGTGGGCAGCTTTGACGGCGGCCTGGGCGCTAGCTACCTGGCCCGCCACGTGGGTCAGAAGAAGGCCCGCGAAATATGGTTCCTCTGCCGTCAGTACAGCGCTGCCGACGCCGAACAGATGGGCCTGGTGAACAAAGTGGTGCCCCTGGAACGCCTGGAAGACGAAACCGTGGATTGGTGCAAAACCATCATGGAGCGCAGTCCTATGGCCATCCGCATGCTCAAGCGCGCCTTCAACGCCGAACTCGACGGCCAGATAGGCATGATGGAGTTCAGCGGCGACGCCACGCTGATGTTCTACCTGATGGAAGAAGCCCAGGAAGGCAAGAACGCTTTTCTGGAGAAGCGCAAGCCCGACTTTCAGAAGTTCCCCAAGTTCCCCTGAAGCATCCCGGCCTGATGCCGCGCTTTACGGTTTTTCCTTAAGTTTGTAGCAGCCCGATGGACCTGTCTATTGTCATACCCCTGTTGAATGAGGAGGAAAGCCTGCCCGAACTCCACGCCTGGATCAAGAAGGTGATGGATGCGCATGGCTTCAGCTATGAAATCCTGTTTATTGACGACGGCAGCAAGGACGGTTCCTGGGCGGTGATTGAACAACTGGCCGCCGCCGATCCTTCCGTGCGCGGCATCCGCTTCCGCAGAAACTACGGCAAGAGCGCCGCGCTGAACGTGGGCTTCGCCCGTACCCGCGGCAAGGTGGTCATCACTATGGATGCAGACCTGCAGGACAGTCCTGAGGAAATCCCGGAACTGTACCGCAAAATCACTGAAGAAGGCTACCACCTGATCAGCGGATGGAAGCAAAAGCGCTACGACCCCATCACCAAAACCCTGCCTACCAAGCTGTTCAACTATGCCACCAGGCTGATGAGCGGCATCAAATTGCACGACTTCAACTGCGGCCTGAAGGCCTACCACAGCGATGTGGTAAAGCATATCGAAGTGTATGGCGAGATGCACCGCTATATTCCCGTCATCGCCAAATGGGAAGGCTATAACAAGATTGGCGAGCAGGTAGTGCAACACCGAGCGCGGAAGTATGGCAGCAGCAAGTTTGGCTGGAGCCGCTTCATCAACGGCTTCCTCGACCTGCTGAGCATCTTCTTCATGAGCCGCTTCGGCAAGAAACCCATGCACTTCTTCGGACTGCTGGGCACGCTGAGCTTCATCCTGGGCTTCGGTCTGGCCCTGTACCTGGGCGTGGACAAGCTGATGCATGTGTTGAAAGGTATTCCGGCGCCGTTGGTGGCCGATTCGCCGTATTTTTACATCGGACTGGTGAGTATGATTATCGGGGTGCAGCTGTTTTTAGCCGGATTCCTGGGTGAACTGATTTCCCGCAGCAGCGCAGACCGCAACAACTACAGCATCCTCGAAGAAACCGCCTGATGATGCGCGGCAGGCATATCGTGATTGTTGGCCCGGCCCATCCCCTGCGCGGCGGCCTCAGCACCTTCAACGAACGCTTTGCCCGAGAACTGGGCCGCGAAAACAAGGTAAGCATCTGCACCTTCCGCCTGCAATACCCGAACTTCCTGTTTCCCGGGCAGAGCCAGTACAGCGAAGACCCTAAGCCGGACGACCTGCACATTGACGTGGCCCTGAACAGCGTGAACCCGCTCAACTGGATCATCCAGGGATGGCGCTACCGCAAGCTGAAACCGGACCTGATCATCTTCCGCTACTGGATGCCCTTCTTCGGGCCCTGCTTCGGCACCTTCGCGCGCATCGTAAAAGGGAATGGCCACACCAAAGTAGTGACCATTGCTGACAACATCCACCCGCATGAGCGTCGCTTCTTCGACAAACCCTTCACCGCCTGGTTTCTGGGCTGCCTGGACGGCGCCGTGACCATGAGCAGGGCCGTGCTGAAGGACCTGCAGAACCTGAACTTCGGCAAGCCGGCCCTATATAACCCGCATCCGCTCTACGACAACTTCGGCAGCGCCCCGGCGCGGGAAGCAGCCTGTACCTCGCTCGGCCTGGACCCGGAATACCGCTATATCCTGTTTTTCGGATTCATCCGCGCCTACAAGGGACTTGATTTACTCCTGGAAGCCTTTGCCGCGGCGAAGTTTCAGGACCGCCGGGTGAAACTGTTGGTGGCCGGTGAATTTTACGAAGATGCACAGCCTTACCTGGACCTGGTCCGCAAACACGGCATGGAAGATCGGGTACTGCTGCATACGCACTTCATCCCCAACGGACAGGTGGCGGACTATTTTGCGGCCTGCGATTTGGTGGCCCAGACCTATAAAAACGCCACTCAGAGCGGGGTTACGCAGATTGCCTACCACTTTGAAAAGCCCATGCTGGTGACCGATGTGGGCGGTCTGGCGGAACTGGTTCCCCACGGAAAAGTGGGCTACGTATGTGCGGTGGAAACCGGCGCCGTGGCTGCCGCCCTGGAAGACTTCTTTCTGCACAAAAATCCTGATCATTTCCGCGAAGGACTGCTGGAACAGAAGCAGTTATTCAGTTGGGAACGCCTGCATGAGCAGATTGAAGCGGTGAGCGGTTTGGGGTGAGGGTAGATCCTCATGGCGCCTAAATAAATATGTCTTCGCGGTACACTTTGTGCATGCAGGAAACGCCCTCCTGCATGGGCGGTGAGCACTATCAGAGCGCCAATAATTGCTCTATTTCCAACTTAAGCACAGGCAAGTCTCGAATAACAATTGCCCAGATGATATCATCCGAAACACTGTCATAGCCATGGGAAATCCGGTTTCGGGTATCCATAATCTTCCGTGCATTGGAGATTCGAATCTCTGGATTCTGGCCAAGAATTCGACTCATGGCTTCCCCGATTAATTCTATATTTCTTTCTATGGCCCGTTTTAACTTGAGATCCTGATGAAATGCTTCAAAATGTCTCTTCTCAGGAAGAAAACCATCAATCTCTTCAATCGAGTTTTAATATCATATAACCATACTTTAATATCCTTTTCCACAAATGATCACTTTAGTGTCATCAATGTATTTATTTAAAAATTTATTATTCAAGGCACGTTGTTCCAATAATTCCACCTTTCGTCCGAGTAGCTTTTCAAGGTGCATTTTCAGGCCGAAGTAATTGTCAGAATAATCCAAAGGGTCATCTGCATCAATATCAACAAGCAGGTCTATGTCGCTTTGGGGTTTTAATTCGTTTCTGGTCACAGAGCCAAAAGCAAAAAGACTTTTTACCCTGTGTTTGATACATAATTCTGTAATGGCCCGAATATGCTGTTGTATTTGATTCATTCTAAAATCATTTTACCGTATAACTTATTCTTCGTCCCGTCCATTGCACTGTTTCTCCATGGTTACTGCTGTAACCAAAATGTTAAGATACGCTTTAATCCGAAAACGATACAAAACAACGCGGCATGTCCGCACTTGCACCGCACTGGAATAAATCGCGGCTTTTTATTTCCATCGCGCTATCCAATTCTTTTCGTGCTCCGTCAGTATTTCTACATTGGGCTCGTAATTCGGATTTGGGATATACCAATCTACTTTCCTGAAAAAGTCATTCAACTCCTGATTCTGAAATACATAACCCCGGCGGGCAAAGGGTAAATTCTTCAGCACCTTTCTCTGAAAATCGTTTTGTGGCTCGCTGATGTTCATATCTTGATTATAGGAGAATGGAATGTATTCCTGGTTTTGCAGTCTGTAGTTTTGCGCATAAAGGAACAGATCGCCGGAAATCTTAAAGTTCTTTTTCTGAAACATCAGATTGCCCTTTTGCAGATGGAATTTAACGGCATCTCTTTGGTAAGCGGTGTTGGGCTGCCCCTTCACTTCCTCGGCTTTTCCAATTCCGTTGATTAACCAGTCGTTCGCGGATTTAAAAAACGTCTTATCCATAGAGAAGGTTTCAAATTCGCCGACATCCATGATGAGCGTAAAATCATCAATTTGTTTATTGGACCAGCGACTGGCCGCGGTCAGCACGTATTCGAAATGATAATTCAAATCTACGGAGCCAGACAAATCATAGTTGTATGTGTGCTTTACGACATTGATGCCTTTTTTGAACTTTGCCTCAAAATGATACACATAGTAAAAGTCAACGTAATTTACATCTTGGATATCGTTAGCGCCCGGCATAGGCAAGGATTTTATAGCACCTCCTTTGCTGTACAGGGAATCTGAAACATAAGCGACATTGTATTTCAACAGTGAATTATTCATCGCCACGGTAAAATCCCTCATGTGCGGATGATGTCCCTTTACGGGCGTTCCATCAACATCCCCCATTGGCGAAAACGCTTCAAAACCAACCGTGATTGTTTTTTCTACTTTCGGGTTAAAAAACTCATAATAAACCGTTACTTCAATGAATTGATTTCTTACCTTTTTAAGCGTCAGGATTTCTTTCCTTACGCTGATATCGGTTTCAATCATAGGAATGAGTTGGTTTCCTTTAGCATAAAATACTCCGTCATTGGCAAAGGCCGGAGCATTTGCAAGTATCAAGATAACCGTGACAAAGTTTTTCTTCATGTGTTTCCGTTTTATAAAATCACTCAGCACACCATAAACCCACTTCTATGCAGCAATTTACTGGCTTATGGAAGGCCATGTGACATCCTGAATCCTTCAAAAATAAACGTAATCATACATCCTGCAAGCATTTAAAACGAGCTGCACCCAATGTTCGGGCAAGCCTGAACATGAGCCTTATACATCGTGCATCGCAGACAGGGCAACTCAATGCAGCAATCCTTGGGAAGATCAGCAGCACATAACACCGTGTAAATCATCTCAACCTTTTAACTTGCAGCATGGCTCTTCGCAAATCATTGCTGTTTTCCCTGCTGCTTGTCTGCGGCGCTTTTTCATATGCTCAGGAGCGCAGCTATCCAGAGGTGATGCGTCACTTGTACGGCTATTACCGGATGGAGGAAATTCCATTTGTTCAGGTAGCACATAAGCCCGGCGGCTGGGTGGTACAGGAACGGGATTACGAAGGGAAAAGTTTCCAGGTTGTTCGCGAGCATCTGCTCAGCCTTCGGGGCAGCCTGAACTGGAAGTCGCTGTCCTTGCCGCTGCGCGACGAACCCATCTTCAGCGAAGACTCTTTGCGCGAGATGGGCTATAACCTGAACCAGCACTACCGCTACGAGCGTTGCGCTGTTTACGGCTATCGCCAATGGAGTTGGGACATGATTCAGCGTTTCGGCAAGGAGTTCATCCTGAGTCCGCGGGAGTTGGAAGGCCTCAGCCGCGCTTATTCGGAATACGCGATGGGCTTCATCGTCCCCGAACAGCTGGGGGAGGCGGCTAATCCGGAATGGCCGGGCAGGCAGGGCTGGAAAGAAAAGGCGAGCACACTACAGGTGGATTCCTTCGAACACTATTGCCGTCTGGGTATTACCACCATGGAAAAGCTGCGTCAGGCAGACCCTAACTACGAGGTGCTGGTGGGCAATATCCGCCAGAAAATCGCCAATGAATATTTATTCATGTTTCAGGTACTGGTGCAGGCCGGTCATCCCGAAGAGGCGCGCAAATGGGCCTGCAAGGCAACGTTTGATCCGGCCATACTCGACTGGGCTGCGCTGCTGCTCAAAGGACTTCCCCCAAGAGCCATCCTGATTGCCGGCGGCGACAACGACACCTACCCGGTATGGTATCTGCAACAGTGCCGCAACATGCGCCGTGATGTAACACTCATCAATGCCTCGCTGCTGGCCATGAAACAGTACCGCAACATGATTACCGCGGGCGACAGTAGCCTTGGGCGGGTGAGGATGGATGCCCACAGCCGATACAGGGAACAGGAAGAACCATATTTTGTCAGCATTCAGGACCGGGGTGTCACCTATGCCCATGAACTGCTAGAGGCTTATTATGGCAGCGAAAACCCAAGCATACAGTTCAGCCGCTTTCAGATAGACAGCCTGCACAACAACTTCAACCAGGGAATATTTGACCATGGAAGCGCTTCTTACCTTACTGCCGACAATATTCACCTCATGGACCTGATGCTGTCCAACCGCCGCAAGGTGTTGTTCACGGCTTTTAATGAAGATGACCTCAAGGAAAAATGGGAACAGGTGGTGGTGGACGGCCCGCACCTGAGGACTTCACTGTCCGAAGCCGGCCCAGGAGACAGCCAGAGTGTGTTGCGCTGGGTGGATGAGGTGTTCAGCTGCATCAGCACCGACAGCCTGGCTGATGAACGCAGATTGGCCAATACCCGTTATTTCACGAATTTCGGCATACGCCTGATGGCGCAGGCACTGGATTATGCCCGCAACCATGGTGAAGCCGCCGCCATAGATCGCATCAGCGCAGAGGTACCCTGTTTGTATCACCTGAAAAAAACCCGAGCCAATTGGAATACACCCATGCTGATTGGCGCCTTGTACCGCTGCGGTAAAACCGAACAAGCCGACCGCATGGTGATCGAAGCGCTGGACGATCTGGCACAGCAGCATACTTACCGCCGCGACGTCATCACAAAAGAACACATCAACCCCGAAGACGATGCCCTGCGCCGCTACGATTCATCTCAAAACTTCCTGGATTATCTGGAATATGAACTACAGCTCAGCGGACAAGCAGACAGGCTGCATGATCTGGTGAATGAAATGAGGATTAGGATGCTGGATTAAGGTCGGCTCGTGGGTGAGGTGCTCAAACTCAACCGATAAACGCAAGGACTCATCAGGCCTGTAATGATGAGCACGTCATTGAACCAGCAACCAAACAGACCCAATAAGCGCCGAGATGTTCAATTCTAGCCGGCGACTATCAGATTATCCTCTTGCGCCGGAACCAGATAAACACCAGTGCAGCAATGAGCAGCATCAGGCCCCAGGCCAGGTAATAGCCGGAATTCCATTCCAGCTCAGGCATGTGTCGGAAGTTCATGCCATAGATGCCCGCAATAAAGGTAAGGGGCAGGAAGAAGGCCGAGAATATGGTCAACAACTTCATTACGTCGTTGCTTTTCTGAGCATTGACCGAGTGGTAGGAATGCAACAGGTTGTTGGCGTTCTCCAACACCTCGTCGTAGTTGAGGATCAGGTTCAGCAGGCGGTCTTTAATGTCCTGCAGCGCGGTTTGGTGAACTTCCCCCACGGCTATTTGACCAATGGCGTGCTGAAAGAGTTGTATGAGTTTTTTGGTGATGCGGGTTTGCGTTTTCAGGTAGTATAGATCTTCCAGCGAAACCCTTGAATAGTCTTTCAAAAAGATGGTTTTTTCAAACTCTTCAATTTGCCTGTCGAGGGCATTCAGCGGGGTCTGATATGTTTCGGCCATCTGGTGGATGAGGTGCAACAGGAGGGCCTCGCTGGCGGAGTAGTCCTGAGCCGCATCATCCAGGAATGGAAAAGGGCTGCGGTGGATGGTAATCAGCTTCTCGCTGTTGTAGAAGAAGGCAATTTTGTTGGACAGGTCGCTGATGGTGGTGGCGCCTTCTTCAATAGAGGACGTAAAAGCCCTGAGAATCAGGAAGTTATATCGTGGTTGATGCTCAAACTTAGGCAGGTGACCATGTTCCAGGCTGTCCTGAATCTGAAAAAGGTCCAGCTGGTACTGCGCGGCGATTTGATCCAGCCCATCCTGATCCGGACGGCGAATATCCGTCCACAGGAACGTAGCAAACTGACGAACTTTCTGTGCTCCCTGTTGCATGGCGATGCGCTAAGATACACCTGGGACGGCCTGCATCGGCAAAATACCCAGATTCTTTGTCAGGGCATATTTTCCGGAGGGCCGGCAATACGTTCAAACTTCAGGCTTTGCCCTGCCGGGAAAAAATCTGCAGCGCTCTGGTCGGGCTGCATGCGCAGGAACAGCGAATCTTTACCCAGCCGTTCTATCAGGTACACCAGGTTTCGTCCGTCCACACCGCGAAATGCCAGTAGCCGCTGTTGCTCATGTTCCACAACATTCCATTCAAAATGCACCTGTTCCTGGTCACGACCTTTGCGGTTGCATAGGTCTATCACGGCGCTGTGTTCGTCGCTACCAAAGTAGATGCGGCTGATGAAGCGATTCCGGTTGTTCAGCGAAACCTTGGCATCCTCGGTGATGCTCCATTGACCTACCAGCAGGTGCGGCCTGGGATTCCAGGAGGAACAGACGATAAAAACCAGCAAGGACAGTATGTTTTTCATAAGGCTGTTACGAGCGCTAAAGAGGGTCAGACCCTTACAACTTCCCGAAGAGGCTTCGCAGGCGCAGTTCAATTACCCCGAACAGGGCTTCGCGGAAGATGCGGGTACTCATTTTGGAAGTTCCTTCGGTGCGGTCGGTAAAGATGATGGGTACTTCTTTCAGCACAGCCTTCTTTTTCCAGGCACGGAACTTCATTTCTATCTGAAAGGCATAGCCTTTGAACTTCACGCGTTCCAGTCCGATGTCGGCCAGCAGCTTGCTGCGGTAGCAAACGAAGCCTGCGGTGGCATCGCCCACGGGCATACCCGTAATCATGCGCACATAAGTAGAAGCGTAATAGCTCATCAACACGCGGCCCATGGGCCAGTTCACCACGTTCACCAGTCCGCCCACATAGCGGGAACCGATGGCCAGGTCCGCGCCGGCGCGGGCTTCGGCAATCAAACGGGGCAGGTCGTCGGGGTTATGGGAGAAATCACAGTCCATCTCGCAAACGAAAGCATAGCCGCGTTCCAGCACCCATTGAAACCCTGCGATATAGGCAGTGCCCAGCCCTTGCTTGCCGGGACGGTTCAGGATGTGCAGCCGCCCGGGATATACATGTTGCAGCCCAGCCGCGATGGTCGCTGTGCCGTCGGGAGAGTTGTCGTCCACCACCAGCAGATGCAGCTCCGGCAGGAGCGACATCACCTTGCGGATCATCTTTTCGATGTTCTCCTTTTCGTTGTAGGTTGGTATGATAACGATGCTGTCCGACAAAATACTGTTGTGTTTTCAGGGCGAAAATACTTGTTTCACGACATTATATCCCTTCATGAACCGGGCAGTTTTTTTAGACCGCGACGGAGTCCTTAACCACGACCCCGGCGACTACACGTGCAGCCTCGAGGATTTCGAGGTTTTGCCCGGTGTGATTTCCAACCTGAAACACCTGCATGGGGCGGGCTGGAAACTCATCATCATCACCAACCAGGGCGGCATTGCCAAAGGACGTTACCTCCCGCAGGAGGTTCAGGCCATGCACGACTACCTGCAAGGTCTGTGCATCCTGGAAGGGTTCCGCATTGACGACTTCTATTTCTGCCCGCACCACCCCGACTACAGCGTCTGTTTATGCCGCAAGCCGGGAAGTCTGATGATAGAGAAAGCCCTTGCCAAACACCGCATAAACCCTTCCCTTTCGGTGATGATTGGCGACCGGGAGCGCGACATCACTGCAGCTGCAGGTGCAGGCGTACGCGGCATACTGGTAGATACCAACAGCTCCTGGACTCATCTGGTGGCCGGTTTATTGGGGTAAAACAGCGAAGAACAGCAAAGCGCGCAGCTCCATACCAAAGCGAAGCGAAAAACACTATATTTGCCACCCCGTTGGTTAAACGGAAAAGGTCGGATGGCCGAGAGGCTAGGCACAGGTCTGCAAAACCTCCTACACCGGTTCGAATCCGGTTCCGACCTCAAACCAACACAAAAATCCCCCGCGAAAGCGTGGGATTTTTTTATGCCCAAAAATCAGCCGCTTGCGAGGTGATTTTTGGGCATAAAAAAAGCCGCAGACACGCAGTGGCTGCAGGGATTTGCCCTTGTTGAATTGAGCACCCCCCTCAAGGATCAGCGAAGCTCATCCGTCAACATCAGCCGCTTGCGAGGTGATTTTTGGGCATAAAAAAGCCGCAGACACGCAGTGGCTGCAGGGATTTGCCCTTGTTGAATTGAGC
>CANHRE010000075.1 GCA_947463095.1 Flavobacteriales bacterium | reverse complement strand
GTTGTTTCTGTAGCCTATGGAGGCAATGTGATATCCATTTTGGACAGCAAGAGCAATGAATTCCAGGCAGAAAAAGTCATCATTTGTGTGCCACTTACGCAATTAAAAAAGGCTTCAATAGCCTTTAAGCCATCGCTGCCGGAGTCGAAAATAGATGCCATCAACCACATTGGTATGGGTCCGGGGATAAAAGTGCATCTTAAGTTCAGCAGCCGTTTTTGGGCTGAAAACACAGGAAGCATTTACAGTGCCGGTGTTGTGCCTGAATATTGGGATGGTCATGCCGGCAGAGGTGCCGATGATGTGCTCACTGCTTTTATCATGGGTGATTCTGCCGCACAATTATCAAGCAAGACCGACTCGGAAATCCTAAAGAGCTGCGTTGACGACCTGGAACGACTGTATCCTGGCCAGGCTGCATCAAGATTCGAGCGCGGCCTTGTCACCAACTGGACTCAAATGCCCTTCATTGAAGGAGCGTACAGCTTCCCAGTGGTAGGAGGTGGAATTCAAAACAGGAAAGTGCTTTCAGAGCCCCTTAACAACCAACTTTTCTTCGCCGGTGAGGCCACGCATTTTGAAGGGCATAGCGGAACAGTACACGGTGCTTTGGAAACGGCCTTCCGGGCTGTGAAGGAATTGCTCGATGGAGTTTGAAACAACTTTGATATTGGTGCTTCCAATGCCGGACAACTATTTGCTTTTCACTTTATACAACATCCGAACGATGCCATCCACCAAGCCAATTCGGGGTACAAAAACTTCTTTTGCATCGCTCCAGCGCATGATCTGGGTATAGATGGTCAGGGCCGGCACAATCACCTGCGCACGGTCTTCCCGCAAATGGTAACGGTGCATGCGCTCTTCAACGGTGCAGGCTGAAAGCTCATCCAACATACCCTTTAACGTATTGTACTTTAGAGGTTTATCCTCTTTGTTTTTCGATATGGAAGATACCTTATTGATGTTGCCGCCACTGCCAATAAGCCTTATGTTTTCGTAACCCTTCAATCGGTTCTTAAGAAAACGCTTCAGCGCATCCCAGTCGCGCTCCAGCACTTTATGCTGCATGAGCCGGATGGTGCCGATGTTGAAAGACTCTTGAAACAGCGATTTACGCTCGGAAAACAAGGAAACTTCCGTACTTCCTCCACCCACATCTACATACAGGAATGTGCCATCGTTCTGATTGATGGTTTCCGCAATATGTGTTTCGTAAACGATGGAAGCCTCTTCGGTGCCGCTGATTATTTCAATACGGATACCGGTTTCCCGAAGTATTTCATCCGTTATATCCACAGCGTTGGAAGCATCGCGCATGGCAGATGTGGCACAGGCTCGGTAATGTTCAACTCCGTAAAGATCCATGATGGATTGAAAGGCCTTCATGGTCTGCATCAGCATCATACGGCGCTTTGCGCCGATGAAGCCGCTTCCAAATACGTCAATACCCAGCTGCAGTGGTATGCGGATTAGGTTCAGCTTGGTGAAGTCAATACCCTCTGTTTTATACTGCTTGGCCTCTGCTACCAACAATCGGGCAGCGTTGGAGCCAATGTCAATGGCGGCGAGAATCAATGCTTATAATTCTTTGATTTCAGGTAGTGGTAAATTTCCACCTGAGCGCGGTGCATGCCGGCTCCGATGTGGGAGGCAACATACGCATTTTGCTGCTCATTGTCCAATATCCGCGCTTTAACATTTTCCCGCAACTGGATGTCCATAATGTCCATCAGCTCCTTTCGTATTTCAGGTGATTCAATGCTGCAGGCCGCCTCAATCCGGTGGTCCAGGTTTCGTATCATCCAGTCGGCCGACGAAATAAATACCTGCGGATGGCCGCCATTGTGGAAAATCATCACCCGGGCATGTTCCAGGTATTGGTCAATGATGCTGATGGCTTTGATGGGCTTCTTAAATCCAGTTTGGTCGGGCCGCACCGTGCAGATGCCGCGTATCACCATGCGGATGTCCACACCGGCGCGCGCCGCCTCGTAAAGCCGGTTAATAAGTTTGGGGTCCACCAGGCTGTTCAACTTTAGGATGATTTGTGCCTCCTTTTTTTTCTTCGCAGTCTTTAGTTCCCGAATAATTAGCTGTTCAAAAAAGTCGCGCATGCCATTGGGTGCAGTAATCAGCTTGCGCATGTTGCGGACGTTCGCCGCTTTGGGCTCCGGTTTCTCCAGCTCTGCAAACACCTTCAGGGCATCTGCAAGCAGCACTTTGTCCGTGGTGAGCAGCATGTGGTCGGCATAAACTGGTGCCGTTTGCTCGTTCATGTTGCCGGTAGCAATGAATCCGTACAGCCGTGTTTTGTTGAATTCCCGTTTCTTAATCACGCACAGCTTGCCATGCACCTTCATGTCCGGGATACCCAGACATACCTTCACACCGGCTTCCTCCAGCACAGATTTCCAGCGCAGGTTGGCTTCCTCGTCAAAGCGGGCGCGCAGTTCTATTACCACCGTTACCTGTTTGCCATTACGCACCGCGTTCACAAGGGCATTGATGATTTTAGAGTCTTTGGCCAAACGGTATGCCGTGAGGTGGATGCTCTGTACAAAAGGATCTATCGCCGCTTCGCGCAATAGGTCAATCACCGAGTCGAAGGAATGGTAGGGGAAGTGCAGCATAATGTCGCCGCGTTCCATCACTTCCATGATGCGGCAGGGCTGCACGAGCAGCGGATGAACAAAGGGACGGGGGCGGGGCGCCAGGTCGTCAAACACCGACTTCGGGAAGTTCATGAAATCCTTGAAGTTGTGGATGCGACCTCCTGGTATCAGGGAATCCTTCTTGGATAAATTCAGCCGCTTGGACAGATATTCCAGCAGGGTAGGGTCTATGGTGCGGTCATACACAAAGCGTGTGGCCCTGCCCTTGCTGCGCTGCTTCAGGCTCTTTTCCAACATGGCAATCACGTTCGACTGGATGTCGTTGTCGGTTTCCAACTCCGCATCACGGGTTAGTTTCACTATGTGGCTGCTGAATCGGTTGAAACCAAAGGGTGCGAACAGATGCTTCAGGTTGAATCGAATGATGTCTTCCATCAGGATGATGTCCTTGCGCCCGGCCTCGGAAGGCAGGATGACAAAGCGTGGTAACACGCGCTCCGGAACCTCTATGAGGGCATAGCGCTGCAGCATGGGGTTATTGCTGTTGCCCAGCACGCAGGCCAGATATATGCTGCGGTCGCGCAACATCGGTGCCTGCGGCATGCTCTCAATCATCAGCGGAACAATCTGCGTGCGCACATGCTCCTCGAAGTAATGTTGTACATATTGCTTCTGCTCTGCAGAAAGCTGCCGCTCCGTGCGCAGATATACATGGTGCCGGTCTTCAAGCAGCCGGATGATGTTCGCAAAGGTCTTGTCAAAAGTATGCTGTTGCTCCAGCACCATGTCGTGGATGCTGTTCAGAATCTTGCGCGGATTACTTTCCAGATGAATCTTGTGGGCCAGGTCGGTACGCAGCATTTTATGTAATGTGCCCACCCGAACGCGGTAAAATTCGTCGAGGTTGTTGGAAAAAATACCCAGGAAGCGCAAGCGGTCGTAAAGATGTACTTCCTCATCCCTGGCCTCCTGAAGCACGCGTGCATTGAAGGCAAGCCAGCTGATGTCGCGCACAATAGACTGCTGTTTCACGGGCTTGCAAATTAATGCGGGAACATTTCCCGTGGATGAACTTCGTGCATCCTGAATATTACGACTGAGTTACGCGATGGTTAAGGGTGTGGTTGATTCCCGCAAAGCAATTATTGGGCTGATCTGCCTACCCAGAGGCGTGCATAGGGTTTTGCCAACTTGCGGAGCATTCGTATCGTGACAGGCGTCCAGCCGTGAGGTACCGAATCGAAATGAGATTCCAGCACACAGGTCATGGCATACAGCCTCAGGTTCAGGCTCTTGCTGCGATTCAGTGGATAGCGCTTTGACAGACCATATGCATAGCTTACGGGAAGGGCATCCTCTTCGCCTTCGCAACGAAGCAACACTTCGCCCGTGCCGCGGTTACTCATCAGATGGGGAGTGCCACGCGGCAGATGTACACGACCACCGGCGGAAATGCGCAATAGCTGTTTATCGGCCCGCAACACCAGGGTTCCCTTGGTAACGGTTCCCGACTGGTCAAAATGTTCATGGCGATGTTGCAACTGACAGCCTGCTCCCGGTGAAAAGCGAAATTCGCAGTGAACGCGTGTCCCCTCCTGACGTAGAATATTCATTGTAATTCCTTCTGCTTCGCTGTGGAAAGATTGTCCAGGAGCGAAGTAGTTTTCAAGCTTGGGAAGGCGAATCGGAAAGGCAACATGGTAGAGCACCGGGAGCAGCACTACTCCCATGATCAACAAGGCAGCGTTCATGGTGGAGGGGATTGTATTTAGTGAGGGTCATTTAAGATTGTCCTAAAGCTTTAGACGCGAGCAAGTTAGAAATTATTCATCAAGAAAAGCAAGGGTTGGTGTTGAAAGGAATTGTGAAATTGTTCCTAAGGAATGGTAAAGTGTAGGAATGCTCTGACTTGTAAGGGGCTAAGCTGGGGTATGGTGCTTGAATTATAGTGGCATGTTCAAGGATGTTAGTTCGTGGGCTTACACCAAATGGTTTTAAGTCGTGGATGGGCTTATTCGGGTATGCACTGCATATCAGCCTCAAGGAAAGAAGTTGCTGCTTTCGTTCTAGGCTCGACTTGTGTCCCACAACGAAGACGTGCTTCAGAATAGCTTACTCCACCACAAATCGCAACATACGGTTATCCGTGCCCTGAAGCAGATACACTCCCGGCTTCAGTGAAAGCGGGATTTCTGTATTGCCCGCCTTGACATCGAATTGCTGCATACACCTGCCGCTCAGATCGCTGATGTGCAAGCGAGCCAGCCCGCTGCTGCTAATGTTCAGCATCCCTCCACTGTAAAAGCTGCTGAAATTGGTTTTGAGGTTCTTTACGGATGTATTGTTTCCCAAGGGTACCTTCTCTACAAAAAATGAAACGGACTTACACGAGTTGTCATACACCGCATAGTTCACCAATCCGCGGGTGATGTCGTCATATCCATCGTAAATGCTTTGTTCCACAACGGCGGAATCCTGTGAACAGAAACAATTCTTGTACACCTGGAAATTCTTGTCTGTGAGGTTTTCAAGATTGTGAACGGTATTGTTGCAAATCAGGTTGCTGTCAATCACCGTGGTTTTGGGATCGTAACCCAGTACCTGAACGCCGATGTCATTCTCATTGATTTCGTTGAACATCAGCACACCTTTATCGCCAAGTTTCACGGCAATTCCGTTGTCGCTGAAGAAACTATTCCTGATTGTACATGAAGAAACCGCTTCTATACCCAACCCATTTCCGGAGAAGTTGCAATCGCTGATATCCAGTTCGGAACACTCGGCAAAGGCTATGTTGTTGTTGTTGAATGCGCAATTGCGCACCTTTCCCGGAGTGCCGATAATGTTATTCTCGTTTCTACTGAAAACGCAGTCCTTCAAATCCATGTTTTTCGACCAGGTAAAGGAGCAGAAATTCTTTTCGAACAGGCAGTTGCTTGCTGTGATGGAACCATACAGATATTGTGCAGCCTGACCTACAGAATTGCCGGCAAAAGTGCAGGAATCATAAACCAAGTCGGCATTCAGTTGCAGCGCATAATTATTGGATCGGAACTGGCATTTGTTGAAGGTGTAGCTAACTCCGGGCTGGCTCACGTCGTTGTAAAGTCCGTTGAACGACTGGTGCAGTTCGAAGTAGTCTATGTCCACGCTGCCGCCCTGACTTCCTTTAATACGGATACCGTCCCAGTTGAAGAAACCAGCTTTTGTATCCGTGCTGGTAAAGATGACGGGCTTGGAAGCTGTGCCACGGGCTAACAGCTTGCCGCGCACTTCCAGGTAGCGGAAGTTACCGGTATTGAAGGAGGAGTCGGCTTTCACGATGACCTTCACGCCGGGTTCTATGGTCAAGGTTTTACCTGGAAAAACCACGATGGAACCGGTTACCAGGTAAGGACTTCCCGCCAGAGTCCAAGTGGTATTTTGGTAGATACCGCCCGAAACCGGCGATTGTGCTGCAGCGGCGTGCATGCAAGCGAATACAGCGGTCAGGAGCAGGAGTTTGATACATCGGGGCATTTGTAAACTGGACATAGAACTTAATTAAAAGGAACAACGTGCTTAACGCTTTGTTTGCTCAATCAACCTGCCAGAAATTACGTTTATCAGTCGTATGCCTAAGTTATGATCAACCTGTGCGAGGTCCTTATAAAGTTGTTATCGGCGCACAAAACGGTATTGCATTGGTAGCCATCGCGCAGCGAGGTTTGCTCGCCTCAGGCGGGCAACCGCGAGCAAAGCCTCGCGGTGGATTCGAAATTGATTTTTTGAGAGAAAAACTTGCGATCCCGGTTGGACTCGAACCAACGACCCACAGCTTAGAAGGCTGTTGCTCTATCCAACTGAGCTACGGGATCTTAACGAGGCGCGAAAATAGGGAAACAGCAGGGGATTATGGTTGTATCTGCAGAATACCGGCACCTTTTACCGCCGGCTTCGCTATAGCTAAACCAGTCATGAATAAACCCGATGCCATTTCACTTTATTGTGCTTATTTTCGATAAGGTTTTATTCGTCATTGATGCCCCTTCGAAAAAACTTCATAAAGTCCGAATACAATTGGTTTGTAAGAACAGCCCTCTGTTTCGAATATGTTGAATACCGCTCATACCCGTTACGACCGAATAATCAGGGGCATAACCAACACTGTACCTTTTTGCCTTGTGCTGCACCAAACTACTTTCCGGCGAATGGACTGTCTGCTTTATCCGTCTTGTTGATTATCGCCAAAAGGATAGAAGGAATTGCTGTAAAATGGCTGGGTGCGCGCAAGCATATAATCGCCATGATGGTTACTGCCAGTGGCCTCATGCTTTGGGAACACTGCGAACCAAGCGGCTGGTTCTTTTTTCACTGGAAGAATGCCCTATGGGCATTGAGTGGTGCCTTATTGTTTCTATTTAAGCCGGCTCAGCCAGAATTATCTGAAGGCTGATAATCAGCCCATAAACATGCTGCGAGTTACGGAATACATAATGCACAGCCCTTAACCTCAATGATATGACCAAACAATTCTTCCTTTTACTGCTATCGGTTGCAGGGCAACTATATGCACGGCCGACCGGCACTTCATCATTCTTTCATCGCCAGGGCCATGAAATCTTGGATCCCGATGGTAAGCCATTCCTCATAAAAGGTGCAAATGTTAGTTGCTGGCTGTACCAGGAGAATTATGCATTTGGTGGAGCGCAGACAGCCCAAAAAATAACTGCAACGCGATTGACAGCTCTGATTGGCGAAGCTGCATACCAGCAATATTTGAAGAACATGATGGATTCTTTTCTAAGGGCTGAAGACATCCGCCTGATGAAAAAGATGGGATTGAATTGTGTGAGAATCGGCTTTGATGCAGTGTTGTTTAACAACGAAACCACCGTTCAATGGTTCTTCAGCAGCATGGACCGACTGCTTCCAGTATTCAGGGAAAACAACATGGCCGTGCTGCCCGTCATGATGGTTCCACCTAAAGCGCCGGATAAACTCTGGTGCACCGGTTATGTCAAGGGCGATACGATGCTGTGGGATTCGCCCTATGCAAAAAGGCGAACCATTGAGATATGGAGCCGGATTGCCGCACATTTCAGGGACGAACCTATGATTCTCGGTTACGACTTGCTGAACGAGCCCTCCCTTGAAGTGAAGCGGGAAAAGGAACTCATCGATATGTACCAATTGATTTCCGCCGCCATCCGCGCTCAGGATACTAACCACATGATTGTGTACGAAGGAAACAATTACGCGATGGATCTGGATGTCCTTTCCAAATATGACCAAATGCTGGATGAGAACGGTTGCTATTCATTTCACTTTTATTCCTGGTTTGGCCTGAAGATGGGTAAACACTTACCCGGTTTTATGAATCATGCAAGGCTTCGCAACCGTCCAGTCTTTTGCGGAGAATGGGGCATCAACAGGTTGGGTACCATATCGGAACAGGTAACCCTGATGAACCGGGAAAGGGATATGGATGGCTGGCTTATTTATATGTGGAAGGCCCTGGAATTGCCTACCGGTCCGGAGGAAAAGAAGAGACCCCCCTATTATGGTAACTGGTTCTTTATTCCCTTCAGAGATCTGCATATGTCGCTGCTTACATTCAGGATAGACCGGGATACCAGACGTTTAATAGACTGGATGTCGGTTGTGAAGAATGCACCACTACCAAGTCCTGACGAGGCAAACCGAGCATTAAAGGAAATAGTGGCGATATCGAAATTCAGCAACTGCACATTCAACAGCAGTCTGATAGAAGCACTGGGCTTCATTCTACCGGCTCCCTGAAGTCCATCCTTCAAGCAGCATAAGCATCAAAGAAATCCCCGATATGGCTGATGCCAGCCCTTGTCATGAAGAGGAATTGATACAGCGTGCTGGCCGAAGGTAGGCGCGGCATACCCAAACATCATATCCACCGGAAAGTCAATAAGGAATAGGATGCAATTACTTCGGAGGTTGTTACTTAAAGGGTACTAAGTTTGCCGCTGAGAACTTTCCCGAGAATGGCCTGCCCTTATTGGGAACGAATAGTTCTATGAATCAGTAAAACAAAAATATATGTATACCAAGGAATTCCAGGAAATAATTAACTTCAGAAGGTCCAATCGTGCTTTCGACGCAAACATCATAGTGCCGGATGAAGTCATACAGAAAAGTCTGGAACGCGCCGTCCTTTCACCAAACAGCAGCAATATGCAGCTATGGGAATTTCATTGGATAAAAACCGGAAAGGAATTGGAACGGTTCGTGCCACTTTGCCTTAGTCAACGGGCGGCAAAAACAGCCAAACACTTGGTCGTATTCGTTACGAGGCGTGATAAATGGCGTGAAAGAGCCCAATGGAATCTGGACAAAATCAAGGAAACGGTTGTAGGGGAACCCAACAAGCTGCAAAAATCAGCGATGGATTATTACGGGAAATTAATGCCTTTGGTATATGCCAATGATCCGTTTGGATTTATGACGCTGATCAGGCGCTCCATTAGTTTTTTCATGGGACTCCGCAAGCCTTTTATTAGATCTGGAGGTATAGCGAAACAGCGCATTGTGGTTCACAAATCCTGCGCACTTGCGGCCCAATCGTTCATGTTGTCTATCGCCGCCGAAGGGTTTCATAGCTGCCCCATGGAAGGTTTTGACGAAAAACGCGTAAAAAGAGCTTTAAACCTTCCTCGCGCTGCGGAAATTAATATGATTATTGCCGTTGGAAAAGGAACGGAAGAAGGGGTTTGGGGTCCGCGTCGCAGGGTGCCAAACGAGGACGTGATTTTTGTGCATTAAGAATTACATTAAATATGTAACTGTACAAATACCCGTGATATTCATTCGAATTATGCCAAAATATACATGAAGGACTGCATATACGATGTATTGTTCGTTATATTTATTTCTTTGAATTGTTTTATTTTATTATATTAAATTAAATTCTATCCTTTGTGATGTCTTTGAACTACGGCTTGAATCATTCGTTGATTTTTATCATGCCTTAGGTTAAATTGCCCATGGATCAATCATACAACCATAACATCATGAATAACACAGCACTGATTACCGGAGCATCGGGTGGAATAGGCATGGAACTGGCAAGGGTTCATGCTTCCAAAGGCGGTGATCTGGTTCTGGTAGCGCGGAACAAGGCGAAACTAGATGAACTGAAAGCCGAGCTGGAGCAAGAGTACAAGGTGAAAATTCATACCATAGGGAAGGACCTTGCTGCTTTGAATGCAGCCCGTGAGGTTTATGATGAAGTCCAAAGCAAGCACATTCAAATTGATTACCTGGTCAATAATGCAGGCTTCGGAGACTACGGTATGTTCGCGGAAACGGACTGGGACAAAGAACAAAAGATGATCAACCTGAACATTACTGCTTTGACACAATTTACCAAACTATTCCTGCAGGACATGGTTAGGCGTGGCAGCGGAAGGATCATGAATGTTGCTTCCACGGCTGCTTTTCAGCCGGGGCCCATCATGGCGGTGTATTTTGCCACAAAAGCGTATGTATTGAACTTTTCGGAAGCGGTGGATAACGAAGTGAGGAGCAGCGGTGTAACGGTTACAGCATTGTGCCCGGGCCCAACGGAAAGTGGATTTCAGGCTGCGGCTGCCCTGGAAGACAGCAGTTTGGTGAAAGGAAAAAAACTGCCCTCTTCCAAAGAAGTTGCCGAGTACGGCTATGCTGCCATGATGAAAGGCAAAACCGTTGCCATCCACGGATTCATGAACTACCTGCTGGTAAATGCCAGTAGGTTTGTACCTAGGTCTTTTGTGGTAAAATTGGCCAGAAGGATGCAGGATAAGGCGGATTGATAAGGGCATTATTGTTTTCTGGTCCTTTTTCCCGGAACCACTGAATGGATGCATTTGTGGCGATATTTTCATTGAAACCACTTTTATGCCTGCGTATTACTATTGATGCTTCTCAGTTACGCCATGGAAGCATTGTTTCAATTTGAATAGCCGCACTGCGCATCCCATAGCCGGTAAGAGGGGTAGCGAAACAAGAAACGGTCAACGTATTTCAGGCATCATCAACGTACCACTTTTCCCTGAACCCGTGAGGGGGGCCTTGCAAGCAAAAGCCGCCGATCAATGCGCGCATTGAAGCATTACGTTTATCACCGGGATGAGGCTCGCTCTGCTCGCCTGAACCCTTGGGGGGAGCCTTGCAAGCAAAAGCCGCCGAACAATGCGCGCATTGAGGTATTACGTGTAT
>CANHRE010000074.1 GCA_947463095.1 Flavobacteriales bacterium | reverse complement strand
GCGGTGAATACCTTCTGGAATTTTGGTTATTACCTGAGCAACGGCACGAGGAATATACCCTTTGAGCGCTTTTATTGTTGCAGCGATGTCGAAGCTGAAGAAGCCGTTGACTGTTTATATCAGCAGGACACGGCGCAGCGATTTCTATGCCGGACAAGACGGCCCAATGTGCTGCTCATCATCCTTGAAGGTTTTACGGCCAAGGCCAGCAAGCGCCTGTCCGGCCAATTAAACTGTACACCACAGTTGGACCGGATTGCCGCCGATGGGCTTTCATTTGGGCAGGCATATGCTGCCGGCGACCGCACTGATAAGGGGCTTGCCACATTGTTGAGTTCCTGGGTACCTCAGCCCTGGCACTCGGTGCTGCACGAACCAGAAAAAGCCGCCAGAATGCCATCGATTACTGCCACATTGGCTGCAGAGGGTTATCAAACTTTATTTACTTATGGAGGCGATTTGCGTTTTGCCGACATGAAAGCCTACCTGATGGCTACCGGATTCAGGGAGCTGTATGACCAGGACGACTATCCTGCGTCGCAGCAAAACAGCAAGTGGGGTGCCCACGATGAATACGTATATTTAAAATTGCTGGAACAGCTTCGCGGGCGCCGATATCCTTGGTTTGCTGGCTTGCTCAGCCTGAGCAGCCACGAGCCCTTTGAGGTTCCCGGCGGCAGCCTTCAGGGAACAGAAACGGAGAAGTTCCGAGCCAGCATACAGTATGCCGATCGCTGCCTGGGTGCATTTATGGAACAGGCCAGGAAGGAAGCATGGTATCAGGAAACGCTCATTATAGTTACCGCCGACCACGGTCACGACATCGGGTTAAATCCGGGTCATTCCTTTCATCCCGATTTATTTCACATACCCATCATAATCACCGGAGGGGCCCTGAAAGACAGCCTGCGCGGCAAGCTAATCCGGGAAACCGTATCACAGGCACATTTGGCATCCAACGTATTGATCCAGTTAGGATTAAAGCCCCTTCCCCTGCCCTATTCCACCTGGTTTGACAATAAAAGCGACTATGCTTACTATGCCTTCAACAGCGGTTTTGGCGTGGTGCGCGACAGCTTTAATTTGGTTGGAGAAAATCAACCCTTAAGACGTACCCTGCTTAAAGGCAATCAGAAAGATGAAGCCGATTCTCTTTTTCTTAAATTAACGGCGCTCCAACAATATTGGATAAAAAAGTATAGGAGCCTGTAACTTTTTTCGACGAACCGCGTTAAAAAAGAAATTTGGCCCACCTTTTGAGATAAGAGTATGAATCAATCAAGGAACATTGTGAACACCGCAGGCAAAGTCATCAACAGGAAAGTGATTTTAATTGGTTTGTTGTTGTTGGCTAACCTGATTGGATTTGTGGTTGCACGCAATTATTTCAATCGTAATTCTTGCATGACCTGCGCGGTTCCTCACGAGATGCATAAGGAATCCGGCAGCGGGGTAAGTGATGGATCTGCGACTGTATTGAACTGGACCTTTACGTTGATAAGTTTACTGGGCGCCGGCAAACAGGTTCGGTAATACCATCATTTCTTGAAACACCACTTCAAACGCTTCTACCGGTTTCTTTACCGGGCAAAAATTTACCACCTTCTTTTCTGGCTTTTATATACTCTATTCTGGGCGGTATTGTTCCAGCCTTCACCGCGATTTGAAATTGCACTGGTCAAATCAGCGGCAGTGTTGATTTTCCATGCCGGGGTAAGCTATTTTAACAACTATTTCCTGTTGAACTGGTTCCTGTTCAAGCGTCAGTTTTTTACTTATACGTTCACCTTACTGCTCATCATTGCCCTGGCTTGTTATCCGCAAGCCATCATATATCATCGTTTTTTCAATTTGGATGATGAGGTGCGCGATTCCATATGGACCTGGCGTTTTTTCCTGGCCAATGCGCTGAGCATCTTGCTTACCGTAGCGGTAACCGGCAGTTTAAAACTGTTAAAAAATTGGTACCAGGAGGAGCAGTTTTCACGCTCGCTGAGGAAAATCCATGCTGAAACAGAGTTGAAATTCCTCAAATCGCAAATCAATCCGCATTTTCTATTCAACAGCTTAAACAACCTGTATGCCCTCACGCTTATAAAATCTGAGCAGGCACCTGAAGTGGTGTTGAGGCTAAGCAACATTCTGCGTTATGTTTTATACGAAACGGCGGATGGGAAGGTGCCATTGGAAAAAGAAATCGAGTATCTTCGGGATTACATCGAACTGGAAAAGATACGTTTGGGAAATCGCGCACAAATTGAGCTGATCATTGAAGGCGACTTTTCTGCCGTTGAAATAGAACCCATGATGTTACTCACCTTGGTGGAAAACAGTTTTAAGCACGGAACCGAAAAACAGAATATGGGGGCGTGGATCCGCATTAGCCTGCAGCGTTCTGCACCCGACATGCTGCATTTCCAGGTTTCCAACAGCAAGATGGAAGAAACATCTGAGGTTCTGCCTCCTTCCAAAAGTGGCGGCATTGGATTGAACAATCTGAAAAAGCGCCTGGAGATGCTCTATCAGGACAAGCACAAAATGATGATCAGCGACACCCAAAATCGCTATACCGTAGACCTTTACCTAAACCTATAAATATAAGTCATGGAACACACCCTCACCTGCATGTGCGTGGACGACGAACCACTGGCTATTGAAGTGCTGAAGAAGCTGATAGCAGCGCGCCCGGAACTTAAGCTAACGGCCACAGCCGCCAATGCCATGGAAGCCATGGAGAAAATCCGCCAGGAACCGGTGGATCTTATTTTCTGCGACATCAATATGCCCGAAGTAAATGGACTCGAATTCGCCCGCAGCATTCAACATGTTCATTCGGCAGTAATTTTCACCACGGCACATCCGGAGTATGCTGTAGATGCGTTTGAGCTGGAGGCGCTGGACTACCTCCCCAAACCTGTATCCCCGGAGCGCTTCGACAAAGCCATACAAAAGGCACAGGAATATTTTGAGCTGCGCCGCAACAAGAAGGTGGATAAGGTGGAACTGGAGGATGGACATATTTTTGTTAAAACAGATGCCAAACTGTTGAAAATAGGCTACGGTGATATCCTGTACGTGGAAGCCTTTGCCGATTATGTCAAAATCTGGATTTCTGAAGAAAAGCGCATTGTCACCCTGCAAACCATGAAGAAAATGGAACAGGGCCTTCCTGCGGAGAAGTTCATCCGCATTCACCGCTCCTTCATCATTGCATTCGATAAAATCCAGGCGGTGGCGGGCAATAATGTTATTATCGGCGGCAAATCCATCCCTATTGGGAAAAACTACCGAGACGCCTTCATGCAGTTGATTGCCGGCAAAAAGCTGGGCTTGTAACACCACCTTATCGCCATCCCCTGGTGCCGTTCAGATGAGGATAGGCATCTATGAGTTGCTGCTGCAATGTTGCTTTTCGTACTTCCAGGTTTTTTGCTGCCTGGGTATCAGGAAACCTGGTTTTGTGGTCTGCAAGGAGCTTGTAGCGCCCTAATTCCTGCATCATATGCCTTGCCGCCTCATTCATCCAGGCTGCAGAAAACTCGCGCCAAATCATAGATACCGCCTGTGCTGAGGGATGGGCCATATCCGCAGCATACCAGCGGTAATCGCGCAGTACATCCACAAGCAGTTCGTATGAAGGGAAATAATGCACGTCAGGTAATTGGCTGCATAAAGAATGCACTGCACTGATCAGAGAGGCCTTGGATTGGTTGTGTTGCACCAGGCCGTCGCGCAGGTATTTCACCGGACTCACCGCCAGGCATACCTTCAAACGCGGGTTGACCCTTCGACTATCCTGAATCAAACGTTCCCAAACAGAACTTATCCGCCCGGCATCGGCAAATTCCTTTATAAACGCAGCCGCAGGCTGACGATGGTTGTTGCTCACAATGCGACCGCTTTCCATGAGCCGGTAATGCCATGCTGTTCCGAAAGAAAGTACAAGAATATCGGCCTGCATAAGGGCTTCCCTTGCCGCGCTCATGTGCAGGTTGATGCCGTCAAGGACCTGCCGAGCATCTGTTCCTGAAAAAGAGGAATGATGGTCAAAAGAATGCCACAAACTACCATCGTACAGCATATCGCTCTGATGGTAAGCGCGGGCTTCCAGCATGCGTTGGAACCCTTCTGCCATGGCCAGCGGATTAAACACAATACCACAAGGGCCGTAAAAACTCTGAAATCCTGAGTGATGGGCCGCTTCATACATTGCTTCACCAAAACAACTTCCGGAGAAGAATAAACGGCTTTCCGGCCTAATAAAGCCAAGGGAAGGCGTAGAGAAGGGAATCATCCACTCCTGGGGTTCCATGATGCAAAATAAGCGCACTTGGAACCTACTTATTCGCTGTTTGACTTCGTATGAACTATTTTCGAGCCGCATTTTTACAGGCCGGGGGGCTATGTTGGACAGGGGAACAACGTTGAGCGGGTCATGGGTATGGCCGGGGTTTTTAACCCGTTCGGTAGTGTTTTTCCTGTTGTTGAAATGCTGCTATATCCTGCTTGGCATTGTGTGGGGAACCGGCAACGACTGGCTTCAGGTATTTCACCGCAACGACAGTTCCTGGTATGCTTTGATTGTAGAAAACGGTTATCCTACTGCGCCTCCGCTGCCCGGAATACAGTCTGCATTTGCCTTTTTCCCTTTATATCCCTCCCTGATTAAACTCTTCATGCCCCTGTTTGAATCTTTCCATCAGGCGGCATTTGCAGTGAGTCTGCTGACCGGTTTGTTATGGATTGCCCTGTGCTTTCGAATGCTTCGGCAGTTGGCATGGGCGGACCGGGAGATATTCCGCTTTCTTGTACTGTTCCAATTGATTCCCTTCCATCACTTCCACCATGTTTTTTACACGGAACAACTTTTTTTGCTGCTGCTTGCCGGCGTGATGTATCATCTGGAACAACGCAATATCACTCAGTTATTCATCCTGTCGATGCTGTTGGCACTAACGCGTCCTACCGGCTTGATCTATGCAGCTACCCTGCCCCTGCTTTACTTGCCGGATTTCAAGCACCCGGCTGTCATGAGTTGGATCAGACGCTGCTGGCCATTATTGGGCGCACCATTCAGTATGCTGCTGTGGATGGGTTACCAGAAGCTGCACTGTGGCGATGCGCTGGCATTTTCGCATGCACAATCCAGCTGGAACCGCAGCTATACCTGGCCATGGACGGGGCTTTTCAATCAGGGAACTGCGGCCATCAGCGTAATCAGTTGTTATGCCATCATCACTTTAGCAGCGGCTACAATATTCTTTCGACGCTCCGGCCCTGGCATCATCTTGTTCCAGTTGCTGAACCTGTTGTTTCCGTTGAGCACAGGACAAGTAATGTCCTATCCGCGCTACGTTTCGGTAAACCTGCCTTTTTTACTGAACCTGCGCCGACTGCTGAATAAAAGATTTTTTGTACTGGCCACAGCCCTGGCGGCAATACTGCATCTGGGAATCTTCTACACATGGGTGGCCAACCTGCCCATATGGTCTTATTGAAATCAGGCACAAAACAGCAAAGCCCTTCGGCCCAGGTATATTCTTCCTGCCTTGTGGCTTGCATCCTTTAAATTCGCGCAGTTTTTAAAGAAAACCATGGATCAGGAGGTATATCAACCGCAGCATAAGGTACGCATTGTTACCGCCGCCAGCTTATTTGACGGGCACGATGCAGCCATCAATGTGATGCGCAGGATTATTCAGGGAACGGGCTGTGAAGTGATTCACCTGGGCCACGACCGCAGCGTGATGGATGTGGTAGAAACTGCCATTCAGGAAGATGCCAATGCCATAGCCATGACCAGCTATCAGGGCGGCCACAACGAATATTTCCGCTACATGCATGATTTGCTGAAGGAACGCGGTGCAGGCCATATCCGCATTTTCGGCGGCGGCGGCGGCGTTATCCTTCCCGATGAAATCCGCGACCTGATGGATTACGGCATCACCCGGATATACAGCCCCGACGACGGGCGTGAGCTCGGTTTGCAGGGAATGATCAACGATTTGGTGCGCAAGAGTGATTTTGCTACCGGTTTGGAACCTGATGAAGTCGATTCCCTAAAGCCTGGAGATAAACTCCGCATAGCCCGACTGATCAGCGCAGCAGAGAATTATCCTGAACAACATCAGAAGCTTCTGGAAGACGTGCGCCGGCATGCTGCCTCTGTGAGGACCCCCGTTCTGGGCATCACCGGCACCGGCGGCGCCGGAAAGAGCAGTCTGGTGGATGAACTGGTTCGGCGCTTCCTGAGCGATTTCCCCGACAAGACCATCGGCATCATCTCCGTAGATCCGAGCAAGCGCAAAACCGGTGGTGCGCTGTTGGGCGACCGCATCAGGATGAACAGCATTAATCATCCTCGCGTGTACATGCGCAGCATGGCTACAAGGCAGGCCAACCTCGCGCTGAGCCGTCATGTGGATGACGCCGTTGCCATATTGAAATTAGCCGGATACGATCTGGTGCTGGTAGAAACCAGCGGTATTGGCCAAAGCGATACAGAAATTACAGAGCACAGCGACGTATGTTTATATGTGATGACACCGGAATACGGTGCGGCGACCCAGCTGGAAAAGATTGACATGCTGGACTTTGCCGATATTGTTGCATTGAACAAATGCGACAAGCGCGGCGCAGCCGATGCCTTGCGTGACGTGCGCAAGCAGTACCAGCGCAACCATAAGCTTTTTGATGCCGACCCGGACACCATGCCCGTATATGGTACTATTGCCAGTCAGTTCAACGATCCGGGCATGAACCGTTTGTATCGGGCCCTGATGGACGGCATGGTGAACAAAACTGGCGCTGAACACCTTCGAAGCAATTGGCATAGCAGCGACGAGATGAGTGAGAAGATATTCATCATACCGCCTTCGCGCAACCGCTATCTGAGTGAAATCAGCGAGAGCAACCGTAACTACGACCGCAATGCACATGCTCAGTCCCATATTGCCGATTGCATGTACGGCCTTTGGCGCAGCATGGAAACCATTTCAGGGCTTGAACTTTCGGTTTCTATGGGTGCACAACAGGCCTTCGACAGGCTGCGCAGTTTGGAACATGCCGAGCAAGACGTGCTGCGCGCGCTGATGGCATCCTTCGACCGCGAAAAGAAAAAACTGGATGCCCATGTTTGGGATATGCTCTGCGGCTGGGAAGCTGAAGAGCGTAAATACAGTGATGAACATTACGTTTACTTGGTGCGCGGCAAGGAAATCAGGGTTCCCAACTATACCGAGAGCCTGAGCCATACCAGGATACCTAAGGTTGCCATGCCGCGCATGCAAAGCTGGGGCGATAAAGTTCGCTGGGCGCTGCAGGAAAACACCCCGGGTTATTTCCCATATACCGCCGGAATCTATCCATTTAAGCGCGAAGGCGAAGACCCCACCCGCATGTTTGCCGGTGAAGGTGGCCCGGAACGCACCAATCGCCGTTTCCACTACGTAAGCATAGGTATGCCCGCCAAACGCCTCAGCACAGCCTTTGACAGCGTAACACTGTACGGCCGCGACCCGGATACCCGTCCGGACATCTACGGAAAAATTGGCAACAGCGGCGTAAGCATCTGCTGTCTGGATGATGCAAAAAAGCTGTACAGTGGTTTTAACCTCGCCGACCCGAAGACCTCGGTGAGCATGACCATTAATGGTCCAGCGCCCATGCTGTTGGCCTTTTTTATGAATGCCGCCATTGACCAGCAATGCGAATTGTATATCCGTAAGCACGGGCTTGAAGCAGAAGTAAATCGTAAGATTGACGAGCGTTTCGCACAGAAGGGCATAGCACGCCCTCAGTACTACGGCTCCCTTCCCGAAGGAAATGACGGGCTGGGCCTGATGTTGCTGGGGGTTACCGGCAACCAGGTATTGCCACAGGAAACGTATGAAGAAATAAAAGCCTGGACATTGAATCAGGTGCGTGGAACGGTTCAGGCCGACATCTTAAAAGAAGACCAGGCACAAAACACCTGTATCTTCAGCACCGAGTTTGCGCTGCGCCTGATGGGTGATGTACAACAGGAATTCATCAGCGCTAAGGTGCGCAACTTCTACAGCGTGAGCATCAGCGGCTATCATATTGCCGAGGCCGGAGCTAACCCAATAACCCAGCTGGCCTTCACCCTGGCCAATGGATTTACCTATGTAGAATACTACTTGAGCCGGGGCATGCATATTGACGACTTCGCGCCAAACCTGAGTTTCTTTTTCAGTAATGGCACCGATCCTGAATATGCGGTTATCGGAAGGGTTGCACGCCGCATCTGGGCCAAGGCTATGAAGCTGAAATACGGGGGCAATGAGCGCAGCCAGATGCTGAAGTACCATATCCAGACCAGCGGGAGAAGCCTGCACGCTCAGGAGATTGACTTCAACGATATTCGTACTACCCTGCAGGCCCTGTACGCTATTTACGACAACTGCAACAGTCTTCATACCAACGCCTACGATGAAGCCATCACAACGCCCACCGAAGAAAGCGTGCGCCGCGCCATGGCCATCCAGCTGATTATCAACCGCGAACTGGGCCTGGCAAAGAATGAAAATCCTCTGCAGGGCTCCTTCATCATTGAAGAGCTGACGGAATTGGTTGAAGAAGCCGTTTTATTGGAATTTGACCGCATCACCGAACGGGGCGGCGTATTGGGCGCCATGGAAACCATGTACCAGCGAGGTAAAATCCAGGAAGAAAGTCTGTATTACGAAACCCTGAAACATACCGGCGAGCTGCCCATTATTGGCGTGAACACCTTCCTAAGCAGCAAAGGCTCTCCCACGGTGTTGCCCAGAGAAGTCATCCGCAGTACAGAAGAAGAAAAAGGCCAACAAATCAGCACGGTGAACAACCTGCAAAAGGCCTATGCCGATGAAGCTGCACATGCCCTGCGCGAGGTGCAACTCTGCGCCATTCAAAACCGAAATCTGTTCAGGGCGCTGATGGAAGCAGCCAAAGTATGTACCCTGGGGCAAATTACCGATGCCCTTTTTGAAGTTGGCGGACAATACCGCAGGAATATGTGATGATGTGGGAAGGCTGATACGCCTCGCGGTCTTAGACCCGCCGAAAGGCGAGGCGTATCGCACAGGATTAGGATTAAGGGGTATTCTACCGGAGAGAGCCGGATCCCTGCTCCGTTCTTATTTACTCGTTGCGCGGTATTGAAGGAGTCTACTTTTTGCTGAGTAGTCTCCCATAGCTTTAGCTGCTGATATTCAGATTTATCCCGCGGCTTTAGGATGTTATCTATAGCGTGCTTCCCTACCCTAGTTACGCTAGTAGCTTTCTCCTTGGGCTCCGGTTTTACCGTTGGCTCCTGTCTTCCTATAAATACGCTAGGTATCCCTGAGCGAGATATTTTCACTTTGATTTTATCCTCTTTGCTCTTCGAGGTATGGGTTTACCCTGGCTCTGTTTTTTTGTGCTTCATGTGCTACTATCTATAAACTTAATACGGCTATCTATTACAGACCGGAATAAGTCCTCCGGAGCGGCTTCCTTCGCTTTGGCTTTTGTTATTCCGGAGAGGTTGGCTCCGTAGAAGCTCGCTCCCCTGAGGTCTGCTCCTGCGAAATCCGCTCCCGATAAATTAGCGGCTAAGAAGTAGAGCCTCCTGTAGCTCGATCTCCGGACCGTCTCCGCGGCTGCTTCGCTTCCTGTTGGTTCGTTGGTTTGTTCGTCTCTTACCAGGTGCATCTGCTTAACGTGGTTCTACTTCTGTCATATTCCTTTAGCTCCTATTAGGTTTGCTCCGCTCAGGTCGGCTCCGCGCAGGTTGGCTCCGCTCAGGTCGGCTTTGCTCAGGTTGGCTTCAGTCAGGTCGGCTCCGCTCAGGCTGGCTCCGTTCAGGTCGGCTCTGCTCAGGTCGGCTCCGCGCAGGTTGGCTCCGCTCAGGTCGGCTCCGTGCAGGTTGGCTCCGTACAGGTCGGCTCCGTTCAGGTCTGCTCCGCATAGGTTGGCTTCAGTCAGGTCGGCTCCGGTCAGGTTGACTCCGGTCAGGTCGGCTCCGGTCAGGTCGGCTCTGTACAGGTTGGCTCCGTACAGGTTGGCTCCGGTGAGGTCTGCTCCAGATAGGTTGGCTCCGGTGAGGTCTGCTCCGGATAGGTTGGCTCCGTACAGGTTGGCTCCGCGCAGGTTGGCTTCTCTTAGTTTTGCGTTGCTAAGATTTGCCCTGCTAAGGTTTGCCATGCTTAAGTTAGTTCTAACTAGTAAAGCCCCTCGGCTGAGGTCGGCTCCGTTCAGGTTCGCTCGGGATAGGTCTGCTCCTGCGGCTTTGTTGTGTCTGATTAGGTCTATTATGTTTTCCATTGTGTTACTTTTTCTACTTCTGTAATGTAATGTTTACGGAAGTAAAGCGGCTATAGTCCTTTAGCTCCTGTGAAATTTACCTCTTTGAGGTTTACTCCTGTTAGGTTTAGCTTTCTCATAGTCTTTACTTACCAGTCTCCTTTATACCTCCGTGCTTTTTCTCGTAGCGGGAGAAATACTCCTCCAATGCTGTAGCTAATACCTCCTTAGAGGTCATCCTTTCCCAATAGGCTACAGCTTTAATCTTCCGCAAATGCTCCAGGCTCACAACAAAGGATGCTATCTTATCCTCTTTGGGACCGGTACTAGCGGCTCTGCCCCTCCTGGCTACCTTCTTAGGAGCTGCTGTTTCTTTTGCAGGGCTCTCTAGTAGTGAGTTAAGCCCTGCTGCAAATTTCTTAGTCATATTTTCTTTAGTAATATTATTTTTAGCATTTGGGTTATTTCCGTTTATCCCTCTTTAGAATCTCTTTACAGATAGCCGCATAGTCCTCTGCTCCTTTGCTTGTAAGGCTGTAGGTGAAAATATCCGCGCCCTGAGTAGGTGCTTCAGCTAGGGCTATGTTATCCCGTACCTCTGCTTTAAAGGTTTGCTCCGGGTGGTGCTCCCTAATCGTTTGAGCTACATCCCTATTAAGGACCTTCCTAGAATCATACTGAGTAACTTTTATCCCGCCTATCCGGAGCCCTGGGTTAATATCCTCAGCTATCCGGTCTATTATCTCCCGGAGCTTGCTTAAGGCCTGGAGGCTGAGGTACTGAGCTTGTAGAGGGATATAAACCTCCTCCGCGGCTGTGAGTGCGTTAATAGTGAGCAGCCCCAAAGAGGGAGGGCTGTCTATGAGGATATAATCAAAACTCCCGCGGAGCGGTTCTATTAGCTTCTTGAGTATCCGCTCCCTGCCTATCTCCCCGGCTATCTCTATCTCTGCTCCTGAAAGGTCCAGGGAAGAGGGAACCGCAAAGAGTTTAGGAGTTACCTCTACAGGGGTTAAAGGATACAGGCCGCGGATAGCTCCGTAAACATCGAAGTGCGTTTCAGAATACGGCAATAACACTTTTCTCGC
>CANHRE010000073.1 GCA_947463095.1 Flavobacteriales bacterium | reverse complement strand
TCGAATTGTAAATAACTACCCATGAAAATTCAACTTGCCGCGTGCTTTTTATTGGCCATTACCACAAAGGTGCAGGCACAATTTAGTTCACCGGGACGGCCCATTCAGGCCCCCGTTCATGCGCTGAACGAACAGAAAGCACTGCGCAGTGCGGCTAAGCCAACTGCCTGCAAGACCGACACAGTTCAATACACCTTATACAAAGCAACTGCACTGAATTCCATTTCTGTTCGCAAGGGAAGCTCCCTGGGACAGTTTTTCAGTGCCCCGCAAACCCTTACTGTTCGAGGGTTTCGGTTTTTCGGATGGGCGCTAACCGGCACCGCTGCCAGCAAGTATACCATGCGCGTAATCTGCAACCTGTACAAAGCAGGTACCGATTCGCTGCCCACCGGAGCGCCACTGGCCAGTGATACTATTACCATAGATACCACCTTTGGCGCAGGCAGCCTTGCCGTGCTGAAAAAAGATGTGTTCTTTAAAAAGGCCGTTACCCTGAATTATGGGTATATCCTGGCTGTGGAAACGGACAGTGTTACCACCGGCGCCGGTGTTGTGGCCAACAGCTGGAGCGCGAAAAACGGTAAAAAGGAAAATTTGCTCTGCGGTTCAGTGAGCGGAAAATGGTACCGCGGGCTGAACCTCAACATCGGCGGTGTTGCCCTCGATGCGGATATGAACTACTATCCCTTTGTTTCCTACAATCTTGCCGCCGACTTTACCATCAACAATACATGTTATCCCATTTCAGATACAGTGCGCTTTACCAACCTGAGCAATAAATCCGTAGCGGGAAGCAGGGTTTACGACTATTATACCTACAGCAACCTGGAGCGATTTGTTCATTACTGGAATACGGGCGATGGTACCTTCGACATCAACAGCATTCACCACAAGAAGAAATATACCACCAAAGCGAATTATAATGTTCGTTTGATTACCCGACACATCCCCTGGTCAGCGCCCATTTGTGCGGATACCACCTTTAAAACCATTTACTTCAAGCCGGCCATTCCCATGCTGAATGGAAGCTTTGATGCTTGCTTCGGCGATTCGGTTCAAATTGCAGCCAAGTCTGATGCCGGGGTTAAAATTCAGTGGTTCAGAAATCCTGGAGACACAGTACCATTTTACACTGGAGATGTTTACACAGCCAGAAACCTGAAGGCCAACGATACCTTCTACGTGATGTCCAACAACAATGGATGCAACAGCGCATTAACACGAGGGGTGATTCGCATGAATCTGTACCCCGATGATCCCATAGTGCGTAATGATTCTATTTGTTCCGGCTCTTCCGCCAACCTTTCGGCTACCTCAAACCGCGGCGTAGTGGAATGGTATCAGGTTGCGTCAGGTGGATCGCCGTTCAGCACCGGCAAGGTGTTTACTACAGGTGTTTTGGTCAAAGACACCACCTTTTATGTTCGGGTGAATAATCAGGGTTGTTTCAATAAAGGCGGTCGCTATAAAGTAACTGCTTTTGTAGGAAGCCAGTTTGCGCCCAAGCCACCTCTGGCTTCTTCAGACACCTCGGTGTGCATCAGGCCTGCTGCAACCATCACCCTGAAAGCCCGCCCCCAGGGGTCTTATTCTGTACGTTGGTTTAATCAACCCTCTGGAGGGTCAGTGCTCAAAACGGATACCCTGTTCACCTTTAAGCCTGCTGCCAGAGGAACCTACTATTACTATGTTGACGCGTACAACGGGGTTTGTCCCAGCAGCCGACTCAGCATTGCTGTGCATGCAGGTGATTATCCTGATGTTCAGAAAATTATCGGAGATACTGCCTGCCTGGGCGACAGTTTGAAACCCGCTGTTCAGCTGGCTTTTGGCAAGGCCAACTGGTACACTTCCGATACCTCTGCCAAAGCCTTGTTTAGTGGATTAAGCTATGCACATTTGCGCGGACAGGCCGGCAGCGCATTTTACTATGTTTCCGTGAGCGCAGATGCCTGCACGGCTCCTTCACGCGTCAAGGTTCCGGTGCGCGTATCTCAGGCGCCCGCCATCAGTGGCTTGGCAGCTCCGGTTATTTGCAGCAAGGGCACAGCATTACTCCAGGGATCTGTCCCATACGGAACCATTAACTGGTACGACGACGTATTGGCAACTCAACCCCTGGCCAGCGGAAGCAGTTATCGCACACCTATGTTGCTGGGCGGTTTTACCTATTATGCTGAATCTGTGGCGGAGGGCTGTATTTCATCCAGGATTCCTGTGGTAGTGAAAGTAAATCCGCGCCCGGCAGCCGGTTTCACATGGCAGTTGCTCTGGCAGCGTCGCGTTGTGTGTACACCCATCAGCACCAGTGGTGTTACGAGTTTCTGGGATTTTGGCGATGGCAGTACGCTCACGTCTAATGTAGGAGTCCATACGTATTCCACCAATGGCGTTTATACAGTGCGTTTGGTTCAAACTCTGGTAGCAACCGGTTGCAAGGATACTGCCGATATTAAGGTAGTAGCAGACCATACTGGTGTTCGCGAGCTGAAGCATGACGAGGTGTTGATTTATCCCAACCCTGTAGCACCAGGTTCTTCCATCAGTGCAAGGTTGCCTGATGGAATCGTGCTTCAGCGCATGGATTGTTTTAACATTAATGGAACGCGCATATGGAGTCAGGAGTTCGGTTCCAATACGATGTTCATACCGCTGGAAATGGCTCCGGGAGTTTATATCTGTCGAGTGTTGACAGCGCAGGGAACATGGAACGCCCGCCTGATAATAGGAAACTGATTACTCGTGGCGTAGGGCTTCGATGGGGTCGAGGCGGGCGGCTTTAACGGCCGGATATAATCCGCTGACCAATCCTACCACCATGCATAGGGAAAAGGCCAGGAATATCCAGTTCCAAGGCATCATAAAGCCGGTTCCAACGGCCAGGCTGATGCCGTTGCCAATGAGCAGACCCAGGATAATGCCGGCAATACCTCCCAACTGACAAATCACCACGGCTTCGGTGAGGAATTGATTTCTGATGGTGATGCGGGTAGCGCCTAAGGCTTTTCGTGTCCCGATCTCCCGGGTGCGTTCGGTTACGGAAACCAACATAATATTCATCAAACTGATGGCGGCCCCCAATAGGGTGATGATGCCAATCATGGTACCGGCAATGCCTACGGATTTTAGGTTGTCAATGGCATCGCGGGCCAGGGCGTCGCTGCGCACCAGCTCAAAGTTATCGGCGGCCTGCAAACGCAAACCGCGGATGCGGCGAAACAGGAGGTATGATTCCTCCATGGCTTCATCCAGTTTGTGGACATCCTGCACAGAAACGTTGATGTTGTAGGATTCTTTGCCGCTGGCCAGTTGATTCCTGCCCGTACTCACCGGAACAAGCACCAAACGATCGCCACCGCTCATGCCCATAGATGAACCTTTGCTTTTCAGCACCCCTGCTACCTTTAGCCGCGCATTGTTCACCCTGATAACCTGGTTCACCGGGTCGGCTTTTGGAAACAACTTCAGGGCCACGTCTTTTCCGATTAATGCGACGGGCAAACCAAGAGCGATGTCGGTTGGGGTAAAGTTCCTGCCCAGATCAACTTCGTAGCCGGCATTGTTCAGGTAAGATTCGTCAATGCCTTGCACCCTGATATTCGGATTGGTTTTCAGCGATCCGTATTTCACCGTAGCGGTAAATTCCAAGTTGCTGCTCATGGAAACCTTTGCAGGGAAATCCAGGCCGCGCTTAAAACGGATGGCTTCTGCGTATGAAATGGCTTTGTATTCCACTCGGGCTTCCCGGCGCCCGCCGAAATGGGCTGTGCCCATTCTGTTCATGATGTTGAATGAATTGGTGCCCATGCGCGAAAAGCTGTCTGTAATGGCTCCCTTCATCGCATCAATAGAGGTAAGGATGCCTACCAATGCGCCTATGCCAATAGCAATAATCAAACAGGTGATGATGGTGCGCAACAGGTTGGAACGAATGGCATCCAACCCCTGTTTGATATTTTCCTTGAGCGTCAAGTGGTTAAGGAATTCAGGTGATTTCGTTGATTATGGCGCATGCACGGCTTCGGAGCCTGTTCAAGAGGAGAACGATTGACCGCAGCCACAGGTCTCCTTTGCATTTGGGTTGCTGAAGGTAAATCCACGATTGCTCAGGCCTTCCTCCCAGTCAATAACCATTCCTGCAACGTACATGGAATGGGCGCGATTCATCACCACCGGAATGTCTTCAATGGCGAATTCCTGATCTTTTTCTTCCTTCTTGTCAAATGCCAGCAAATAGCTCATGCCGGAGCATCCTCCACCTTTCACACCGATTCTCAGGTATTGATTTTCAGCCACATTCAGGCTGGCGCGCAGTTTGTGCAGTTCGGCCAAAGCGTTTTCGGTGAAGTTTACGGGTGGGGGATTGCTGATGATGGTTTCACTTGCCATAATAACTGATTTGATGTTTCAAAAATAACCAATCCTGAGCCTTTTGGTTTCGAAGTTGTTGCGTAAGGACATGCCATGCCCTGTGGACTGCATTTCTGTATCTGCCTTCAGCGGCAGCATTCCGTATGTAGAGATCTGAGCTTCGGGAAGCGGCTGCAAGGGCAAATCGCTCATGTGTAATGTGGGTTTTGGGTTAACTTTGCCCACGATACAAGAATCATGGATCAGCTGAACATTTTTCTCGAAATACTCAAGTACATCCTGCCTGCAGTAGTGGTCTTTTTCACGGCTTATTACATCATGAGGAACCAAAGTCAGGAAACACTGCAAAAGCTGGCCATGGAAACAAGAAAGCAGAATCAGAATCTGATTACACCGGTTCGTTTGCAGGCCTATGAACGCATGGTGTTGTTCCTGGAGCGCATCAGCCCGAACCAACTCATCATCAACCTGAACCAGCCCACCATGTCGGCACATGCCCTGAGGGCGGATATGCTGGCCACCGTAAATCAGGAGTTTGCCTATAACATCTCCCAGCAGGTTTATGTAAGTGCGCAGGCCTGGAATGTGATTAAGGTGGTGAAGGAACAGGTGATTCAGCTCATCAATGCCCATTATGAGCGAATGCCGGAACACGCAATGGCGCCCGACCTCAGCCGTGCCATTATAGAAACACTGATGAAAGGTGAAACGCAACCTACCCAGAAAGCCATCGATTTCCTGAAGGCCGAGTTGAATTTATATTTTGGATGAGTGCTATGGAAGAGAACAAGGACCGCTTTACCGAGTCGGGGATCAGATTGGAGCCCTACTACAGCCAATGGAATGGCACCCATTCCGCACCCGGGGAATTCCCCTATACCAGAGGCATCCGAAAGGATATGTACCGTGGGCGTTTGTGGACCATGCGCCAGTATGCCGGGTTTTCTACAGCCGAAGAATCCAATAAACGCTATCATTACCTGCTGAATCAGGGCACCACAGGCCTTTCGGTAGCCTTTGATCTGCCAACCCAGATTGGCTACGACAGCGATCACGCCTTCGCCGAAGGTGAAGTGGGTAAAGTAGGGGTTTCAATTTGCTCACTGAAGGATATGGAAGTACTGTTTCACGGCATTCGCCTGGAGGACATCACCACGTCCATGACCATCAATGCGTCGGCTTCCATCCTTTTGGCCATGTATGTTGCCCTGGCACGGCAGCAGGGTGCAGACATGTCCAAAATTTCAGGGACCATTCAAAACGATATATTAAAGGAATATGCCGCCAGGGGTACCTATATCTATCCCGTGCGACCCAGCATGCGCCTGATTACCGATATTTTCGCCTGGTGCGGTGCTGAATTGCCTAAGTGGAACACCATTTCCATTTCCGGATACCATATAAGAGAGGCCGGAAGCACTGCAGCGCAGGAGTTGGCCTTCACCCTGTCCAACGGCAGGGCCTATGTTGAAGCTGCGGCGGAGCAGGGTTTGGACATCAACGTATTTGGCAAACGGCTGAGCTTCTTCTTCAATGCGCATAACAACTTCTTTGAAGAAATTGCCAAGTTCCGCGCTGCACGCAGGATTTGGGCTCATTTTATGAAAGAAGCAGGGGCTACCGACCCTCAAGCCATGATGTTGCGCTTTCACACCCAAACAGGAGGATCAACGCTCACAGCCCAGCAGCCTGAGAACAATATTGTGCGTGTAGCCATGCAAGCTATGGCCGCGGTTTTGGGCGGAACACAAAGCCTGCATACCAATGGATTCGACGAGGCGCTGAGTCTACCTACTGAAAAGGCAGCCTCCCTGGCTTTGCGAACCCAGCAAATCATTGCCTATGAAAGTGCTGTTACCGATGTAGCCGATCCGCTGGCCGGTTCCTGGTTTGTGGAACAACTTACCGATGCCCTGGAATCTGAAGCCCATTCACAAATGAAGGTAATCCAGGAAATGGGTGGTTCTGTGAAGGCCATTGAAAGTGGCTGGATGCAACAGCAGATTGCCGATTCTGCCTATCGCTACCAAAAATCGGTAGAGCAGGGCAGCAGAATTATTGTGGGTGTGAACAGGTTCCAATCTGCAGAGCAACACGACACTCCGGTGTTCAGAGTGGATGACAGCATCAGGCAATCACAAATGGCCCGCCTGGCGCAGCTTAGAAGCGAGCGCAACGAGGTGCAAGCCAGGGCAGCCCTTGAGGCTGTGAAGCTGGCAGCAACCGATGGCAGCAACCTTATGCCACCCATTATGAACGCAGTTGTCCACCATGCTACCCTGGGTGAAATCTCTGATGCCATGCGTGAAATTTTCGGTGTTTATAACGGATAGAAACGATGAAGGTTTCTTTAACTTTGTTTTAAGGTTGAAACACGTTGAAAAAAAGCTTTTTTATTTAAGTTAAAAAAACTTTATATGCAACCAAAATAAATTTTTTCGATGTGGATTTCTTCCCTTTTTTTACACCCCGGTTCAAAGCTAATCTACCCAGCATGAAGCCGGGTTCGAGAAATTTTACAACCTATTGATTAAGACAAGATTAGAAGCCTATGAACGAACAACCGAGACCACAGGATCAGGCCTGGAACGAGTGCCTTAAAGTGATCAAGGATAATGTGACACCGCAAAGTTTTAAAACTTGGTTTGAGCCAATTAAGCCTGTAAAGTTGGATGGTAAAATTCTGACCATTCAGGTACCCAGTCAGTTTTTTTACGAATGGCTGGAAGAACACTACGTAGCACTTCTGCAAAAAACCCTGAAAAAAGTGATTGGTCCCTCAGCGAAACTGGAATACAATGTAATCGTTGAGAACGGGCAGCAAGGCAATTCTCCCTACACTGTGAACCAACCATCAGGCAATTCTTCAAGGCAGGTAACCAACGAACTGGGCATGCCTATTCAGTTAGGAACCTCTATCAAGAATCCGTTCATCATCCCTGGATTGAAGAAGATGAACATCGATTCTCAGCTGAATGCCAAATATACCTTCGATAACTTTGTTGAAGGCGAATGCAATAAACTGGCCCGCAGCGCAGGTTTGGCTGTGGCTCAAAAACCCGGAGGCACGGCCTTCAACCCGCTGATGATTTTTGGAGGCTGTGGTTTGGGGAAAACCCACCTCTCCCATGCCATCGGTAATATGGTGAAGCAGATTCACCGTTCTAAAGTGGTGCTTTTCGTAAGTTCTGAAAAGTTTATGAATCAGTTTATTGATTCATCCAGAAACAACAGCACCGCAGACTTTGTGAACTTCTATCAGTACATCGATGTGCTGATTATGGATGACGTTCAGTTTTTCGCCAAAAAAGAGCGAACTCAGGAAATATTCTTCCAGATATTCAACCACCTTCACCAGAACGGCAAACAGATTATACTTACATGTGACCGTCCTCCCAAAGATCTGAAGGATGTGGATGAACGCCTGTTGTCCCGATTTAAATGGGGATTGAGTTGCGATCTTTCCATGCCCGACTACGAAACCAGACTGGCCATCCTGGAAAATAAGATGTACCAGGACGGCATCACCATCGATCGGGAGGTTGTGGAATATCTGGCACATAACATAGATACCAATATCCGCGAACTGGAGGGAGCACTCATCTCAGTGCTGGCTCAGGCTTCGCTTACAAGAAAGCAAATAGACCTGCCGCTGGCCAAGCAGATGATGAAGAACTTCGTCAAGAACGCCAGCCGCGAGATTTCCATAGACTACATTCAGAAATTGGTATGTGACTTCTACGGAATCCCTGTAGAAGCCGTGAAATCTAAAACAAGGAAAAGGGAAATTGTGCAGGCCAGGCAGATTGCCATGTACTTCGCCAAGGATCTTACCAAGGCCTCGTTAAAAAATATCGGAATGCACTTTGGAGGTAGAGATCATTCCACCGTGATACATGCATGTCAAACGGTGAATGACCTGATGGATACGGATAAGAAGTTCCGTTATGATGTGGACGAGATAGAAAAGCGCATTAAAATCAACACTTTTTGATCAGATGTTCAGGGTTCCTTTCGCTGCCTAAGAGCCGCGTGTATGTGGCTCTGTGCTATCTTTGAACCGTGTTCAGCCGAATAAGCATCCCGGAATTTCCCGATTATGAATTATTGGATTGCGGCGGCTTTGAGAAATTAGAGCGCTTTGGAACTCATATCCTGCACAGGCCGGAACCGCAGGCTGTCTGGGATAAAAACTTGAGCGAACAGGAATGGGTGGCCCAGGCGCATGCCTCCTTCTTTAGAAAAAAAGGCAGCACCGCTGATGCAGAACAGGGCAACTGGGAACTGAAAAAAGGGGTGGCCGAACGCTGGCAGATCAGCTATCACTTTCAGGATATGCACCTGCGCTTCAGGCTCGGTCTGACTTCATTTAAACATGTAGGGATTTTTCCAGAACAGGCCGACAACTGGAACTTTATTTACCAGACCCTGAAGTCCATATCCATACCCCAACCCCGGGTTTTGAATCTGTTTGCTTACACCGGTGGGGCTTCTCTGGCAGCAAGGACTGCCGGTGCCGAAGTGTATCATGTGGATTCCGTTAGGCAAGTAATCACCTGGTCGAGGGAAAATATGGAACTAAGCGGATTGAAAGATATTCGTTGGATTGTGGAAGATGCCTTCAGGTTCGTGGAGCGGGAGCTGCGCAGAGGCCGAACGTACCACGGAATCATCATGGATCCTCCTGCCTATGGCCGAGGCCCGGAAGGTGAAAAGTGGCAACTGGAAAAACAAATCAATGAATTGCTGGCCATGTGTGCCTCCCTTTTGGAACAACAACAATCTTTTCTATTGGTGAATCTATATTCCATGGGGTTTTCGCCCATGATCACCGAAACCCTGGTGCACAGTCTTTTCAGTGGAAACCATGTTGACTCAGGTGAGTTATTTGTGAAAGACCGCTTCGGAAAGTGCCTGCCCTTGGGCACCTGTCTGCGCTTAATACGATAATATGCAAACTTCAAAAGACAAACCGCTGATACTGATCAGCAATGACGATGGTATTACCGCTCCGGGCATCCGTGCTTTGGTAGAAGTGATGAAGGAAATAGGCGATGTACTGGTGGTAGCGCCGGATAAACCCCAAAGTGCTATGGGCCATGCCATCACCATCAACCAGCCCTTGCGCCTTACCAAGGTGGAACAATTTCCTGGTGTGGAGGCCTACCAGTGCACAGGTACACCTGTGGATTGCGTGAAGTTGGCCATCGATAAGCTGCTGAACCGAAAACCGGATTTGATGGTTTCCGGCATCAACCACGGTTCCAATTCTTCCATCAATGTGATCTATTCCGGTACCATGAGTGCCGCAGTGGAAGCCGCTATTGACGGAATGCCCGCAATAGGTTTCTCGCTTTGCGATTACAGCTGGGATGCCAACTTTGAAGTGGTAAAGCCTTTTATCCGACGCATCGCTTTAGAATATCTGCGCAACGGCCTGCCCTACGGCACCCTGCTCAATGTGAATCTTCCGGTGCCTGAAGGTGGCATAAAAGGAATCAAGGTTTGCCGACAGGCGGTAGCCAAATGGAAAGAGGACTTTGATGAGCGATTGGACCCCTTCAATAGGAAATATTACTGGATGACCGGGCGTTTTGTCAACATGGATAAGGGTGAGGATACAGACGAATGGGCCCTGGCACAGGGTTATGTTTCTGTTGTGCCCACCCAGTTTGACTTGACGGACCACAGCCGCATCAGCGCCCTTAATACCTGGGATTTACATGAATAAGCAACTCCGCAAAGATTTGATTCTCGGCTTGGTGGGCGGTATTTCACTGCCTTTCATCATTGCGCTGATCATTTTTACCGTGTTTCGTAATCAGGGTAGCCAGACAGATTTTATCGAACTCCTCGGAAATTCGGAACTCATGAGCCCCTTTATCCGCATGGGCCTGATAGGTAACGGAGTGATGTTCTGGTTGTTTCTGCGTCGCGACCGGGAAATGGTTTGCAGGGGGATTTTACTGGCTACATTGCTCTATGGCGTTTATGTAGTTGCCATGGTGTTTAAATCCTGAAATGAAGTACTACCTGATTGCAGGCGAAGCATCAGGCGACCTCCAGGGTGCTGAGTTGATGCGGGCTATCAAGAAACGCGACCCAGGGGCAGAATTTCGTTTTTGGGGTGGCGACCTTATGGCCGATGTGGCAGGCTTCCCTCCTGTGGTGCATCAAAAGGAACGTTCATTCATGGGGCTGTGGGAAGTAATCCGGCATCTGGGTGCCATCCGCAGGCATTTGCGCCTTTGTGAACAAGACCTAACAGACTGGAAACCGGACATCGTTATCCCCATTGACCACCCAGGTTTCAATATGCGTATATCGCGATACGCAAAGAAAAAGGGTTTTATAGTGGTCTATTTCATTGCCCCCAAGGCCTGGGCCTGGAAGAGAAAAAGGGCCTATGCCCTGGCCAGGGAAACAGATCTGGTACTATCTATCCTGCCCTTTGAACCAAACTTTTTTAAACCTTATGGCGTGAACATACGCTATGTTGGAAATCCCTTGTGGGATAAAATATCATCCTTTCAGGCAGATAAGGATTTCAAAAAGAAACACGGCATCAGCAAACCGCTGATTGCATTGCTTCCAGGTAGCAGAAATCAGGAAATCAGGCGAATACTGCCAGACATGCTTCAGGCAGCCTGGCGTTTTGATCAGTATGATATAGCCATCGCATGTGCGCCTGACTTTACAGCTGATTTTTACCAGGGTTTCCTTCCTGATAAGCATCGCGTGCATTTGATTAGCCGGGATACATATTCCTTGCTTTCCTGTGCGCAGGCGGCATTGGTCACCAGTGGAACCGCCACCCTTGAGGCGGCATTGTTGTTATGTCCGCAAGTGGTTTGCTATAAAACCAGTGCACTGACCTATCGGGTTGCTAGGTTCTTCCTGCGGATTCGCTACATAAGCCTGGTCAATCTGATCCTGAATAAGGCTGCAGTTCCGGAGCGAATTCAGGATTCTATGGATCCCAAAACGCTGGAACAGGATTTGAAAGGATTGTTAAACGGTACGCTGAGCGCAAAGCAGCTTTTAGATTATCAGGAACTAAGGGTAATGATGGGCGCAAGCGGAGCGGCTGACCGGGCCGCTGCTGAAATTTCAGCAGTGTTGCATGTATAAAATGTTGATTCATAGTTTGCTTTTTAGATGAATAACATACCTTTGCAGTCTTGTTTTGGAAATAGCTCAGCTGGCTAGAGCGTCCCGAGCAAAGCTCGGGAAGGTCATCGGTTGAGTCGTTCTGAATAAAATGGGGAATTAGCTCAGCTGGCTAGAGCGTCCCGAGCAAAGCTCGGGAAGGTCATCGGTTGAGTCGTTCTGAATAAAATG
>CANHRE010000072.1 GCA_947463095.1 Flavobacteriales bacterium | reverse complement strand
TTTTTTGCTTACTTTTTCATCAAGGAAAAAGTAAGAGAAAAGAATTGATTCGGTGTGTGGGTAAATATCAAAAGGGCAAAAAACAGATAGCTAACCCCTTGGTAATCTGCCAAATAACTGTTCAAAAAAAAGTTTTGGACAGCAGTGTCATGGAGCAGAAAAACAAACAAGTTCCAAACACACAAATCCTTCCCTTCCCGTTCATTTATTCGCCTGAAGCGCGGGTGTATAAGGTTTATATTTGCTGTTTCTCATTATGACCATAGAAGTTCAGGGCTTATCCAAACGCTACGGAGAACAATGGGCCGTAAACAACCTCTCTTTTTCAGCCGACAAGGGTGAAGTGGTTGGTTTCCTCGGGCCCAACGGAGCAGGAAAAAGCACGACCATGAAAATCATCACCTGCTTCCTTCCTCCTACTTCAGGAACGGTTTCTGTTTGCGGCTTCAACGTGCAAGCCCAAAGCATGGAAGTGCGCCGCCGGGTGGGCTATCTTCCCGAACACAACCCCTTGTATCTGGATATGTATGTGCGCGAATACCTGCATTTTATGGGCGGTCTGAGCGGACTGCACGGCGCACAGCTTCGCAAAAGGGTGGACGCCATGATTGAAACCACCGGCCTGCAACGCGAACAGCATAAGTTCATAGCCCAGCTAAGCAAAGGCTACCGACAGCGTGTTGGCCTGGCACAAGCATTGATTCACGACCCTGAAGTGCTGATCTTAGACGAGCCCACCAGCGGCCTGGATCCAAACCAGGTGGTAGAAATCAGGGAACTGATTCACAGCCTGGGCAAAGAGAAAACCGTGATGCTCAGCACCCACATCATGCAGGAAGTGGAAGCCATCTGCAACCGGGTCATCATCATCAACAAAGGTGAACTGGTGGCCGATGACCGCCTGGAACACCTGCGCTCCGCAGGCCAGAACATGCACATCGTGCGTATTCAGTTTGCCGCGGAGGTTCCGCAATCCACATTGGCCGAATTAGGTGAAGCCGTGCGCATCACCTCGCTGAACACCTATACCTGGAAACTGGAAAGTGAAGACCCCTCCCTGCGGCAGCGTGTTTCCCAGCTGGCCTTGCGCCACAACCTGGAAGTGCTGGAACTGGTCAGCGAACAGAACAGCCTCGAATCCATCTTTCAAAAACTGACCCGCCATGTGGACCATCCTTAAAAAAGAAATCAGAAGCTTCCTCAGTTCACTCATCGCCTACATGGTTATGTTGGTGTTTCTGATAGCCGTGGGCCTGTTTTTATGGATACTGAAAGGCTATACCGTATTTGACCTAGGCGTTGCCGGCATGGATGTGCTGTTCCAGTTTGCGCCCCTGCTGTTCATCTTTCTGGTATCCGCCATCACCATGCGCTCGTTTGCAGAAGAAAAAAGGCTGGGCACCCTGGAAACACTAACCACCCATCCCATAAGCGACTGGGGCATCATCCTGGGTAAGTTCTTCGCAGCCCTGGCCCTGGTGTTCTTCGCCCTGCTGCCTACGCTTGTTTACGTTTATACCATCTGGGTGCTTGGCGACCCGCGCGGCAACCTCGACACCGGTGCCACGCTGGGCAGTTATACCGGCCTGCTGCTGCTGGGTGCCGCCTTCGTTTCGATGGGTCTGTTTGCCAGCGTATGGGCCGACAATCAAATTGTTGCACTAATTACCGGTATGGCCCTATGCTTCGTATTCTATCAGCTGCTGGGCATGCTGGGCGATATGCCTTCTCTGCCTTTGCTCAGCAATATCCTCGAGTGGCTTACCCTTGACTTCCACTATCGCTCCATCAGCCGAGGCGTGCTGGACACCCGCGACATCATCTATTTCTCCAGCTTCACCGGCTTGTTCCTCTATTTCACTAAACTTAAATTCTCCAGCAGGAAATGGTAAAGTTCAACAACAAACTGCGCAATAAACTGCAATCCTACTCAGAACTGCTGGTAGTGGTTTTTGTAGTGGTGCTGGCCAATGTTCTTGCCAATCAATACTACAGGCGCTTCGACCTGACGGCCGAAAAACGCTATACCTTGTCGGCTACCAGTGAAAAGCTGTGCAGCCAGATTAAGGACCGGCTCTATGTAAAAGTATATCTGGAAGGAGAAATGTCCAGCAAGTTCAAGCGTTTCCGTAACGAGCTGCGCGACCTGCTCTATGAATTCAGGGAGGCCTCCGGCCAACATATAGACATCGACTTTACCGATCCGCTGGAGGGCAAGGACAACAAGGAAAAAAGCAATATCCTGACCCAGATGGAGCAACGCGGGCTGGTTCCGGTGCGCGACTTTGACCGTGAAGGTGTTGACGAAACCAGTTTCAAGCTCCTGGTTCCCGGTGCCGATGTGGTGTATCAGGGCAGGGAGTTCAGCGTAAACTTCTTCCTGTTCGATGTGGCAAAAGACCCGGAAACCAATGTAAATCAAGCCATTCAGGGTCTGGAATACGAGCTGGCCAACATGGTGCGGCGCTGCATTGCAGGCAATCCAAAACGCATCATCATTGCCGATGGCAACGGCGAACTGAACGAACTGCAAATTGCCGACCTGAGCCGCGAACTCGGGCAATATTATCAGGTGGAACGCATGAACCTGAACGTTGCCGACCCCGAAGCCGCCCGTCCCTTCCAGCTGAACCTGACCACCAACCCCGACAGCGCCGGACTTGTGCTGCTGGAGTTGATGCAACGAAGGCTGAACAATGCCGACGGACTGGTGATTGCCAAGCCGCGCAACGATTACACCGATGCAGAGTTGTACCTGATAGACCAGTTTATCATGAAGGGCGGCAAAGTGCTGTGGATGGTAGATCCCATTGCCGCTGAGATTGACTCTCTTGAACGCAACCCTTCCTTTTTGGCAGGCAGCCAGAATCTGGATAATATCACGGCGCAGCTGTTTGAATACGGCGTGAGCCTGAACCCCACTCTGCTGATGGATGCCACCTGTAACCGCATCCCCACGCCGCGACGCGAGTTCTTCGACTGGTTTTATTTCCCCTTGTTCACCAGCCGCAACCTGGACCACCCCATCGTGAAAAACCTCGGCGCCGTGTGGTCGCAGTTCCCTGCAACCCTGCGCGCCAAAAGCCGTCCGGATGTAAAAATCACCGACCTGCTGGTGAGTTCTCCCTACACCAAGACAGTAGGAGTTCCTGCAACCATCGACTATGTGAGCACCTACATGCAATCCCGCGACCGCCGCTTCCGCGAGACCATGAACGCCGGCCTGCAAACCTGCGGCGTGCTGCTTGAAGGCACCTTCCGCTCGCCGTTTGTGTTTCGCCGGAAACTCACCTCGCAGCAGTTTATTAAAGAATGTACCAACAGCATGATTGTGATTGCCGATGGCGACATCGCCCGCAACGGGGTGATGCTGCGCAGCGGTAACCCTTACCCATTGGGTTACGACCGCTTTTCCAGAATCACCTTCGCCAATAAAAAATTCCTGATGAATTGCATGGATTACCTGTTGGACCAGAACGGACTGATTGAAATACGCGGCAAGGAATTAAATGTGCGCCTGTTGGACCAAACCCGCATTAAAGAGGAACGCGAATACTGGAAATGGCTGAACACCCTGTTACCCATCATCCTCATTCTGTTGTTCGGCGCCGGAAATTGGTGGTTACGCCGTTGGAAATTCACCAGGCAATAAAGAAAAACACAGACCCAGGTGGCCATTATATTTGAACAACACACATGATCATCATCACCGGTGCTGCCGGATTTATAGGAAGCTGCCTTGTTGGCGAACTGAACATACTGGGATACCACGACCTGGTGCTGGTAGACCATTTTTCCCATCCGGAGAAGATGAAAAACCTGGATGGGAAAAGATACCACAGCCTGGTACCCCGAGATCAGTTTTTCCAATGGATACAGGGGCGGGAAGCAGCCGTGGAATTCATCTTCCATATCGGTGCAAGAACCAATACTGCCGAACAGGATCTGGAAGTGCTGCACGAGTTAAATGTTGCTTACTCCCAGCGCATATGGAAATTGTGCTGTGATGAACAGATTCCTTTAATCTATGCTTCATCCGCCGCCACCTATGGTATGGGAATGGAAGGCTTCTCGGACAACCCTGCTCTGCTGGCTGCGCTGAAACCAATGAATCCCTATGGCCGCAGCAAACAGGAGTTCGACCTGTGGGTGATGGAACAAAAAGAGCAGCCCCTGTTCTGGGCCGGCTTTAAGTTCTTTAATGTGTTCGGCCCCAATGAATACCATAAAGGAAGGATGGCCAGTGTGGTATTCCACGCCTATCATCAAATAAAGCAAAGCGGCATGGTGCGGCTGTTTCGCTCCCATCGTGAGGGCATTGCAGATGGGGAACAACAGCGCGATTTCATTTATGTGAAAGACGTGTTGCGGGTGCTGATTCATTTCATGCACCACCGAAAAAACAGCGGCCTGTACAATCTGGGCACCGGCAAGGCGCGGAGCTTTAAAGACCTGGCACTGGCCGTTTTTCACAGCCTGAACATGGACCCCCACATCGAATTTGTGGATACGCCACAAGACATCCGAAACACCTACCAGTATTTTACTCAAGCCGACACCGGCAGACTGCTGGCTGCAGGTTACCAGGAGGGGTTTACTGAATTGGAGGCCGCTGTTGATGACTATGTACGCGCATACCTGAATCATGTAATATACCTGTGAACAAATACCTGGGTCGGATATGGCAATGGCTGCTGTTGCTCGCAGTAATTTCTTTTGGCACGGGATTATGGCTGGACAGTGCCCGGATTTCCGGACCCTCGGCAAGCCGCAAGCTCCGTTCCGCCCTTGAAAGCCACCTAGGAAAACGTCTGGAAAAGATGGAGCAATGGTGCTCCCTCTGGAAGTCTAGGTCTGAACAAGATCGAGCCGCATTTCAAAAACTGCATCAGGAAGGCTTGTCAGCATTCCTTTGGCAGCGCGACAGCCTGCGACTTTGGAATACCAATGCACTGCCCGCCGACGAAATACTGACCAATGAAGGCAGCAGCCTGCAAAAATTATCAAACGGATGGTACATGGTGGTTCAGGAGCGAAAGCCCGACAGCAGCCATGTGGCCCTGGTATTGCCCATCCTGTACAGTTATCCGGTACAAAACCAAGTATTCCGCAATCAGGCAGCCAACATCCCGGGCATACGCGGAACCTTCATCCTGGAGCCAGACCCCTTTGACGGATGTGTTCCAGTGCAGTTGGCCGGCATCAGCGTATTCTATGTAAAAGCAGAAGATGACGGCGCTCCAGGAACAGGCTCCTGGCTTATGCTTTCCGGTATTGCACTGGCGCTGATATCGGGTTATTTCCTGCTGAAGCAAACTTTTCCTCAGGAACACAGGCTGGTGGCCATTGTCATACTGGTAGCAGGACTGCTGGTAAGACAACTTTTCGGGCAAAACCTGCTCCTGGGATCATTTCACAACCTGGACATATTTCGCCCCGAAGTGTATGCCTCATCCTGGTATTTCCCTTCACTGGGTGACTTGCTCATCAATACCGTGCTGGCCCTGGGCAGCCTGAATGCCATTTATGACCTTTTTGGACGAAATATCAGAAGTCCTCAAAATGTTTATATGCGCTGGCTCGGTGCGCTGCTGGCTCATGCTGCCGTTTTCGTATCAGCCAATTTTATGATCAGTGAGATTGCCAAACTGGTTATAGACAGCCATATTTCCTTTGACTTCAACGAAATACACAACGTTGATCCCTATACCCTGCTGGCGCTGCTCATCGTGCTGATGTTCTACCGCATCTTCAGAACCTTTACCGACCTGTTAAAGACCTTGCTGATGCCTCTGCCCTCGCTGATGGGCAGCCTGCTGGTCAGCATCCTGTTCCAGGCCCTTCCCTGGCTGGCCTTTGGGCTGGCGCTGGACAATTCCTGGTTCCTGATTTCCTTGTGCTATTGCTACTGCGTCTTTTACCTTAACGGATACAGCTCCTTCTGGAATGGACGACAAACTAGTTTCTTCTTCCTGCGCCTGCTGGCCGCCTGCATAAGCATCAGCCTTATTTTTAGCCATTACATAGTCCAAAAGGAACATGATACCCGCAGGCTGCTGGCCAACAGAATCCTGCTGCGCACTGAACTGGAGCCCGGTGGAGCCCTGAATGCGTTGGAGTACCAATTGACCAACGATGCCGCCATTACCGATTATTTCACCTGCGAAGACGTAACCAAAGCGGAATTTGAAAAGCGCCTGCGACAGATGTACCTGTCCAAACTGTTGGAAAACTATGAAGTGGTGGTGATGGACTACGACAGCACGGGTCGTTTTTACAGGGAAGAAAACCCCTTCGACTACCAAACAGCCCTGGGCTTGTTCCAAAGTGACCTGTGCAGAACCGTTTCGGCACATTTCCGATTCATCAAAGACCATAAATACAAAGGCAGTTACCTGGGCAGATTCCCCGTTTCGACCAATGGACGACATGTTGCAGAGTTTTTTATACTGCTGCAGCCCAGGTCCGGTCTGGGCCAGGCTAAATATTCAGATATTTTCCGCTCCGCAAGCCTGTTTAACACCGGCATGGAATACACATACAGCTATGCCATTTACCAATCTGGCAAGCTGACCAAGCGTCAGGGCGCCTTTGGCTTTCCCCTGAAACCGGAAATCAGCCAAAGCGATGTATTTGTGCAGAAAAATGGCTACTCCCATTACTATTTCATGGACGAAACCGCTGCGGTAATCCAGGTTAGTAAAACGGAAAACAGCCTGAACATCGGAGTAACCATCTTTACCTTCCTGGTGGTCATCTCACTGATTAGTGTTTTCCTGCTCTATGGTTTATTGTGGCTGTTGAAAGGCGGCACCGACCTGTTCAGAAACAAGCCTGCCGCGCAACGCCTGAGCCGTTGGCTCGAGCGGCGATATGGATTTCTCGATTCCAAGAACATCTTTCTGGCCTCCCGCATTCAATTGTTTATGGTGCTGGTGGTGTTCTTCAGCTTCATCATTACCCTGTACGTTACCCTGAACTATGTGCGGATGTCCAACAACAGAAGGCAGCAGGAATATCTGTGGACCCGAATCCATGACATGGCCAATGTGATCAGCAATAAGGCCAACATCCAAGCCATCTTCGGCACTTATCGCCACAGCCTGTTGTATGAACTAAGCGACTATTACGGCATCGATATCAACCTGTATAATCCGGAAGGTGCCCTGGTACAAACCAGCAACGACCGCATTTTTGACGAGGGCTTTACAGGGAAATACATGCACCCCGAGGCCTTCCGTCAATTGCATGTCGACGGGAAAAGCGACCTGATCCAAAATGAAACCCTGGGCAATCTGAGCTACCTCTCGGCCTATTATACCCTGTTCGATAACGACCTGAATGTTAAAGGCTATCTGAACCTGCCTTTCTTTGCCCGTTCGCGGGAACTAAACCGTGAAATCAGCAGCTATGTGGTGGCCCTGGTGCGGCTGTTCGCGCTGGTATTCGCCCTTTCTGCTATTGTAGCCTATTTCCTTTCCCAGAGAATTATTCGTCCCCTGAACCTCATCAGGAGGCAAATTGGCCTGGTGAAGCTGGGCGCCGGCAATCAGCCCGTAGAATGGAAAAATAATGATGAAATTGGTCAGTTGGTGCGCGAATACAACAAGATGCTCATTCAGCTGGAAGAAAGCACCGACCGGCTTGCCGACAGTGAACGACAGGGTGCTTGGAGGGAAATGGCCAAACAGGTAGCCCATGAAATTAAAAATCCGCTGACCCCCATGAAGTTGAGCCTGCAACACCTGCAATATGCCTGGGGTAAAAAAGATGCCGACCTGGATGAAAAATTCCAAAAAACCAGTGCACTGCTCATCCGTCAGATCGATGCACTAAGTAAGATGGCTGAAGAATTCAGTTCATTTGCAAAAATGCCCGAAGCCAGCATTCAGGAACTCCGTCTGCAGGACATCCTCACCCAGGCCATCCATCTTTTTGAACAGGAACCCAACGTGCACATCCTGGTTACCATGCCGGAAAAACCCCTCATGCTGCGTGCCGACCCTGACCAACTGCTGCGCGTGTTCACCAACATCATTAAAAACGCCGTACAGGCCATACCTCAGGGAATTGCAGGACATTTAGATGTTTCCGTACATTCCGAAGCAGGCCTTGCGCTGGTGGCAATCAGCGACAATGGAAGGGGGATCCCTCCAGAATTATACGACCGCATTTTCAGTCCGAACTTCAGCACCAAAAACTCTGGCATGGGGCTGGGATTGGCCATCAGCAGGAAAATCGTCGAAAGCTTCGGCGGTGGCATCAGCTTCAGCAGCAAATTGAATCAGGGCAGCACCTTTGTGGTCAGGCTGCCACTAAACGCAGGTTAAGCCCACAACATTGGCCGTCTATGCTTCGCCTGATCACCTGGATATGCCTTCTGCCCTTGGGTGTTCAGGTCCAGGCCCAAATGCCTCAGCGCTTTGCTGCCATTCCCTGCCAGAATCAATGGGTTGTCCTGGATACTCTGCCCATCATTTCCGGCAGCCTCAGGGTGCGCATGCCCAATGGTGAATTCCTGCCAGAACAGCAAATACTACTGCTGCCCGGCACCGGTAAGGTGCGCTTGATCATCACCTGTACCTCCGGCGATTCCCTCCTGTGCTCCTGGTCGTCCATCCACGCGCCATTGTCAAGGAACTTCCAGCTGCTCAACGAACGCATCAAGCAGCCGGCCCTCCGCCAGGATGAGTTTTGGATGCCCATGGAACAAGCCTCCGACCCCAAAACCTTTGCTGCAAGCCAAACAGGCCCCCGCGTAAATGGTGTCATGTTTCGCGGCCTGAGTTCGGGCAACAACCAAGACCTTGTTCCAAGCTCCGGTCTAAACCTTCAAATCAGTGGGAACCTGGCCCCGGGCATCGGTATTGAAGCCGCCATGACCGAACAGGAAATGCCCTTTCAGCCCGAAGGAAGCAGCAGCAAACTCCAGGATTTTGATCGAATATACCTCAGCCTGAAACACGAGGGCCAAAAGCTTACTCTGGGAGATTTCCCTGTTCAGGATGAAGGATTATCTTATTTCATGCGCTACCGCAAAAAAGCCAGGGGCGTATATGTGGAATCCAAGGATTCGCAGGTGAACATCAGGGCTACAACAGCCTTGTCAAGGGGCCGTTTTTCCCGCAACCAAATTCAGGGTATGGAACGAAACCAGGGCCCTTATCGCCTCAGCGGTGCCGCCGGTGAAACACCCATCATCCTGGTATCAGGCAGTGAAGTGGTTTACCTGAACGGACAAAAATTGGAACGCGGGCTGGACAAGGACTATGTTGTGGATTATAACCTCGGAGAAATCACCTTCAACCCCAACCGCATCATCACAGCCTTCAGCCGTATTGTGGTTGAATTTCAATACAGCGACCGCAACTATACCCGCTCCGTAAGCGCTGGTGAAATACGCTGGAAACAGGGGGTGCATACCTATCAGGCCGGTGTGTTTAGTGAACTTGATCTGAAAAACCAGCCTTTGCTCCAAAACCTGGATTTGTTTGACAGCAGCCGCAATATGGATGCACGCAGCATACTGGCAGAGGCCGGCAACAACGCCACAAATGCAGTCATCAGCGGTATCCGAAAGCTGCCTGCTTTTGACCCTGCCGGCGTGAATTACCTCCTAAAAGACAGCAACGGGTACCGGATTCTGGAATACGCCCCTTTGTCGCAAAACGGCATAAACTATTACCGGGCCTCATTCAGCTACATGGGCCAAGGCAAGGGGAACTACATCGCCGAAGCGGGTGCAGGAAATGGGAACATTTACCGTTGGGTAGCTCCTGTAGGCGGCCTGGCATCAGGGAGCTATGAACCCCTGATTCAGTTGGCGCTGCCCATACGCAATGCCATGCTGCAGCTGTCTCAGAAAAGTGACTGGATTACAGCCGGAAGCCGCACCCGCTGGCGCTCTACGGCGGAATTGGCAAGCTCCCTGGCAGATAAAAATACTTTTTCCCGCGTCGGCGACTCTACCAACAATGGCAGAGCAGGTTTGCTTCAGCTGGAAGGACTGCATCGGCTTGGCAACAAATTGACAGACAGCGCATGGTCTTTGGGTCTTTCGTTGCGACACGAACGGGTAAGCCGCAATTTTAACGCTGTTGAGCGCTTCCGTGATGTGGAATTTGAACGCTTTTGGAACCGCGGTCTGGACAATCCCGTTTACCGTCGTCCTGATGCTGCCGAAGCCTTATGGCGAGGCCAAATAAGCCTGAACGGCCGCAGGAACTTTGAACTGCTGAACAGAGTAGATGCCTACCACTACTCGGGCTTTGCAGCCTGGAGAAGGGAAAGTTCCCTGCGCTGGAAGCCCGGCAACTGGAGTTTCGATGCTGACGATGCAAGGCTGCAAGGCAACCGGAATGGCGAACGAAACAAGAACAGCAACAGTAAAATCCAGATGGCTTACCGCAAAAGAGGATTGCAAAACGGGCTGCTCTGGGAACAGGAACAAAATCAACTGCGCAACAATTCAGGAACAGTGCAGGCTCAGGGCTCATATCTGTTTCACGACTTCGGCTATTCCGGCCAGTACGAGGGGCGCAAGGGCTGGCAATATCAGGTCAGGCTGGGCCAACGACTGGATTACGGCATCAGCCGGGAAACGTTTAAACAGGCATCTGCCGGCAACTCGGGAAGCATAAGCCTGCGCCACCAAAAAGAGGACGGACAATTCTGGTCAACCCAAATACACCGCCGCAGCCTGCGCATCCTGGACAGCATCCTGGTTTACAATGGCGCGGGCAGCGGCAGCCAATGGATGTTGCGCTCAGAATGGCTCCGCGAATCTTCCTGGTATCGGATGAACGGCTTTATGCAGTCATCGTCGGGAAGAGAACAGCGCAGGCAATTTGTTTTTGTTGAAGTTCCTGCCGGACAGGGCAGCTATTCCTGGATAGACTACAACGAGAATAAGATTCAGGAGCAGAATGAGTTTGAACCGGCCGTTTTCCGCGATCAGGCCAGGTTTATCCGCCTGTTGCTGCCCACACCGGAATTTGTTGAGTCGCGCAACAATGAATACACGCTGAATGCAGAGCTTCATGCTCCCGAGGGCTGGAAACAACTTCCGTTCCTGCAGCGATTCAGCAGCAGCCACAACCTGATGTTCAGCGGAAAAAACAACAGCAGGATCCTGCTTCAGTCCCTGATGCCGGAGGCACTCTACCAGGGCAAAGGCTCAGGTGGTTATTATTCAGGGCGCGCCTTGTACCGGCACAGCATCTTCTACAACAAAAATGAAGGCGCGCTTTCGCTGGAATACACCTATCAGCGCAATGAAACACAAATGCTGCTGAGCAATGGCAACGACAGCCGCCGGAACACAAAACACCTCAGCACCTTGCGCTTTTCTCCAAAAGGCTACTGGCTGTGGAACCAGTACCTGGAACTGGGTAAAACCGGTTCCTTTTCTGCCTTTTTCCCGGGAAACAACTACACATACTCCTACCGAAGCGTTGAAGAGAAAATTACGTTCAACGGATGGCGAAACTTCAGGCTTAGCCTATACGGGAGAGCCTCGCCTTTTGCATTCAGCGATGCTTCCGGCAGGAAGGGTAACCTGATGGACGCAGGCCTGGAATGGCAAATGGGATTGTTCGGCAGCAGCAACCTCGAGGCTTCCTGCACCTACAGCAGGGTGCAATTTCAAGGTGACCCGTCCGGGCCGGCTGCTTTTGACGTGATGCGCGGACTTCAGCCCGGAAACAACCTGCGCTGGAACCTGGCCCTGCGGATGAAAACCGGAGACCATATTCAGATCGACCTTGGCTACGATGGCAGAAACATCCCTGCGTATAAAACCATCCACAACGCACGCGTGGAAGCGCGGTATTTGTTTTAGGAGCACATCTGTCCAAATTTTTTTTTAGCCAATATTTGGTATTGAGACCTGCTTTTGAATCGCGGAACCATTCCAAATTAGAGGCAGCACTTTAAGCACTTAATATGCCCCTGTCTTAGACCCCTGTCATGGTGAGCATGCCTGCCCATACTTGTAGGGGTCGAACTGCGGGCGGGGCAGGCGGGGACCTGCACTTACCACATACCACTTATCCCTTACCACTATCCAAGCAGCCTTGATTTTTTCCTTACTTTTTCATCAAGGAAAAAGTAAGAGAAAAGAATAGTTTAAGGTTAATTCAGTGGTAAGCAGAAACCCAAATCTGTCTAAAATAAAGTTCTCACCAAGGTTGCATGGTTCGATAAACTCACCTTGACAAAGGACGGCTCTCCATGACAGGCTTTGGGGTTCAACATAACCTAAGGCATTGCTAATTCCAACCCATCACACTAATTAAAACCCAACAACGCCGCAAAAGGATCGGCCTCAAATGATGGGAGGCGTTAAACGCCGCAAGAAGCCGCTAAATGCCAAGGAAGCTGCTCTGGAACCAGCACTTACCACATACCACTTA
>CANHRE010000071.1 GCA_947463095.1 Flavobacteriales bacterium | reverse complement strand
TGAAAGGCGGAGAAGCACAGGTGTTGCGGGGCGATAAGATTGCCTTCATCGGCGCCAACGGCATTGGAAAGTCCACGCTGCTGCGCATTGTCAACGGCACAGAAAGCCACGGAGGTACGGTAGAAACAGGATATCAGGTGGATACCGCCTTCTATGCCCAGCATCAGCTGGAAAGCCTCAACCTGAGCCGAAACCTGCTGGACGAACTGGGTCATGCCGCACCCCTGCTCACGGAGCGGGAGGTGCGTACGGTACTGGGATGTTTTCTGTTTACAGGCGATTCGGTATTTAAGAAAATCAAGCTGCTCAGTGGCGGTGAAAAAGCACGCGTGGCACTGGCTAAAACCCTGGTGCAAGAGAGCAACCTGCTGCTGCTTGACGAACCTACCAACCACTTGGATATCCAGAGCTCCGGATTGCTGGCAGAGGCCCTCAAAAACTACAAAGGGAGTTTTGTGCTGGTGAGTCACGACCGTTATTTCGTTTCAGAAGTAGCCAACAAAATATGGTATGTGGAAGATGGCCTGATTAAAGAGTATCCGGGCTCCTATCCCGAATTCAACGAGTGGTTTGCACGCAGGCAGGAAATGATGGCCGTTCAGGAACCTAAGCCGCTGAAGCAGGAAAAGCAGGCTGTTACAACGACGCCCGCCAAAACTTCCGAAGAAAAAAACAAACTCGGCAAAATGGAGAAAGAGCTGGAGACATTGCAGACACGGCTGGATGAACTTAAAGCCGCCCGCGCCGAAATGGAGTCGCGATTGGCTGATCCTGCCGTCGCCGCTGATTTAGCACTGGTGGGGAAACTCGGCCAGGAATATGAAGCCATGGGGAAGCAGATTGGGCAATTGCAGGGCACCTACGACCAACTGTTTGAATCCTGGATGGAAGCCCAGGGATAAACCCCGGTCTTCCCCACAGGACTGCTTATTTTTGATTCTTATTTTTTGATACTTTCTACAGATTCCCGCAGGCTCTTTCTGCCTGTTTTAGGCTTATTAAGGGCGGCGTGTTCATGCTTGCTCTTAGATGCAGGTTTGAATTCATCCAGCCCAATCACCTGAAGCGAACCTCCTGCATGTTCAAAATCGCGTTGCAGGTGGTGCAGGTTATCGGAAACAGTATGATCCACCAGGTTGCAGGCACTCAGGTCAATGGTGGCATGAGTGGACAACGGAATCTTCACCAGTTGCTTTTTGATACCCAGCCAGTTGCTGAATACAGCAGCTCCGGCCACCTTTAATCTGTTGCCGTGCAGGGCGGTATGTGCGCGGAATATGGCACCTATGGGCGCTCCAAAAATCAGTTGGGTAATCAGTTTTGTCACGATGCCGGCTCCGATGCCAATCAGCAAATCTGTTGCAAGTGTTACCATGATGGTGGTGATGAAAATAATCAACTGTTCGGTGCCTACTCTGGCCATCAGGCCAAATTCTTTAGGACTGGCCAGTTTAAATCCAACACCAATCAGCATGGCAGCGAGGGCTGGAGTGGGAATCAGGTCGTTGAATTGCAGGTCCAGAATCAGGAAAATCATGATGAAAATACCGTGGAAGAAGTTTGCCCAGCGGGTGCGGCCGCCGTTGTTCACGTTGGCGCTGCTTCGGGCAACTTCACTGATCATGGGAAGGCCGCCGAATACACCGGCAAGCATGTTTCCTGCCCCCACTGCCACCAGGTCTTTGTTGGCTTTGCTCTTGCGGTGCCAGGGGTCCAGCATGTCAACAGCTTTTACGGTAAGCAGTGACTCGAGACTTCCGACCAGTGCGAACATGATGACATATTTTATGAAAATGCCGGTTTGCGCCATGCCGCCAAAATCCACATCTACCTCCAAGGTTTCAGCCAGGTTATGGTCGAAGTGTACCAATTGGGTTTTGCCCAGCGCCAGATACTTTGCCAGGGGTATGGCCACCAGCAGCACCACGATGGGCGCAGGGATTTTCTTCAGAAAAGATTGTTTCACGCGGGGCCAGAGGAATACAATCATCAGACTCACCAGTCCCACGATGGCAGCAGCAACTACCGGATGTGCAAAGGTGTCGGGCAATCTGCCGATGAGTGAAAGCGGTTCTACCAGAGGTTTACCCAATTCATCCTTAGGATTAACACCCAGCAGGATATGTGTTTGCTTGCTGATTATGATGATGCCGATGGCGGCCAGCATGCCGTGGACGGCGCTGAGGGGGAAGAAATCCACCAGAGAGCCCAGGCGAATCAGCCCGAACAGCATCTGAATGGCGCCGGCAACAACCACGGCACCCAGGGCGTATTTCCAGCCCAGATTTACATCACCGTGACCCAGCTCGGCTACGGCTCCGGCAACAATCACAATGAGTCCGGCGGCAGGACCTTTGATGGTCAGCTTTGAACCGGCAAACAGAGAAACAAACAAGCCGCCTATCATGGCTGTGATCAGCCCCATGATGGGTGGGAAATCGCTGGCGCGTGCGATGCCCAGACTCAGGGGCAGGGCCAGCAGGAATACCAGGAAGCCGCTAAGCGCGTCCTGGCTCAGGTTTTCTTTTAGCCCGGACAATCCGTCTTTGGGCATGGTGTTATGAGTGGCTTTCATAATGATGATTTTTGTTTTCAGGGCTTAGAAAAAGATTTGGTATTGCATGGTCACGGCAGAACGTCTGGCACCGGATTCCACGCTGCCGTTGGCGTGTACCAGATATCCGGGTCTGTTTTGATAATCCAGGGTGATTTTGGCTTTATGTGCTTGCAGCAGCCAGTTGACGCCTGCATTAAATGTATTGCAAGGCTTTGATTGCAGGCGGTCAAAGCGGGCCAGCGATGCTGAAGCATAGGGCATAAGTCTGCCGTTGCCTAAATGCACTTTGGAGGGAAGCAGGTAACCGGCTTGGGTATAAAGCACTTTCCCGCTGCCAAACATCGGATATGCGTTCCCAAACTGCGATCCGGCATCTGTGGCTAAACCCATTATGGAACTTGCCCCTGCAGGATTCATGATGCCGTTGAAGCGCAGATAATCCTTGCCGTACTGGGTGATAAACGCACCTGCATAGGCAGAAATCGCGGTTCCTTTTTCCTTGTTCAGCGGCATGTCCAGGTACGATTCTACACAAAACAGATTCATGTCCTGATACAGCGTGTCGGCACCACTGCTGCGCCACATCGCATTGCGTTGATGTATGGCGCCAACAGCAACGTTAAACACCTTCTTTTTGCCCAGATAGGTTCCGGTCATGTACGGTGTGGTATTTGCTTCATGTTCCAGAAACTGCCACATCAGGTAGCCCTGCAACTGCAGGTGTCGGCCTCTCTGGGCGAAGGTGGAATGGCTGCTCAAAGCGGGCAGTGTTTGTCCATTGGTGGTAATAGGGAAGGGGTCACTCAGCGAGAAACGATAATCGAGCTTCGAAATCTGACCACGTGCATAAACGGATAACTTGCGACTGAACTGATCGGTCTGGTCCACAGTAGCCTGAGCGAATACCGGGACATCCATAGTCATGATGGTGCCAATGGAGGGCTGCGAAAAACGCGAAAGGCCATTGGCAATGGTCAGGCCTGCGCCCAGCTTTAGCTGATTACCTTTTGAAGCCTTGTATTCGCAGACTGCATCGTGAAAAAAGGCAGCCACTTTCCGGCTTCCTGCGTATTGCGACTGGGCATTGAAGTTATTCTGCCCAAACTGGAAATACACAAAAACACGGTCGTTAATCTGCCCGAATAACTGAAAGCGGGTGCGGCGCAGCCCAATGTCAAATGTATTTGGAGCAGCTACACCCTGCATCAGGGTTCCCGGCTGACTTTGATTGTAGCGCAGCCAAACCTGATTCAGCATGGTCGCCTGCACATAGTGGCTTCCATCCTGGTTCAGGTTGACCTTTAATGCCTCTTTCTCGCCTGTTTGGCTGAATGCCTGCATGGCGAAGGGGAATAGGCATAACCCCAATATCGTTTTCTTGATGATGTTGTTCATTTTTTTAAGAAGATTGAATGGCGGTAGGATGATAGGTTTTGACATGCGAACCGAGGAACAGACGCGCATAGATGCGCATCAGCGAAATTCCACCGATGATAAATCCGCTGGAATTAAACAGCGCAAGCCAGAACTGATGTTCATGGATATGGCTAAAAATAAGGTCTTCCCCAATAAAGGTGGAAGAAATGGGGAAGCCCATTAATCCGAGGCAGGCCACCAGAAACAGGAAAGCGAAGCGCGGATGTTCATGCGCATGTCCGTAGTAACGGTTCAGGCTGAAAAATCCGGGTTCTTCCTTGCGAAGCCTGAACAGACTGAATAACCCGGTGCCTCCGAAAACCACGATACCGCTTAAGTACGTGATGGTATGACTCAGTTCAAAATGGTCGTTAAAGGAAACAGCCAGTGCAATCCAGAAGTGATTCATGATCAGCAGCATCCAGGCCAGACGAGGCGAATTTCGTTCTGAAAAAGATTTCAGCACCATCAGTAAACCCAGTCCGGAGCAAACCATAGGAAGAATGTTCAGCCACATGTCGGGAATGGATTTTCTGTAGTAAAGCCCCAACAGCCCTGCTACATACAAAGGCAGGAAGTAAAACACCACATTTTTAAACCGCAGAAAATCCAGTTGATGCCCGATGCGCTTGATGGGATGAAACACTACTTTGTTCATGAATATGTCCAGATTCCATTCCCTGAGGCTGAGCATGATGATGCTGGCACGCAGTCGGCTAAGGGGTTTAGTGGCAGTTTTCCCGGTTTCGGCAGTCTTGTCATAAAACTGTTCCCGAATCAGATAACTTACCACAGAAGGTGAAACCAGCAACTGGTAGGTGCGCAGGAACGCGTTTCCGGCGAAGTGAATCAGCGCCAATCCTTCCAGCCCCAAGGCTATTTCTACGAAAATCAACCCGATTTGCGCGATGGAAGCATAGGCAATCTGTGTTTTGATGGAAGACTGAACCCTGGCAATACTGGTAGCCACCAAGCTGCTGAACAGGCCCAGCGCCCCGATGATGATGCGCGCAGAAATCTGATGTTCCCAGAAGGGAAAGGTACGCAGCAGCAGGAATACTCCGAAATGCACCGACAGCGAGCCGTAAAAGATAGCGCTGGAAGGTGTTGGTCCTTCCATGGCGCGGGGCAGCCAGCTTGAGAAGGGCAGTTGCGCAGATTTCGCAGCCGCAGCCAGCAATAACATCAGCGAGATGAACACGCCCGCGTTGCTGTGGTTCAACAGATGGTCGTGCACCAACTGGGCGTTATTCAGCTTGGCAAAGGTGATGTTCTCATGCCACAGATGATGGCTGGCCCACATGGCTAGGAGGATGCCCAGGTCACCAATGCGGTATATGGAAAACACCTTCACGGCATTGCGCACGGGCAGGTAGCGGTCCCTGTAAAAGGCAATCAGCAGGAATGAGGAAATACCCAGAAACTCCCATCCGATGAACAGGGTTTCAAAATTTCCGCCGAAAATGGTGATGGTATAGCCCAGGTAAAAAAACAGGATGGTGTTGAAGAACCGCTTGTAGCCGGCTTCGCGGTGCAGGTAATATCTGCTGTAAATGGTAATCAGGAACGTAAGCAATGAGCCGGTAATCATATACACCGCCGTGATTCGGTCAAAATAGAAGTCGAGCAGGAAGGAATCCTTAGGCCCGGCATTATACAGATAAATGTCGCGGATGTTCAGCGGAACTGCACCGTGGAAGAGCCACCAAAGCGCAAACACCACGAACGCCAGCAGGTTGCTGCCCGCGGTCAGGAAAGCGATGCGCGACAGAACTACCTCGCGATGTTCGGGAATGAACAGGCTGAGCAGGAACCCCGCTGCGGGAATCAATATAAACAAGTTGATGATGAGGTTTGAGTTCATGCGCTTTGTTGAATCAGATGTACGGGTATGTCTTCGTGTGAAACATCGGTCAGCAGACGGAAGTCGGCTGTTTTGGGAATCTGAGCTATGGCTGGTGTGTAGGGTTGGAAGGCTCCGTCGTGGAACAGCCACATTTGCTTACGGTCCGTATCAATGGCCACCAGGTGAATCCAGTTTTGTTCGAACCAGTTGTAGGTGGCCGGATTTCTGCGGATGACATCCAGCACCAGTTCCGGACTTTGCTCAATGATCATCATCAGCCTCATGGGGCTGTGTACTTCAATCATCTGTACAGGCAGGCCGGTGCGCAGGTCGCCGTCGGCACCGTTGGCCACGCCAATCAGCCCCATCACATTATGAGGCAGCTTGGTACCCGCCCCGAGGCGATAATTGTCCACCCGTGAGAAATAGTATTCCAGGTTGATTCCGCCGCAAACAGGGGCCGCAGCACCAACAATGCCTTGCAGGTATTGTCCTGTGGAATCTTTGGCCGGATCGTACGAATTCAGAAATGCACGTCGGTCCAGAAATACCTGACGTGTCAGGTTTCTTCTTCCCACAATACAAAGGGTATTCGTGGCATGGTTCAGCTCGGGACGGGGCTCAAAAAGCGACACGGAGCGGCGTTTTACCAGTTCATGCACTTCATCGGCAGACCTGCTGTTGTCGGTCAGGATGAACCTGCGGGCGCGTTCTTTGGCGTTGAGGTCCAAGGCTTCACGCAGCACCTGCATGTTGTGTTCATGCTGTTTTTTGTGTTCCTGAGGAATGGCTTCCACATCATAACATTCAATTTCGTCGCGGGTAGTATCATGCAGCGCGCCGATGAATATGGTGGAAGCAGGAATTTGAATGCCGCGTTCCTGCAGTATTTCGCGCACCTTGATGTGGTTGGCCATATATGAAATGGCTCGGGCATTTACCGAACCGGGTCTGCCGGAACAAGCGCCGCAATCGTATCCCGCGTAGTGGGTATTATTGATGCTGGAGGCTCCATGGCCGACCATATAAACCAGCGGGGCAAATCCCTCGGTCAGACCGGTACTGCGCAGTAAACCTGCTACGCAATCAGCCATTTCCTGTGCATTGAAGCCTACTTGAAGGCCGTCAATGCGGTCATCGGGGTCGCGGTTTTCAACGGTAAGCTGCGCATGTTTGTCCATGTGGCTGAAGGAATAACTGGTAGCCGGGCTGATGCCGGGCTTGAAGATGTTCAGGAACAGGCGCAGCGCCGCCCAGAACCCCAGGGTCTGTGAGATGAGCCATCCAAATACCAGCCCGTGTGAACGCTTGGTAAAATGGGCATCGTTGCTGCGTTTGGAGCTGCGGGTCTGGTATTCTCTGATCAGATGACGAGGCTGCATGGGCGCAGGACAAATCTTGGTTAAATGCGCACCATGTTCAGGCTGATAGTAGCAGGGAACATTGAAAAAGCCCGGTGTGCCGAAGGTGCGGCAGTTGGGGTCCAGGGTTTCAGCATACCGGCGCAGCGAACATTCCCGGTCGTCAATGCAGAAAAAGGCATCAAAGGAGCGCATGGCAGGCTGCGGATCTTTACAGGGTTCTGTTTCCAGCATGCCGCGCAACACCTGATCGTAATAGCTCCACTCAAAGACTTCCTGCCAGATTTGTAGCAACCTGAACTCAGAATCTTCACCTACAGGCGCGAACAAAGCCGTTTTTTGCGCTTGTGCTTTGCTGGCCAAAGGTTGCCATTTGCCTACACCAAACTTGCGGTCCAGGGCGTCTATCTCCAGAAGCAGTTCAAGGATAATCCAGTCGCTGAGGCGAATACTGCGCTTTTGCAGCAATGATTGCGGCGCGGCTTCTAATACGGCTATCATGCCTGACCAGCCGGGATGGGCAAACTGCTGGTCGAACAGGTAACGTTCATACAAGGACGCATCGCCAACCAGCAATTTCAGCAAGGTTTCTATGTTCAGGTTCTCGCTGAAGAACAGCTCCTTTGCACACTTGCTGCGGAACAAGGGCACTAAACTTTGTGCTTCCAGTTCACGCAGAGAACGCATAAAATCCTGTTCCACCGCCGGGAATGGACTAATGGCAATGCCTTGATCCAGAAACCCGCAAGCCAGGCGAAACAGCACCGGATGAATGGCCTTGTCAAGATTGACTCTGAAGCGGTGTTTCCATTCGCTGCGCAGCCGCCCGATGCGCGAGGAGCGGTCTGTTTCGGGTACCGCATGCAGCAAGTTATCACGCAATGCCGCTGCTGATTCATCAGGGCGGCGATACCTTTCTATGATGCGGTTCAGCACTTCTTCTTTAACCTCACCGCGTGCATAGGCCTGTTGATACTCGCCCAATTGCATATAGGTTTGGTAACCGAAAATGGTATTGGCTTCCTGCATGGCCTGATGGAAGGTTTTATCCTGAAAGGCATGCAGGGTATTGTGATGTATAAAATCTTTCAGCGGAGCCTGGGAAGGCAGGTAATGCCTTAAATGTTCCAGCGCCGCATCTTCGTTAAAATGATGGTTTTCGGTGTGCATATTTTGCTTTTTCCCTCTTGAAGACAAAACGCAGGCATAACAATCGCGCTGCACCATGTCATCACCCCGGGCAGGGTTTTTAAAAGATTTGTAAAGAGAAATGAACCATGAACAGGCCTCATGGCAGGGCCTTAAAGCTGAAGCAGCCTATTAAATAGTCAGCACCCGATTTCTCAGGTACAGGCGTTCAGAAAAGCTACGCTGAGGGAGAAAGTGGTAAGGAGTCTGTGCCCAATGAAGGCTCTGAGCCGGAACAAGCCGGAATTCCGCAGGAAGCAAATCGCCTGAAAAGCCGAATGAAGATTTGTCTTCACTTTCCTGTGCGCTTTCGCTTAGTTGAACCTCGCCTGAATCAGGAAGGGGCTGATGCTTCTCGCTGAGGCCGGAGTTCATAAAATCCGGCAGCCGGCCTGTTTGAACCAACAGGCTGAACGTGGTAATAATTAGTAACGTCCAATGGCGGATGACCTGCATCACTGCCGCGAATCTATCAAAAAGAATGCCAGTGTTTCAAATGCTTGTTTTACTTTTTTGCTGCGACAAAGAGGGCTGAAACCAGAATTCAGCGTTAATACGGTATTTTCGCAGAAAATGGATCAACATCAGGAGCAGTCATATTTCGCGCACCCAACAGCGGTGATTGACGCAGGTTGCCGCATTGGCGAAGGAACCAAAATCTGGCACTTTACGCACATCATGAGCGGTTGTACCATCGGCCGGAAATGCAATTTTGGGCAGAATGTGGTCATCAGCCCCGATGTAGTGCTGGGCGACAATGTGAAGGTGCAGAACAACGTGAGCATCTATACCGGCGTTACCTGCGATGACGATGTGTTTCTGGGCCCAAGTTGTGTGTTCACCAATGTAATCAACCCCCGCAGCGCGGTTAACCGCCGCGATCAGTACGCCAAAACCCATGTGGGCAAGGGCGCCAGCATCGGGGCGAATGCTACCATCGTTTGTGGCCACGATATTGGCCAATTTGCGTTCATAGGCGCCGGCGCTGTGGTAACGAAAAATGTACCAGATTACGCCCTGGTGGTGGGAAACCCAGCCCGGCAAACCGGCTGGATGAGTGAGTTCGGACAGAAGCTGGAATTTAATGCGGAAGGCTTGGCCACTTGTCCCGAAAGCGGACAACAATACCGCTTGGAACAAGGTAGGGTAAGCAGAATTTCCTGAATGAAGCAGGTGCTGGTAACAGGAGGAATGGGGTTTATCGGTTCACACACCGTGGTGAGCCTGATGGAAGCCGGATTCAGGCCTGTGATTTTTGACAACCTCTGTAATTCGTCAGAAGATGTACTGGAAGGAATTGCCCGTATCACCGGTGAAAAACCGCTCTTCATCAAGGGCGATGTCACTTCCGCAGCAGATTTAAAGGCCCTGTTTACGGGTCACAACATAGACGCGGTCATCCACTTTGCCGCCCTCAAGGCCGTAGGCGAATCCTCCGAAAAGCCGCTGGAATATTACCACAACAACATCGGCGGACTGATATGTCTGTTGGAGGCCATGCAGGAACATGGAGTGCGCAATGTGGTTTTCTCCTCTTCAGCTACGGTTTACGGATCGGCAGCGCATATGCCTGTTGATGAAGATACCCCGCTGCCTCCTGCCATGTCGCCCTATGGAAGCACCAAGCAGATGGGCGAACGCATTTTGTTCGATGCAAGCATATTCCGGAGCATTTGTCTACGTTATTTCAACCCCATCGGAGCTCATCCCAGTGGGCATATCGGTGAACTACCCCTGGGTGTTCCCAACAACTTGGTGCCTTATGTAACCCAGGCTGCCGCCGGATTGCGCAAATCCCTGACCATTTTCGGCGAAGATTACCAAACCCCCGACGGTACCGCGGTACGTGATTATCTGCACGTGATGGACCTGGCGGAAGCACATGTGGCCGCATTGAATCGTTTGCAACAAGTGCAGGATCGTCCGCATTGGGAAGTGTTTAATCTGGGCACCGGGAAACCCATATCCGTAAAAACCCTCGTAGAAACCTTTGAACAGGTGAACGGAGTGCTCGTACCCAGAGTGATGGGACCCCGGCGCCAGGGCGATGTTCCCGAACTCTGGGCCAATCCCGGACGGGCAAAAGAGGTGTTGGGCTGGAACGCAGAACACAGCCTTGCAGCAATGCTGCGCGATGCCTGGAATTGGCAGCAAAAGCTCTGATATTTAAAGGCATTCATTTTTTTTCTTTTAATTCGGCATTATGGAATCTTCTTTCCGGGAGGAAATCAGGCTGTATATGCTCCAACATGAGCCTTTTACCCAGTGGAGTGCAAGCCACATGCTGGCTATGGGCATCAGCCTGCTCGGCATCATCTTCATCCCGCTTCTTGCAAAAAAACACCTTAACGCCATATGGCAACACCGACTGGGAAGCCTTATCGGCATCTGTATTGCCGGAGCCTGGATCGTGTGGACGCTGCTGGAACTGAGTGCCGGCACCTTCGACGTGCGCCGACATCTTCCGCTGCAGCTGTGTCGTTTCTCCAACCTGGCCATCGTTATGGTACTGGTGTGGAAGCGACAGTGGTGGTATGAAATCCTTTATTTCTGGGCGCTGGCCGCCATGTTTCAGGCAACACTCACCCCCGATCTGAAAGAGGAGTTTCCTCATTTCATGTATTTCCGCTACTGGATTGCCCACCCGGGGATGATCCTTGCCATCGTATATGCAACAGTTGTCTATGATATGAGGCCCTGGCCGCGTCATATACTAAAGGCCATGGTGGCGCTCAACGTTTTTCTACTGGTGGCCATCGTGGTCAACCTGAGCATCGGCGCCAACTACCTGTTCATCTGTGAAAAACCGCCAACAGCTTCGTTGCTCGACCATCTGGGACCCTGGCCCTGGTATGTGCTGGGTGCAGAAATGGCTGCACTGGCCAACTTTGCCGTTGCTTATATACCCTGGATTTTTCTGGACAAACGCAAAACGCTTCAACAGCGCAGGAATCCTTCATGAAACACCTCAAGCGGCTGGCCTGGTTTCTGCTGAAAAGCCCTCAAAGGAGGTTGGTAGGCTGGCAAACCCTGTTCACCGATCTGCGCGGGGTACTCAGCGTTTCCTGGAATAGGCTGTTCAGGCGTGAAGCGGAAGAAATTTGGGTGTGCACCGGCTTGCTGAATCGCTCGGACCATTTCCTGAACGTGCTGCTGCCTTCCCTGCTTGCAGCACGGAAGCAGGGTGCCCGTATCGCCTTGTCGGTGGCCGATTGCGGCAGCAGCGATCATACGGGCCTGGAAGCTGCCATCCGCGAGCGCTGGGACGGCACGCTGGTGTTCAGCAGTGTTTCGGAAACCTTTGCCCGCAGCCGATGCTTCAACCGTGCCATCAGGCAGGCCAAAGGAAGCCTGTACTTTATCTGCGATGCAGATATGTCTGTGCCTCCCAATCTGGGCCGGCTGCTCAGCCGATACGTAAGCACATACAGCGCATGGGTGCCCGTTTGCCGCTTTATGCTTGGCCCGAAACCCGAGGATGGCTGGAAATACCACAGCGCCGGAACCGGAAACCTGGCCTGTACCAAAGAACATCTAGAGCGCAGCGGGATGCTCAACGAAGCCATCACCTCCTGGGGCGGTGAAGACTGGGACCTGTTCTTCCGCCTGTACCGCGCCGGCATCATGCCCCTGCGCACCCGCTGCCATTATCTGGTACACCACCATCACCCTTCGCTGAAACCCGCAGACTTTAAACCTTTGTTCTGAGCAGGCTGCTTCGGTTCTAATCCTGTTTCAATGGGCTTTGAAGCCTGAATAGATTTTTGGAAGCATATTCCGGGTTCAAAAGAACGGGTAACTTTGGAAGCCTTTTTGAAGGACATCATGCGCATGCAGCTGCTACGTAAAATTTACTGCTTCTTGTTGTTATGGCCCTGTATGCCGGTGCTTCAGGCTCAGGGACAAAATGAGTTGCTGGCCCGGCAGTATTATGCCAACAGGGAATTTGATAAAGCTGCTGTGGTGTATGAGCAGCTGAGCAATGCCGACCCTACCTCGCTGTATTTGTATGACCAGTACCTGCAATGCCTGATAGAGCAAAATGCCTGGGATCAGGCCCTGAAATGGGTGAAGAAGCGCGCACGTAAATACCCGATGCTCTGGCATTACAAGGTGGACGAAGGCTACCTTCTGGCGCGTCAGGGACAGAAAGAACAAGCCAATGTGCTGTATGCACGGCTGCATGAAGAGGCCCGCCGCATGCCCGGGAACCAGGAGGAAAAACTCGCTGCCGCCTTCTCCAGAAGAAACCTTTTTTCAGAAGCCATCCGGGCCTATGAACAAGCGCGTATGAATGCGGGCGACCCCAGAGCTTACGGGGCACAGCTTGCCGACCTGTACGCCCAAACCGGCAACAGGGCCATGGCCATCGAGGAAGATCTTACCCTGCTTGAGTTTCA
>CANHRE010000070.1 GCA_947463095.1 Flavobacteriales bacterium | reverse complement strand
CCTGAATAACCCTGATCCAACATGTGGTTGTTGGCAACAGAAAGCACGTCGTAACGTCCCTTTCCCGCATGGGTAAACAATTGCCACAGGGCTTCATTTCCGTTGAAATACATGTTGTTCAGCATCACTTCCGGAACCCAGGAGGCTGGTTTGGAAGCATCGATGGGTGTTTCCAGGTTGGCAAACACCACATCGGCATCGAAAAAGCCTTTGGCTTCTTCCCACAAAAAACTGGTATCGGCTTCCATCAGCACCTTGTAGGGCATTAAGTCTCCACCCACACTCATATAGCAACCTGGTTCCGCGTTGGTCTGTGCTTTCAACCGGAACGGCTGAGTCCTGAAATGGGCTTCTAAATCAGGTGTTTCACCTTGCAGGTGCGGGTATGCATAATACTTATAGCCAAAGTAAACCAGCTCTTTCCTGGAATAGGTAGCGGGGTTTTCCTCGAAGTTTCGGAGCGGTTTCTTCCACGCTTTGCCCATCACCAGATGCACCAAAAAAAACGCCGCCCGTAAAAGGGTATTCAGCAGGCAGCCCAGGGGGGTGAGCGAAACGACCGGGTTATACTGGGGCACGCATCAAAATTACGCGGCAGGGATCATTACAACAGCGCATGAACAGCGTTCCAAAGCTGTTGCCTGTGTTGCAGTGCAGCCACCGATGCCTCAGCCGCCTCAGCCCATTTGCTGTTATCCTCACCACATAGTGCCTGAACCATGTTCCATGACAGGGGACCATGATGGTCACCATCAACTTCTATATGGCGTTCCAGATAGTAGCTGAGCAATTCCAAACTTTTAGGATCATGCGCTTTTATTTCGCGTATCAACTCCAAGAACATATCAGGAATAAGGTCTTCACGGCCAAAAGTGAATACCGCGGCTACCACATGTAAGGGCTCATTGGTTGCCACCTGAAGGGTATAGCGCACAAAGGTTCTGGCGGCTTCCGGCGTATTAGCCGCGTGAAAAGCGCCCTCCAGATTGCTACCCTGCTGCAGGTGGTCTATAAATGTTCGGATGCCACTTGTGTTCGCACCGGCCTGCTCCATTGCCTTCAGGTACAGCTCAAAATGGCTGATGCGGGTTCCTTCAGGATCAACATCCGATTCTTCACCCAGCACGATTTCATTGATAAAGAATCGGGTTTCCGCATGGCCTCTTGGAAACCAGGGAACGCTGACGCAGGTAAGCCCGGATTGCAAGGACTTCAACAAGCTCATGAAGTCCCACACAGCATAAACATGATGTTCCATCATGGTTCTGATGCCCTTAAGGTTGGAGATTCCCCGATACATGGGGTGCCTGGTGATGTTGCTGCGAACCTCTGCGGTTGCCTGCTGAACGAATTGAAGTCTTGGATTTGCTACGCTGGTAGTCACAGATTGATAAACAATGATGCTCTGCTTTCTGTTCGCAGTTTTTTTGAACTTCAACATTAATTTTTGATTGCTTTTCGGAGCTAATTCCTTGAGGGGCAGCAGGGCATTAATGCGCCTGAAGTATCTTTGCTGTTATGGATATCGTCGCGCTTTTGGTTGGAATTGTACTGGGAGTTTTAGTGGCTTATGTGGTTCTGATGAACCGCAACAGACAGCGTGAAAACGAACAACACGCCACTGTTTCCACCGCGCAGGAACGCATCCGTTCTCTGGAAGAAAAGGTTCAGGAGCGCAACGAGTTTTCTCAGAAGTTGGAGACCCAGTTGCGCGAAGCCTTCGGGCAAATTGCCCTTGATAATTTACAACATCAGAGTAAGGCCCTGCGCGAGCAGCATACTGACACACTGAAAACCTTGCTTGATCCGGTAAGAACGAAACTCAACGAATTTGAAAAACGGGTGAACGACACCCACGGTGAGAGCCAGCGCAGTGCCACCGAGCTTAAAACCCAGATTGAAATGCTCACTAAGCTCAACCAACAGGTAACGGAAGAAACACAAAACCTTACTAAAGCGTTGAAAGGCGACACAAAAAAACAGGGCAACTGGGGCGAGGTGATATTGGAACGGGTACTGGAACGTTCCGGGCTTTCCAAGGGTCAAGAATATACCACGCAATTTCAAACCGAAAACCAATCCGGCGACACCATCAGACCTGACGTGGTGGTAAACCTACCCGACCAGAAGCACCTGATTATCGACTCCAAGGTGAGCCTTACCGCATATGAAGCCTTTATGGCGGCAGATAATGAGGCAGACAGGGAAAAGCACCTGAAGGCACATATCCTGTCCATGCGCTCGCACGCCAAATTACTTTCCGAAAAAAACTACCCCAGCGGCAGCGGCCTGAACACACCCGAATTTGTGCTCATGTTCGTACCTATTGAATCTTCGTTCGCGTTGGCTGTTCAAGGTGACGTGGACCTGTTCACCTATGCCTGGGATTTGCGCATAGTGATTGTGAGTCCCAGCACCCTGCTGGCAACCCTGCGCACAGTGGCCAGCATCTGGAAGCAGGAAAATCAAAACAAAAACGCCCTGGAAATTGCCAAAAAGGCCGGAGACCTGTATGATAAATTCTCTGGCTTTGCCGATGACCTGATTAAAGTTGGCCGTCAGATGGACCAGGCAAAAGACACCTATTCGGATGCCATGAAAAAACTGGTAGACGGCACCGGTAATCTGGTACGCCGTGTTGAGGAGTTGAAAAAGATGGGGGCTAAGGCCAGTAAGAACATCAACCCCGATATGCTGGGTCGCGCCCTGGAAAAAGAATAAACCAGGCCGGTTTTAAATCATTCCCAGGCGGGTTTTCAGGCCAACAAACGTTAGGCTCATTGCGCGCAGTTTCTCTTCGTTCATGCGTCCAAGCGAAGCTACAGGGATGGCCATGCGTGGGTTTTTCCGCAAGGACTCTCGATGTTTTTGAATAAACATCCAGTACAGAGAATCCCACTCTGCGCACCAGGCGGCTTTTGCAAAGTGTCCCATTTTATGCAGATAGGCAGAACCCGACACATAAGGCTTGGTTACCATTCCCCCGAAATCGGCGTATTGGCTCATGCCATATACATTTGGCACCATCACCCAGTCATATGCATCAATAAACAGTTCCATGAACCACTGATACACCGCATTGGGATGAATACCCAGCAGCAACATCAGGTTGCCGTGAATCATGAGGCGTTCAATGTGGTGGCTGTAACCCGTGTTCAGTAAGCGTTTTAACGACTCGTCGAAAGGGTATATGCCGGTAGTTCCGGTATAGAACGCCTTGGGCATAGGCGCCTCCAGTTGCAGGGCATTGGCTGTGCGCATTGCTGTTCCCCGGTGGTGGTAAACGGCGCGTACAAATTCCCTCCAGCCCAATATCTGGCGAACAAAACCCTCCAGAGAAGCTATGTGCACCTTTCCTGCTTCAGCCACTTCTATAGCGCGGTCCAACACCCGGTCAGGGGTGAGTAACCCCACATTCATCATAGGGCTTATTACCGAGTGGAACAGGAAGGAGGCCCCTGGAAGCATGGCATCTTGATACCTGCCGAAATGGTTAAACCGTTGATCTAGAAAAACATTCAGCCATGCCTCGGCTGCATCATGGCTAACCGGATACTCCCATGTGTCCAGGCTGCCTGGATTATCCGGAAACTCTTCAAGTGTACTGCGTATGGCCTCACTGATATGTGCATCGATAGGAATTCCGGGTAATTGGGGCGGAATAAATCCTGCAGGGGTTTTTTGTCTGTTGTCCGTGTCGAAGGTCCAGGCACCTCCCTGTGGCTTTCCCTGCGGATCCATCAGAATATCGAGGGATTTGCGGAAGTGCATATACCAGCTGGTCTGGTGAATCCTGTTGTTGTTCAGCCATTCGGCACCCTCACTGCGACTGATGATAAAACCTGGATTACTGTAATACACCAGGCGCATCCCCCAGCGCATTGCTTCCCGAGCCAGCCTGCGGTCCAGGAGGTAATCATCAGGTTCAACAACATGCAACACCTGAACACCCTGTTGGTGCAAGGAGCGCAGCAGCGCCGAGGTTTCCGCCTCCTCCGACCGGGATGTTACCAAGCGGGTGCTGTAACCCTGTTGTTGCAGCTTCTCAAGCATACCGGCCATGGTGGCCCTGTGGAAGGCTATCTTTTTCTTATGAAAAGCATATTGCCGGAAAAACAGTACATCTTCCAGCAACAAAACAGGTCTACCCTGCGCCAAGGCCGGATTTGCGGCATAAAGCTGATGGGGATAGATAAGGGTTACCGCGTTCATATGCCGGTTTCAGTGGAAGGGCGCGCCTGGTTTCTTGATTTTTTTGCTACACTTCGACAACGATCGCTGCAATAAAGCACCGTTGCCCAGTCGCGCTCCCATTTTTTGCGCCAATTGAAGGGCCGTTGACATTCGGCGCAGGTTTTCTGCGGTAAATCTGCTTTGCGTTGCATACGCATGAGCAGTTAACACAGGTTGGTGCCTGCTTGTTCAGTTCTTTTTACGCGCGATGCTCAATCCATCCCTAAGGGGAAGCAGAAATACCTCCAGTTGTTCCTGGGCTGCCAGCATTTTATTGAATTGGTCTATGGCCTGGGTATCGGTATCCTTATGCGTTGTGCCTGCATCCAGCACCTTTCCGCTCCAAAGGGTATTGTCGGCAATGAGCATGCTGTTGGGCCGCATCATAGAAAGCAGCAGCGGCAGGTATTGCGGATAACGGCTTTTATCGGCGTCGAGGTAAATGATATCTGGTTGCAGCTGTGCATGATTTCCAAGCCATAGTAAAGCATCCTCAAACACAGGCTCTATCTGATCAGCGAAGGGCGATGCGGCTATATGTTCCCTGATGGAGCGTTCCAGTTCCACATCCTCTTCAAGGGTAATAACCTTACCCTGTGGAGCCAGTCCTTCTGCCAGGCACATGGCTGAATATCCGGTAAAGGTTCCAATATCAAGCACCAGATTTGGTTTCATCAAGCCGCTGAACAGGGACAACAAGCGACCCTGAACATGGCCACTAAGCATGCGCGGGTTGAGGTGTTTTAAATGGGTTTTACGCACACACATCTGCAGCCATTCGTGCTCCGCGGTGCTGTGCCTTTCGCAGTAGTCAAGCAATGCTTCTTCCTGTGGGTTCATTGATTATTCAAAGGTACCGCAAGCAATGATGTTTGTTTTTTACAAAGAATCGAACCGTTCAGGTAAAGCCAAATTTAAACTTGCTTTTTTAAAGGATGAATAATTTTATATTCGCGGAAAAACAGAATCTACTATGTACTGGACACTTGAACTGGTAAGTTGGCTGGACGATGCGCCATGGCCTGCAACCAAGGATGAGCTGATTGACTATGCCATCCGCTCTGGCGCACCCCTTGAGGTAATTGAAAACCTGCAAGAACTTGAAGATGATGGCGAGCCTTACGAGAGCATTGAAGAGATATGGAGTGATTATCCTACCAACGATGATTACTTCTTCAATGAAGACGAACTGTAAGGTATTAGTTCATTCATTCCCTGCGATGCCCTTTTTTCAATAGGGCACTGGTTTAGTAATGCCCTTTTTTATCTTGTGAATCTGTTTTAAGATGGCTTCTTGCAGCTGATTGGTGTTTTGCTTTTTAGCTGCAGAAATAAACACGGCAGGATGATGTTCTTTCGCCATCCAGCTTTTCTCAAAATCTTCCAGGCTCATGGTTTCTATGCCGAAATCATCCTTGGGCGCCACATAAGCATCTATTTTATTAAACACCAGCAATACTGGTTTTTCACCTGCGCCTATTTCTTTCAGTGTATCCTTCACTACGTCCATTTGGGCTTCAAAGTGCGGGCTGCCTGCGTCAACAACATGCAGCAACAGATCAGCTTCCAAGACTTCGGAAAGGGTACTTTTAAAACTCTCTATCAGTTCATGGGGCAGTTTTCGGATAAACCCGACGGTGTCGCTGATCAGGCACTCTTCAATTTGGCCATGCTCATTCAGTGGCGACCACTTACGAACGGTGGTATCCAGGGTTGCAAATAGTTTATTTTCTGCCAGGATATCGGCCTTAGTAAGCAGGTTCATGATGGTACTTTTACCCACATTCGTGTACCCAACCAGAGCAATTCTGGGCTTAGACTCCCGGCCTTTGCGCTGCACTGCGGCCTGGCCTTCAACACTTTTCAGGCGCTCTTTGAGGATGTTGATCTGATTGCGCAGCCCACGGCGGTCTGTTTCAATTTCCTGTTCCCCGGGACCCCGCATACCGATGCCACCCTTCTGCTTGCTCAAGTGCGTCCACATTCTGGTTAAACGGGGAAGCAGGTAGTGATTCTGGGCCAGCGCCACCTGCCATTTTGCCTGGGCTGTCTGGGCATTTTGAGCAAAAATGTGCAGGATCAAACTGCTTCGATCCAGTATTTTGACTTCCTTAAATTCTGATTCCAGGTTGCGTATTTGCGCCGGACTGAGTTCATCATCAAACACCACCATATCAGCCTTGTGCAGCGCAACAAAGTCCCTGATTTCCTCCAGCTTTCCGCTTCCTATATAGGTTTTCGGAGCCGGTTTGTCCAACTTCTGAATAAAACGACCGATGGTGTTGGCACCGGCGGTATGCACCAACATTTCAAGTTCATCAAGGTATTCAGAGGCACTGTATTCCTGTCCGGGCTGTTTTAAGGCTACAGCCACCAGTACGGCTTTCTCCGGTTCATGGTCCCTGATAAACTGTGTTTGGTTTCTGCGCATGTGGGCTACAAAGTTAGTGGCTGTGCCGCCCTATCTTTGTTCTGCCTGTGGATATGCGCGTTTTGTCCGTGAACCGGTTGTTGCCTGTGATGTATTTCCTGATTGCAGGGCGTTGTTGTGCGCAAACAATCAGCTTCAGCAATGTGCCCCGCATTAACCAGCGCGGCGGATACAACAGGGTTATCGGGGAGCATGCGGATGGTTTGTACCTGTTGCGTTTGCGGAATGCCGAAGGGCGGGGTATGGTATCCCTGGAGCATTATTCGCACAACCTCAGCTTTCAGCAGGAAAAAACATACCGACTTGGTCAGGAACGACTGGTAAAGGCCCATTTGTTGGAACACCATTGCCTTTTATTTACGGGCCTTGGCGACAGAAATCGCGGTGTATTTGCGCTGAATTGTAAAAAATTAAACAACAAACTGGAAGAGGTTAACCAGAAAAACAGGTTGCTGGAGTTTGACCGTTATGACTTTTATAAGGATCAGGTACTGGGAACATCAGACCGTTCAGGGCATCATTTGCTATTTTACGCCGACAGCCGTGACGGACAGGGTCGCCAGGTGTTGGATGTGGCGCTGATGGATACAGCCTTCCAACCCTTGTTCAGATCGCAAAAAACCCTTGAAATTCAGGCGGATGCCTTCCGCATCCTGGACCTCGAAACCGATATCCCGGGTAATGTTTATGTGCTGGCCTCCGAACAACAGAAGGACAAGCGAAAAAACGACCCCGCATCTTCCCATGTGGTCCTTTACTTTTTTGAACGAAACGCACAAGCCTGGATTCGCCACGACCTAAGCCGGGGTTTGTTTTTTCTGAACAGCGCACGCCTGTGTTATAACGACAGTTTGAAAAGCATGGTTATTGCGGGTTTTTACAGCGATGCCGGCACTGATGGCGCCGCCGGAGTATTTATGGCCTCCATTCAACCCGAACAACCGGGTGCCGTAAGGTATGATCAGGCAGCTTTTAGCGGCGATTTCATAGCGGGAATTGTGGGTGCCAATCAGGCTGATGCCCTAGGTTATTTAAGTAATTTTCGCATCCGCAAATTGTTACCCAGAAGCGATGGAGGGTTGGTTGTAGTTGCGGAGCGCTATTACGTTACCCAGCGTGTTGAAACCACCTACATCAGTGGCATTTCGCAAACCAACACCACCAATTATTACCACCACGACGAGGTGATAGTACTCAGCCTTGCTGCTTCAGGAAGATTTGAATGGCAGGAAGTGGTTCGCAAGCGCCAAAGTGCCCTGTTATCGGCTTCCCAGTTCTCTGGTATTGGCATATGCGCCACCCCGAACGGAGTTATGGTGGTTTACAATGAATCAGGAAATGGCAATGTGATGCAGGTTCTTTTCCATAAAGACGGCAACCGGGAGCAGCAAATCCTTCTGCGCAGCGAAACCTCATTCACCGCCCTGTTACCCTCAGAAGGGGCACAAACCGGATACAATCGCATGGTGCTGCCCTGTATGCGAAACAGACAGATTTCCCTACTTAAATTGACTTATTGACCTTCAGCCTTCATTTTTGTTTCCATGTTGCGCCTTCTACAAAATATAAAACCAGGCAGCGCCCTTTGGGTGTTGTTCTTTGGTCTTCTGCTGCGCACTCCGTTGGCCTACCTTCATGCTCCCGCAACCATCCCATGCGATACTCCGTTTTTTCCCGATTTCTTTCATTGGGCAGCAGCTAACCCGCTATGGAATAACCTTCTGGCCACAGCCCTCGTTTGCACTGCGGCCCTGCTGCTGAATCGTGTTTGTATCAACCAGGATATTATCTACACACATACCTACCTGCCGGCATGGTTTTATGTGTTGATCAGCAGCATGGTTCCAGAACAGCTAAGCCTGCATCCGCTGTTGTTCTCGAATATTTTCATCCTTATCGGTTTCAACTTCCTTTTTTCATTATTCCTTTACGAAGGCCCGTCTGTCCTGATTTACCTTACGGCTATGTGTTTTGGGGCAGCCGCTATGTTCCGCCTGCAGCTATTGGTGCTGTTGCTGTTCATTCTTGGAGCCATCATTCTAATGAAGCGCATCACGCTCAAAGACCTTCTGGCCTCCCTGTTGGGTATCCTGATGCCGGTTTATTTATTGTTGTCGGTTTGGTACCTGATCAATACAACCCGTGCGGGTAGTTATGCCATGTTTGAAGTGGGTGCCCATGTTTCAACGGTAAAGTTTCTAAAACTGTGGCCTTACGCCCTATGCCTGCTGTTGGTCATTCTTTCCTTTTTCAAGGTGTTTGCCAACTTCTTCAAAAACAACATCCGCACCCGGCGAATCAATCAGGTACTGATATTCTATTTTGCCTACAGTTTGGTGTTTCTCCTGTTTTCAAGAACCTGCAGCTTGTTTACCGACGTTTGCCTTTTATTTATACCTATTGCCGTTTATATAGCTTACCTTCTTGTTGGCAGCCGGCACATTCGCTTGAAATCACTGGCTAATTTTTTGCTGGTGCTTGCAGCCGCAGGTTCGCTCTATGGGGGATATTTGAGTAAAATTTTCTAATGAATCCGGTTTCGTCTTGGTGCCGGGAATATGCCTTAGCACTTCCGGAAAAACACCCTTTTCCTATGGTGAAATACCTGATGCTTCAGGCGCAACTGATGGAGGACGGAGTTTTGGCAGCAGATGGGTTTTTTACGCCGCAGGAGGCCGCAGAGCAACACATTATTCGCGTACATAGCCAGCGTTATGTGGAGGAATGGCGCAACTTGCGCTTACCAGAAACCGCGGTACGCAGAACGGGCTTTCCGCAATCCGCTGAGGTGGTAAAAAGAGAACTCCTGATTACCGGCGGAACCCTGGAAGCTGCGCACATCGCTTTAAAACACGGGGTTGCGTTTAATCTGGCCGGAGGTACCCATCATGCCCATCACGACTTTGGTGCGGCTTATTGCCTGCTGAACGATGTAGGGATTTCCGCCGCCTATGCCATCCATGAGCTGAAGCTGCGCTCGGTTTTGATTATGGATCTTGATGTTCACCAAGGTGATGGCACCGCTGTACTTTTTAAGGATGTTCCCGAGGTGTTTACCTGCAGCGTGCATGGTGAGGGCATTTGGCCGCGCAATAAGGTATTTTCGGACCTTGATGTAGCGCTGCCAGCCAGCACCCGTGGAACGGCCTATCTGAACCAATTGAAAAAAACGTTGCGCACAGTGCTGTATTCAGCCCGTCCGGAGCTGATGTTTTACATAGCAGGCGCTGATGTACTTGAAGGTGATAAACTGGGCAACCTGGCACTTTCGGAAGTAGATTGCCAACTACGAGACCGCTTGGTTTTTGAAGCCTGTAAAACCTATGGAATACCTGTAGTGGTTACCATGGGCGGGGGTTATGCGCCACAAGTTCAAAAGGTGGTCAATGTGCACAAAAACACCTTTCGCGAAGGGTTGTACTTATACCATTCTTAGCACCTTATCAGCGGTTCACGCCAAACCTCAGAGAAATCAGGTTCGTATATAAACCTGTTCCACTTTGACCAAAACCACTGATGGCGTAATCAAGAGTAAAAGAGCCAAAACGAATACCTGCACCTGCCGATAGCTGCGCGCGCCAAACCTGTTTGTTACTCGTGTTCATTTCTCTTTGCAGGTTGTAGGTTCCGCAGCGCAGGAAGAGCACATTAGTTTCATCGTCTTCCTGAAGCAGGTAGCCCCATTCCGCACCTAGGTGCGGATCTATGCTCAGCACATTGCTGCGGATGAGCGTATTCCTTTTGCCATCAGTGGTGAGATCCATATTGCACTCTGTATTCAGCAACCACTTGTCTTTGCGAATGTTCTTTGCGGCACCCAGAATAAAGCGCGGCAGGCCTATTTCCGTACTTTTCTCCGGAATGGTGTTTCCGGTAAGCGCCAGCACATCTTTTTGCCTGTCTGTAAAAGAAAACTCCCAGGCGTTGAAGCTGCTGGTTACATCGCGGGCAACGAGGGCAAAACTCCAACCGGCCTCAGGCATCTCTGCCCTAAAGGCAGCATCAAAACCAAAACCCCAGGCCCGGGCAAAAGGTCCCACATTGCGGTGGATAATTTTCAGGCTGCTGCCAACACTGTATTCCACCTTACTGTAGCGGGTTTTTAGCTTCTTTCCATAGTTGGCAAAGAAACCATAATCCGCCGCCGAAAAGGTACTGATTCTGTCGTAATTCACCTGGCCATTTTGAATCAAATCCAGGGTATTCAGGATGCCGTCAACGCCGAAGCGCACCACACCAAAACCAAAACCATCGTTCTGGGCACCTTTAGCTGCAAATGCGAGATAATCATAGTTGGCCAGACCCTGATAATAGGAGGCGTGCATAAAACTGGCCTGAATCTGATTGTCGAGGCTACTCAATCCTGCGGGGTTCCAGTAGCCAGCGCTTGCATCCCGGGTGCTGGCCACCACGGCCCGGCCCATGGCGAAGGCGCGGGCTCCAACACCCATGTGTAGAAACTCATTCACATATTTGCGCACCTGCTGACCCCTGGCCGGAGCAGCAAAAACAACAGCAGTTATCATCAACAATACGCGTTTCACAGATGCTTCAGATTTTCAAAAATACATACTTCAGAAGCCGGAATCAGTTCGTTCATTGCATTGCGGGCAGCGAGGTTCCATTCGCCGCTGACACCTGCGCGCATGTATATCCGCATGAGGCTGTAGGTAAACGCGTCATTATCGGTGTAATGGTACAAGTACTTCAACTCAATAAAACGCCCCCAGCGCTCATAAAAAAGAGGATCATGCACATCCAAACTTGCGTGAAGAAATGACTCCAGAGCGGGTGTTGCCGTGTTCTCCAAACTTTCATAAAAAAGGTCCAGAAGTTCTGGGTGTTGCTTCATCAAAACACGATCCAGCATTAATTCCAGAACCAGATGTGCAGCCAACCAAACCCTGGGAATATGTTGACCAAGGTTGTGTTCGTGAAAAAGATTGCGCAACTGGCTTTCTCCCTGCTCAAAGAACACAGACTGGTGAAACATTTTATCTCGTTCCAGATGCCGGCAACTTCCCAGAAACAACTCTTTAGCCCCGGTATCCAACTGCTCATGCAACACCTTTTCAGCGCGAAATCGCTTACCCGGCAGAAAGTTCCTGATCAGATCAGGCATCACCAGTCCGGCGTTAAAATGATGCCGCGCCTGTTCGTGGTCTGTTAAAAAGTGAGCAAAGAAGTTCAATGAACTACAAAATTACGGCAAGAAATTCAGGCACTGTTCCCTAAACCATTGCTTTCCCGGATTGTTTCCTGATTGTATGAAGCATATTGGATTCAGTACGTGGCGTATTGTGTTATTCATGGCCACTGTTTTTGTTGCTTGCGGTACACCTAAGGAAAATCAAACCAGGAAGATGAATAAAGGCGATTATGAGGTTGTAAAGACAGATACCGCATGGCGGGAGCAACTGGGCGAAGATGCCTATAGGGTACTCAGGGAAAAAGGCACTGAACGGCCATTCAGTAGTCCCTATGAGCATTTGTGGGACAGTGGCACCTATGTATGCAAAGGATGCGGAACAGAACTATTTCACAGCAATACTAAGTTCGATGCCGGTTGCGGATGGCCTAGCTTTTATGCAGCAGTCAGCAAAGAGCGCATTAAAGAAATTCCTGATTACAGCCATGGAATGATTCGCACTGAAGTGGTATGCGCTTCTTGCGGCGGCCATCTTGGGCACGTATTTCCCGATGCATACGACCAACCCGGCGGTATGCGTTATTGTATTAATGGGATTAGTTTGGGTTTTTTGAAAAAGCCCTAAAAAGAAATGTCCCGCAGGGGGGGCGGGAACATTCCTTATCAGGGGGTATGTTAACCTCTTTGCCTTTGCGACGCAGGCGCCGCTAAGGACCCAAACACAGGACACAACATAAAAAGACCTGAGCATGTACCAAAAAGGCAAAGTGGCTCGCAAGTTTATTACTTGCTTGATGAATCAAATTTGGCCCAGGGATGTTTCATTATTGCCGCACATTTCATAAAATGCCGTGTACAATACACCAATCAACCAAAATCACCGCATTCCCATGAATTGTAGGAAGGTTTCCCGCATGTCTCTTGACAAGGGTATTTCATCTTTATTATCCATCACAACACTGCCACCATCGGCTTTGATGTATTCCACGATGCGATCCATATTCACCACGTAAGAACGGTGGGGTCTGAAAAACCGGTTCGTTTTATTCAGTGTGTGCTCGAATTCCTTTATTTTTCTACTAACAAGAATGTTCTTGCCGTTGTTCAGGATGAAATGAGTGTAGCTGCCGTCAGCTTTCAGATATACAATATCATCTAGGCAGATGAACAGCACCCCTCCGGATGTTGGGAGGGGGATTTTCTTCACTCCTTCAGCCGCTTTTTCTTTTAAGATTGCTTCATCACTGTGTAAGGATCCGAATTCCCTGATGTGCTTGCGAACCTTCTCAATGGCGGTTTCAAGATGATCCAATTGAATCGGT
>CANHRE010000069.1 GCA_947463095.1 Flavobacteriales bacterium | reverse complement strand
GGATAGTGGTAAGGGATAAGTGGTAAGTGGTAAGTGGTAAGTGGTAAGTGGTAAGTGGTAAGTGCCGGTCCCCAAGCAGCTTGCCCCCCCTGTCGTTCGCTACGCTCACGTACGCCTGCCCCGTAAGCGAATGCAATGAGCGAAAGGGGGAGTCGAGGGGCTCGGAGCTTCCTTGGCATTTAGCGGCTTCTTGCAGCGTTTAACGCCTCCCATCATTTGAGGCCGATCTTTTTGCTGGAATGGATAATAAAATCTGTCATGGTGAGCCAAAAAGCCTGTTATGGTGAGCCGCTTGCCCAACAAACGAGGGAAGCAATGCGATGCAGGCACCATGACAAACCCCATTATTCATACTTGATTCACTCCACCTTTACCCGCAGCCCCAGCATGAAGTTGATTCCGGCCTGGGGGAACAGGAAATTCTCGGATATCATGCTTCCTGCGTACCTGTAGCGATAGGTATAGCCGTTGCTCGCATACATGGTGTTGAGCAGGTTGTTCACTTGCAGGGTGAGGCTGCTTTGTTTGTGGCTCCAGGCCAGGCGCAGATCGGATGTGACATAGGGTTTCAGGCTGGCTTCGCGCCTTCCGGTATTGTCCAGGTACTGTCGGCTCACATACTTGTTGTTCAGCGCCAGTTCCAGTTGCTTCAATGGCTTCCAGCTTACGATGAGCGCTCCTACCGCCGCCGGAGAGAAAGCAATGCGTGTGCTGCCGTATTGGAGGGTATCGGTGCTGTAATCGCTGTAGTCCAATACATACTCCCGGAATTGCTGTATTCGGTTACGGCTCAGGCTCAGATTTCCTGCGATGTTCAGGCGTTTATCCAGGCTGCGGGCCACTTCCAGTTCTATCCCTGCGCGATGGCTCTTCGCCACGTTCTGCCTCAGCGGGGTGCCTACATCGTTCACGGCACCTGTAAGCACCAACTGATTTTGGTAATCCATAAAATACAGATTGCTGCGGAACAGCCACTTTTCGCGGTACACGCGATAGCCCGCTTCCCAGTCGAACATGCGTTCGGGCTGCGGCAAGGGGGTTCCCGGCTTGCGGTCGGTGAAGTCGCTGCGGTTGGGCTCGCGGTGGCCGATGTTTAGCGAAGCGTAGGCCTGTGCCGCATTGCGGAAGCGATAGGTGAAGCCCGCCTTGGGGTTGAAAAAGCCGTGCCTGAAGGAAAAGCCCACATCGCGCAGGTCGTTATCCCTGCCGCTGCTGCGGTGTTCCACCACGCGGTATTGCAGGTCGGAATACAGGGTTAAACGCTTCCATTCCAGGGTATTTCGCACAAACATATTGGCGTCCTGCTTGCGGCTATGAGCATGGTAGTATTCATAATCATCCTGAGGGAAACCGCCTTTTTCAACCCAGATGACCCTTCCAAAGTGCGCCCCGCAGTATAGGAAGCCTGCGGTCCCTGCCTCCAGGTTCCATGAGCCCACCTGCTGACGATACACTGCGCTCAGTCCGTTGAACTTATTGTCCAGCCAACGCCGGCGTATCAGGTTGCTGCGTGTGATGGTATCTGTGCCAAATACCGGAGCGTTTAATCCGTAGGAAGTGTAGGCATCATTGCTGCGGAACTGCTCGAAATAGCCCTTGCCCAGGGTATTGTGGTAGGTAAGGCTAAGCACACCACGCCCCAATGAGGTGTTGAATAATGCCTGGGTATGGTTCTGTCCGTACTGGTCCACCTCGCCACGGTAGCGATAGTAATTGTAGCTGCGGCTGCTGCCAAAGAGGTTGGCAGAATCTTCCGCAGTTTTATACAACACGCCGAGGTTGTTGTAATAATGCTCCGTAAGGGCATTTCTGTTGCCATCAAGCAGCGCCTGCGGCACGCCCCACCAGGCCTGATAGGTGCGCTCACTGCCGCGGAAGTGGATGAGGCGCAGCGATTGTTTGCCATTGCGGTATCCGATGGCGGTGTAAAAGCTGCCCAAGCGCGACGAAGCACGGTCCACATAGCCGTCGCTGCTTATTTCAGAAAGACGCAGTTCTCCGTCCCAATGGTTGTTGATGAGCCCCGTGCCGGCCTTGATGGTGGCACGGCGGGTATTGAAAGACCCCAGGCCGGTGTTCAGCTCGGCAAAAGGACGGGCGGTACCCGATTCAGTTTGCAGGTTCAGCGTGGCCCCGAATGCACCGGAGCCGTTGGTGCTGGCACCTACGCCGCGCTGGAGTTGCACATTATTCAGGCTGGAAACCAAGTCGGGGGTGTTCACCCAGAACACGGCATGGCTTTCGGCATCGTTCAGCGGAATTCCGTTCAGCGTTACGTTGATGCGTGTGGCATCGCTGCCGCGCACGCGCAGGCCTGTGTAGCCAATGCCCGCCCCAGCATCGCTGTTGCTCACCACCCCGGGTTGCCATTGCAGCAGCATGGGCAAATCCTGCCCCAGGTTGAGGGCCTGTAATTCCTTCCTGCTCATATTGGTAAAGGCACCCGGCGTGCGGTAGTTTGCCTGAGTAGCCGTGACCACCACGGTTTGAACCTGGCGTGCCTCGGGCAACAACACAAACAAGGTATCGGCTGGAAGCACCCGGGTTAAACGCAGGTTCACAGACTCATAGCCATCCTTACTGATTTCCAGTGTGCAGCCGGAGCAGCCATTGAATGCCGCGCAGTAGCGACCGGAGGCATCGGTAAACACTTCCAGATATCCGGGCTCTACACGAACCCTGGCACCCGAAACAGGCTTCCCCTGCGCATCCTGAACACGGGCAGTCCATTGAGCCTGCAGGAAACTGGAGGAACAGGAAAAAAGGACGACCAGCAGCAATCTCTTCATCATATTGTTTTTGGTTTGACGGAGATTCCGGTGGCGCAGGCTTGAACAGCAAGTTCCTAACTCCCTTCGCAGGCATTACCCTGATCAGGTTTGCGGGTATCATCTCAGCCGCTCAAAGGCAGCACCCCGGTATCCGAGGCAAAAGTACAGGAAGGAATTCAGGCTGGCAAACAGGCTCAGGATATCATCAGGTTGCAGCCGCGCAGGTCGCTGTGGTCCAAACGGCCGAGCACCTCAAAGCTGCCGTCGGCATGCACCCTGCCCAGGTCGGAACTCATCAGGAAGGCACAACTGTGGGCATTGGCAAAGTCTATCACGCACAGGCGGCCGGTTTTCCCTGCGGGCGCAGGCGATAATGGGTCGTCGGTTTGCACGCACAGCACCTTCATCCAGGGCGGACAGCGGAACAGGCCTTCCTTCAGCGCATAGGCCTGGGAAGTCAATTCCGTCATGCCGTATTCGCTGGTTATGTGCGACAGGCAGAACGCCTCTTCCAGCTTTTGGTGGAGCGCGGCGCGGGTGATTTCCTCCCTGCGTCCCTTCATGCCGCCGGTTTCCAGCACAGTAAGTCCCTTGAGTACATGCGGAATCCTGAACTTTTCGGTAAAGTCGAGGAGCGCAAATGTCACCCCCCACAGCTGCACTTTTTTTTCTTCGGAAGCACATTCCTGCAGGCGCGCAAACAGTTCTTCATGGTTGTAGAGGAAGAAGCCGGAGCCCCGGGCTTCCGTTTCCTTCACCCAAGCTTCCAGCATAGCGATGAGGGACGATCCGCTGCGCTCCAGGTAGGAAGGCAGCAGGCACAGAAAAGCATGATCGGCTACTGGGCCGAAAAAATGTTCAAAGCAGGCCCTGCTCACCTGATGATACCAGTTCAGGCGTTCCACGGCGTGCCGGCTTTGTCCACTGCCACCGGTACTGCTGCTGCTGAACCAGGCCTCCGGATGGTAGTTGCCGCTGCGCAGGTCATGCGTTTTAAATAGCTCCACCGGCAGGAAAGGAATACCTTCAGGAGCCTTCACCTGCGCTGCATCTACGCCCAGAAAATCGCAATACTGACGGTATGGTGCACAGGCATTATGCTGATAACGAAACAGACTCAGCGCCGTTTCGTTAAATTTGTGGGTATCGAGGCCGGACAGTTCCGGTAAAGAAAACCGCATGCGCTTCAAAGTTAATCCGCTTCTATGGCTGTTGCCGCTCCTGTTTGCCTGCAAGCCGGAAGAGGCGCGTTATTCCAGGGTGCCTGGGCTGAGTTTCAGCAACTACAGCCGCCTGCTCACGCCGGATGGCCGCGATTCCTTGTTGTTCCTGACCTTCAACTACACCGACGGTGATGGCGACCTCGGCCTGAACGACGGCGACAGTGCGGGTCCATTCCAATTCGGCAACCCGTTTTTCTTCAATTTTGACGTCCGGTTTTTCGAGTTGGTAAACGGGAAGTTCATTTCCGTGAAAGATCCGCTCACCGGCGATACCTTAAACTTCAACCAGCGTCTGCCGCGCATAACACCCAGCGGCATCGACAAGCAGATAGAAGGAACCATACGCATCACCGTGCCTGCGCAGCCCTCGGGCTTCAAACCCGATAGCGTTCAATATCGCTGCCGGCTGAAGGACAGATCTCTGAATCAGAGTGCCGAAATAAGCACGCCGGTGATTGCGTTAAAGCAGTAAAACGTGAACGGATACCCTTCGGTAAGCGCCGACAGGGTTGCCAGGACACCGTGCAGTTATTTACTGATTCCGCTTACGGTGTACCCCTGATTTCTCAGCAATTCAATCACACCTTTTGGACCACCAAGATGTCCGGCGCCTACGGCTATGAAGGTTTGTTCTGCGGCAATTTGTTTTTCAATTACAGGGATCCAATTTGTATTGCGTACATCAAGGAACCAGTGATTGAAATCCGGGATGGATGCTGTTTCCCGCGAAATGTATGCATGCAATTCGTTGATGTCTTCTTTTTGATAAAGCGCGAACAGTTCATTGAATTCAGCCATGGAGGAAAGGGAGTCGAGGTATTTCACCTGATTTTCGATGCTGATGCGATCCATGGTTTCCATCTGGTACTTCATGGTTTCAAGACCCATGAGCCGCTTGCCCTGCTTTTTGCCGATTTTCTTGAATTCTTCCTCAAACGACTTTTGCTTACCCATTTTTTCCTGAAGCACCAGGGAGCTGAAGAAGATGGGTTTCAAAATAGAGAAACGGTTGAACTTGGCCTCATTCCATCCAACAGAGTCTATGCAGAAAGATTTCAACTTGCCGTAGGCTGTATCAGTCATAAAATCCTTTAGTGTTTTCCCTTCGGGCAATGTTGACAATTTAATCAGCTCAATCTGATCGGACAGGCTGATGTTCATGTCAATCTCCATTGCAATGGTGGCACTAGTCCTGATGGCATCCATTACCTGGGGCGGCATTTGGAAATTATCCTTTGGCATGATGTGGATGGTACCGAACAGATAGGAATCCTGCTTCAGGTCCTTTCCTGAGATGCGGTAAAGCAGCTGCGCGTTGATGCCGGCACCTGCGGTGAAGAGCAGCATCAGGGTTATAAATGATTTTTTCATATGTATTTAGTTCGTTGAAGGTTTTCAGAATTCAGCTTTCATCACATCCACGCCAATGGCATAGCCATAAACTTTCCCGGCGTTATTGCGATAAATCCTTATTTTATTGCAGGCCCTGCCCAGTTTAACCGGTGACCATGACTGTCCACCATCGCGGGTTTCAAAGCCGCTGTTCATGGTACCGACAAATCCGTGTTGTTCGTCAATGAAGCCTACACCGAATTCGCGGGCTGCGGCATCTGCTGTAAGATTCAACTCCTGCCAGGTATTACCTCCGTCGGTAGTTTTGGCGATACGCTGCTGCTTGACTTCGGGGTTGGGGTTATAGGACTGTATGGTTACATAGCCCACCAGATTGGTAGGGAAAGAAGCTTTCCAGGTGCATTCAAAAGGCCGATTTGACTGATACACCTTCTTCCAGGTTTTCCCACCATCGGCCGTTTTCAGGATCAGCGCATTGGATTTTTCGAGATCAGCATTGGAAGCGGCGCATGCTATGCCGTTATCCTTGTCGAACATCTTGATGTCAAACAGCATGCTGCATACAGTTCCCATAGACGATGAGGTCCAGGTGGTGCCACCGTCATGCGATACCATCATATTCGCCGGGCTTCCCACACGACCTACGGCGTAGATGTGCGTTCGGTAATCCGTTGTTCCGTGGTTTATAAAAGGTTCCCTGACTATATCTATGGCGCAGAGTCCTTTCACATAGGGTCCTTTGTAAGACACGGGAAGCCACGTTTTTCCGCCATCTGCGGTTCCATACAATGGGATGGTGTCGCTTACACCGGGAAAATAATCCGTGCCAACGGTTCCGGCGAAGCCCCTAAGACTGTCAATGAAGGCGACGCAGCGAAAAAACGTTCCCTTACTTTCCCATTGCTTTTCCCAACCAGCGCCCTTGTCTTGGGTGTGATAAATACGGCCATATCCATTGATATACCAGCCTTCATGTTCATTGATGAATGTTATGTCATCCTGCTTTCCGGGGTATGGTTCTGTTTCCAGTTTAATCCAGCCCTTTTCCTCTTTATCTGCCTCTGTTCCTCCCCTAAAAACCTCATTACTCCATTGAACCGCTGAACGGCCCACCTCGTGGTTGTATTCATCGAAGAGCTGCTGTATGGAACCTGCTGAATACTTGTCGTAGGCCTCTTGCATTGTGCCTGATTTGGCGAAGTAGTGGTCTGTAAGCGGGAAAGCCATCAGCGTGGCGCTGCCCGGATGGAAATGATTGACTGTATTTACAATCTGTTGATGATCTTCCCTTGAAAAGGCCTGAAAATCAGATTCACCAAATTGAACCAGAACTTTTGCTCTGGTATTTTTCCAGTTTTCGAGATGTGGGAAATCCTGAATCTGCCTCCAGTATTCTGCATTGCGCTCATAAATTCTACCCTTGCCGTCATAGCCCCAGGTGGCCCGAAGCGTGCTGTCAACAGCGGGATCTTTAGCCATATCCTCCAACTTCTCCTTTTTGATAAAATAACGATAGTTCAGGTCATACTGGGCTACAACCGACTGTTCCACTTCAATAGGATTCATGCCAGCAAGAGCATTTTGCACGCGATATAGCTCCAGCTGATATTCAAACCATGACTTCGCCGTGGTTCCATAAACAATCACCCCTGCAGTTTTATGCTTCGCGCTGAGGGCAGGTGCAATAATGCCCCCCATGGAATGACCCACCAGGATGATCTTATTGGAATCTACGTAGGGTAATGATTTTAGTTTTTTCAGGCCTGCCTCAAAATTCTCTATTTCATCCATCAGGTTGCAGGATTCGCAAGAGGGGGTATTCTTACTGTCGCCAAGGCCGCTTTTTTCGATCCTCAGGGTCACATATCCACCATCCACAAAAGCGTCAATCATTCTTTTGTAGGGATGGTCAGCCGTCAGCTCATCGATGCTGCTGCAGGTATATCCCGGAATGAAGAGCATGGCCGGCATGGGTGTTTCCTTGAAAGGCTTGTTGATGATGACACGTAAAAGCCCGCCTTTGTATGGCGCATCGCTATAGATCACCGATGCATTGTCATCCGTTTCAAAGGGTCGTGCCACGGCGGCGGCTTTCAACAGCATTTGCTTTTTCTCTCTGAGCACAGTCAGCGTCACCTGTTGACCAGGAGCATAAGCGAGGAAGTGATCCAATAACTGTTCTGTGGAACCAACGGTCGTCGAGCCGATTTTCAGAATCAGGTCGTTTTCCTTCAGGTTCAGCGCAACGCTGGTACCCCGAACCACACGAAGTACCTTACAGCCTGAAAAACCCTTTTCGTTTACATATTCCAACTGTGCACCAAACTGCACTTTGCGTGGCAGCTGCGCGTTGAGCTGGAGGATGTTATACAGGGACCAAAAGATGATTATCGCGCGTTTCATGAATTTTTCCGCTAAGGAACATCAGCGGGCTCGCGCATCTATTGTCAAAAATTGCTCTTTTTAACCGAACCCGGTGTTTGTCCGAAAAACAACCTGAACGCTTTGGTAAAAGACGAAACATCGGGATAACCGCAGCGAAAAGCAACATCTGAAATACAGCTGCCATTCTTCAGTTCAAGCCGGGCCTGCTCCAGCCTTTTCATTAATTGATACCGGTAAGGCGAAACACCAAAAGTCTTCTTGAATGACCGGATCAAATGATACTTGGAAATGCCGGCCTTCAAAGCCATTTCATCAAGCGAGAAACGCTCATGAACATCATCTTCCAGGAACAATCTGACTTGCAGCAGTACCCTGAAAACATCCTCATTGGTACTCGGTTTCCTGAAGTCCAATTTCCTCAGATGATGGAACACGAAGCGCTGGTCTGAAATTAATGCTTCAGCAAGATGATAGAATAGTTCCTGCCGCTGAAGATCAGTATGAAAAACCCCTATTTTTATGTTTTTATGGATGTTTTGCAGCAGGGCCCCTACTTGCGTATTTCTGCTATGATAGCGATTGACCAGGAATTGATTTGATAACAGGAATTCCTTTAAGTCAGCGCTGCTCAGGTCGTGGTAATCGGCCACTTCCTCTATGATTCCGGCGGAAATATCAATACAAACTCCCTGCACGGGTGTTGCCTGATTTATTCTGACAACAGCGGATGTGAAATCGTTACCTATAAGGTACTCAGCTTCCCTGACCACATATTTCCTACCGCTGGCAATATATTGTTCCTCTCCGGAGGCTACGAACTTTACACCGACACCTGAAAAGGAAATTTCCTGTTCAATAGCCCTGATTTGTGAATACCGGATGGCATTCTTTTCCAGATCTTTGTAAATGGTTCGGTTCATTGCATCCTTACTTCAATGATTGGAAACACAGGTGGCACCCTCTGCCTGCTGGCAATTTAATCGATTCCGGTGGCAGGCTGCAACATATTCTACCAACAAACCCATCTCACTCATTAATGTATTTCCGACTAAACATAAACTAATGTGGCTATTTGGTTAGATATAAAGGAACATGATTTATCGTGCTGTAAAACGCTGCCAACCTTTGATAAACACAAATACACCACTGATCATTCCTTTACCTCAGGAAAAAGTGATTTGCTTATGTTTGCAGTCCGCAGCCGATTGGCACGGCATTTGAAACCTGATTTTTATGAGCATGAAGAAGTGGATGCTGCCTTTATTGTTGATTGCAGGCAGCGCGATGAGCGCCTCGGCGCAGAAGTTCGGCTTTGTGGATACGGATTATATCCTCAGCCAGATGCCCTCTTACCGCTCGGCCCAAAGCACGCTGGACCAGCTTTCTGGGGAATGGCAGGCAGAAGCCGATAAGAAAAAACAAAATCTGGACCTGATGTTCCGCGAATACAAGTCGGAAGAAATGCTCCTCACACCGCAGCAGCGCAAGGAGCGCGAAGATATTATCGTGCAGAAAGAGCAGGAACTCAATGCCTTCCGCGAACAGAAGTTCGGCTACCAGGGCGAGCTGTTCAAGAAGCGCGAGGAACTTGTTAAACCCATTCAGGATAAGGTATTCGAGGCTGTACAAAAAGTTGCCAAGGACCAGGCCCTGGACTTCATCTTCGACAAAAGCAGTGACCTGATCATGTTGTATACCAATGTGCGCTTTGACAAGAGCGACGAGGTCCTGGAGGCCCTGGGCATCGCCCCACAGGAAGAAACAAAACCCAACGAACGCTAAAACAACAAAACCACTTATATGAAGAACATCATGAACCTGTTGCTGGTTACAGGCCTTTTTGCCGGTGCAGCCCTTCAATCATCCGCTCAAACGAAAATGGGCTACATCAACCGCCAGGCGGTGGTGGACAGTCTGCCGGCCTATGACTCTGCCATGGCCACCTTGCAGCGTGCCGCTGAGTACTACGATCAGACGTTGGCAGACAACCAGGAGGAATACCAGAAGCTGGGCGCCCAATACCAGGACATGGCCCAGAATCCTGCTACCCCAAAAACCCGTCTGGAACTGAAAATCAAGGAAATCCAGGACCTGGAAGAGCGCATGCGCGCCATCCAGGAAAAACGCCAGGAAGAGTTGCAGCAAATGCAGTACGACCTGCTGAAGCCCATCTCCGATGCGGTGAACAAGATGACCGAAACCGTGGCTAAGGAACGCGGCTATAACTATGTATTCGACAACACCAACCAATCGCTGGTGGTGATGCCAAAAAGCGATGACCTGACCGACACCGTGCGCGCCCGCATGATTGCAGAATCTAAGAAGCCCGCACCGAAACCCGCCGGCAAGTAATCCTTACAATAAAAAATAAAAGCCATCTTTTGCCTGAGGCAGAAGGTGGCTTTTTGTTTTTAGGCAGCCCTGCGGCGATTAACTTTGCAGAAAACCATGCAAGCAAAAGGCCCCATCGGTGTTTTTGATTCCGGCTACGGCGGCCTCACTGTGCTGCATGACTTGGCGCGCGCGCTGCCCGAACACGACTTCGTGTACCTGGGCGACAATGCCCGTGCTCCCTATGGTACCCGCTCATTCGAAACTGTTTATGAATACACGCTGCAAAGCGTGGAATGGCTGTTTCGCTCACAGCATTGTCCGCTCATCATACTGGCCTGCAACACCGCGTCTGCTAATGCCCTGCGCAGCATCCAACAGAATGACCTTCCACGCTTGGGTGCAGGTAACCGGGTACTAGGCGTTATCAGACCCAGTGCAGAGGTGATTGGACGCTACTCCGAACGGGGCGCAGTAGGCATCCTCGGCACCAATGGCACCGTGCAGTCTGGCTCTTACGCGCTGGAAATTGAAAAGTTCTTCCCGCACCTGAAAGTATATCAACAGGCCTGTCCGTTGTGGGTGCCGCTGATAGAACATGGCGAACTGGAGGGAGAAGGTACCCGCTGGTTTGTAAAGAAATACCTGGATGAGCTGCGGCAGCAGTCGCCTGCCATTGATGCCATCCTGCTGGCCTGTACCCATTATCCCCTGCTGATAAAGCAAATAGAAGCCGCCCTGCCCGCAGGCATCCGCGTGGTTTCTCAAGGGCCGCTGGTGGCAGACAGCCTGAAGGATTACCTGTACCGCCATGCGGAGCTGGATGCCCGCGTGAGCAGAAACGGGCGGCGCGTATTCTACACCACCGATGACCCTGAAACCTTCAGCCGTCAGGGCAGTTCCTTCTTCGGCGCCACCCTGCACGCCCTGCACACGGAATTGAACTACTGAACTTGGTTCCGCAGAAACTTAAACAAACCCTTGCCATGTTGCCCGACAGTCCGGGCGTGTACAAGTATTTCGACGCTCAGGGAGGACTGTTGTATGTTGGAAAGGCAAAATCGCTGAAGAAGCGTGTTTCTTCCTACTTCAACAAACAACAGCATGACAACCGCAAAACCCAGGTGATGGTAGGGAAGATTGCGGCCATTGACTTTACCATCGTAGACAGCGAGATGGATGCGCTGCTGCTGGAAAACTCACTCATCAAGGAGTTTCAGCCCAGGTACAACATCAACCTGAAAGACGATAAAACTTATCCCTATATCCGCATCACCGCCGAGCGCTTCCCCCGTGTATATCCTACGCGCAACAAAGTTCAGGACGGCAGCGAATACTACGGCCCCTATGGCTCAGTGCGGGTGATGGATGCGGTGCTGGACCTGATTAAAAAGCTATATCCTACCCGCAATTGCACGCTGAACCTGAGCGATCGCAACATCCGCGAGGGCAAATTCCGCGTATGCCTGGAATACCATATCGGCAACTGTATGGGTGCCTGCGAAGGGCGACAAACGGAATCAGACTACAACGAGCAAATTGCCCATATACGCCATCTGTTGCGCGGCCACCTTGGCGAGGTGAAACGCCACCTGAAAACCCTGATGGTTGAATCTGCCTCGCTGCTGCGCTTTGAAGAAGCCCAACGATACAAGGAAAAGCTGGACCTGCTGGAGCGTTTTCAGGCGAAGAGCACTGTGGTGAACCTGAACATCGGCAACGTGGAAGTTTGCACCCTGAGCAGCCAGGGTTATCAGGTGTTTGTAAACCACCTCCGCGTAAGTGAAGGGGTAATCATTTCCAGTAAGAACATGGAATACAGGCGCAAGCTTGATGAGCCGGACAGCGATATCCTGCTGCTGGCACTGGCAGAAGCCTACAACGGCACTTCTTACAAACAGCGCGAAATCATCAGCAGTTTCATTCCCGAAGAATGGAATGACCCTGCCATGTTGTTCACCGTTCCCAAGGCCGGCGACAAGAAAAGTCTGCTGGAGTTGAGCATGCGCAACACGCTGCTGTTCAAGAAGGAAAAGCTGTTGCAATACGAGAAACTCGATCCGAGTATGCGCGTGGAACGCCTGATGACCCAGATGCAGCAGGACCTGCGATTGAAAGAGCGCCCCCAGCATATTGAATGCTTTGACAACTCCAACCTCCAGGGGGAACATGCCGTTTCCGCCTGTGTGGTTTTTCGGGAAGGTCGACCGGCCAAAAGCGAATACCGGCATTTCAACGTGCGCAGCGTGACCGGCCCGAATGACTTCGACACCATGAAGGAAGTTATCACACGGCGCTATGCGCGCTTGCTGGAAGAAGGAACCCCCCTGCCGCAACTGGTGGTGGTGGACGGCGGCAAGGGACAACTCAGTGCAGCCGTTGAAGCCCTTCAGAAGTTAAACATTTACGGTAAACTCGCCGTTATTGGCATCGCCAAGCGCCTGGAAGAGCTGTACTATCCCAACGACCCTGTTCCCCTGTATATCGATAAAAAAAGTGAAACGCTCAAGGTGATTCAGCTGATGCGCGACGAGGCCCACCGCTTTGGCATTACCCACCACCGCAAGCGCCGTGACAAGAGCACCCTGAGCACAGAACTCACCGACATTCCGGGCATAGGTGCAGAAACTGCGGCATCGCTGCTGCGCAGCTTTCGCAGTGTAAAACGGGTACGCGAAGCCTCTCTGGTCGACCTGAGTCAAAGCGTAGGTCCCGCAAAGGCAGGTGTTGTTTACCAGCATTTTCATCCGGATGAAGCCTGACTGTGAGATACCTGTCGCCGCGCTGCCGCTGCTGAGGCAACAGCTGACCATGCTGACCGCCACCGAGCCGGTATCGCTGCTGTTGGGAGGTCATGAGTTTCCGGACCAATACGGGAAATACTTGATATTGCTGGCCCTGGGCGTGGAAGAATCTATTCAGGTTCAAGCCGGGCAGGGCGCATTTGAAGCCCTGGAGCTGGCTACCCGGAAGGGGGGCTGGTGGTTCGGACATCTGGCCTACGACCTGAAGCTGGAAACCCACGGCCTGCATAGCAATAACTCCTCCTACCTTGAATGGCCCGACCTGTTCTGGTTCCGTCCCAAAGTGGTATGCACCCTTACCCGCGAACAACCAAACCTGTTGCAGGTATATGGCAGCAGCACATT
>CANHRE010000068.1 GCA_947463095.1 Flavobacteriales bacterium | reverse complement strand
TATCGCCCCGCTGGGGCTTGTTTATATAATCCTCGAAGATGCTGCACACTAACTGAATGCAAATAACGGTCAACGTATTTCAGGCATTGACATACCAGCACTTACCACTTACCACTTACCACTTACCACTTACCCCTTCAAAATCCCCAGCTCTTTCAACTGGGTATCATCCAAGGTGGAGGGTGCGTCAATCATCACGTCGCGGCCGGCGTTGTTTTTAGGGAAGGCTATGAAGTCGCGGATGGAATCGCTGCCGCCGAAGAGGCTGCAAAGACGGTCAAAGCCCAGCGCTATGCCGCCATGGGGCGGAGCGCCGTATTCAAAGGCGTTGAGCAGAAAGCCGAAGCGGTGCTGTGCTTCTTCCGCAGAAAAACCAAGTAAACTGAACATGCGCTGCTGCAAGGCGCGGTCATGAATACGAATGGAACCGCCGCCTATTTCCACACCGTTGATGACCAGGTCATAGGCATTGGCGCGCACCGCTCCGGGATCGCTGTCCATCAGGTGTACATCTTCAGGAAGCGGACTGGTGAAGGGATGGTGCATGGCATGCCAGCGACCGGAATCAGCATCGAACTCCAGCAGAGGGAAATCTACCACCCACAAGGGTTTGAAGTCAAAAGGATTGCGGAGGCCCAGCCTGCTGCCCATTTCCAGGCGCAGTTCGTTCATCTGCTTGCGGGTTTCGTTCAGTCCGCCGGCAAGCAGCAACATCAGGTCGCCGGGGTTCGCGCCACAGGCCTGTTGCCAACCTGCAAGGTCTTCCTGTCCGTAGAACTTGTCCACGCTGGAACGCAGGCTGCCATCGGCTTCTACCCTGCACCAGATCAGGCCTTTTGCGCCAATCTGGGGTCTTTTCACAAAATCAGTCAATTCATCCAACTGTTTTCTGGTGAAGGAAGCCGCGCCGGGTGCGGAAATGGCGATGATGGCCTCGGCACCGTCAAACACGGGGAAGCCTTTGCCTTTGGCTATTTCAGTGAGTTCGCAAAACTCCATTCCGAAGCGCACATCCGGCTTATCGCTGCCATAAAGGCGCATGGCATCGGCGTAGGTCATGCGGGGCAGTTCCGGAAGTTCGGTGTTCAACACTTCCCGGAACAGATGGCGGGTCAGTCCTTCGAAGGTTTGCAGGATGTCTTCGCGCTCTACGAAGCTCATCTCACAATCCACCTGGGTAAACTCAGGCTGACGATCGGCGCGCAGGTCTTCGTCGCGGAAGCATTTTACTATCTGGAAGTATTTATCAAAGCCGCTCACCATGAGCAGTTGCTTGAAGGTTTGCGGACTTTGGGGTAAGGCGTACCAGGAGCCCGGATTCAGGCGGCTGGGCACCACAAAGTCGCGGGCTCCTTCCGGAGTACTTTTGATCAGCACCGGGGTTTCCACTTCCATGAAGTCTGCATCGCTGAGGTAATTCCGGATGGCCCTGGCCGTGCGGTGACGCAATTCCAGGTTTCTGCGCACCGGGTTGCGGCGCAGGTCCAGGTATCGGTATTCCATGCGCAGCTCATCGCCGCCATCGGTATCGTCTTCAATGGTAAAAGGCGGTGTTTTTGCCGGGTTGAGCACTTCCAGCTGTTCCACCATAATTTCTATATCGCCGGTGGGCATGGCTGCATTCTTACTTTCCCGCTCGCGCACCATACCGGTAGCCTTCACCACAAACTCACGGCCCAGCTTTTCGGCGGCAGCCATAAGGTCGGCGTTAACGGCTTCGTTAAAGGAAAGCTGGGTAATACCGTAGCGGTCACGGAGGTCTACGAAGACCAGTCCGCCCATCTTCCTGTTACGCGCCACCCATCCGGAAAGGGTAACCTTGGTTCCGGCATTGCTCAGCCTCAATTCTCCGCAAGTATGTGATCGGTGCATGGGGCAAAATTAGGAAACAAAACAGCCTTAGCGTGGAATAAGCTAATTTTACACCCATTGAAACCGTTACTTTCCCTCATCGTAGCAGCTGCAGAAGACGGCGCCATCGGCCATGAAAACCGAATGCTGTGGCATTTGCCGGATGATTTCCGCTGGTTTAAGAAGCACACCCTCGGCCACCCAATGATTATGGGCCGCAAAACCATGGAGAGCATTGGCAGGGCTTTGCCGGGAAGACGCAACCTGGTGGTGAGCCGCAACCCGCCGGAACAGGCAGAAGGATTTGAATATTACCAAAGTCTGGAAGCAGCACTACAGGCGGCGGAAACGACTGAGCAAGCGGAAATTTTCCTTATCGGCGGCGGCAGCTTATACCAACAGGCCATGCCCCTGGCTGACCGCATTTACCTGACCCGCGTGCAGGCTCAATTTCCGGATGCCTCTGTACATTTTCACATGCCGGTTAGGGGATGGAACTGTGTTTTTTCAGAAGAACATGCCTCTGATGAAAAGCACCCCTACCCTTTCCGTTTTGAGATTTGGGAACGAGCATCCTGATTTTCCCGAACAGCAAAGCATACCGCTCCTAACTTCGCAGGCCCTTAGCCATTTCCATCCATGCGCAACTCTTCTATGGGTCAGCCTTGTTTTCGCCTGATACAAAACAGCTTGCTGACCGCAGCCGCTTTCAGCCTTTCCGCCCCGTCCTTAAAGGCTCAAAGGGACACCGTTACCATGATTGACGCTCAGGTTAGCTCGAGCAGTTACCGGCAGATCAGGAGTGATTTAGGCAGAAATACGACCTATATTGATGGTAAAGTATTGCAGCAATTGCCGGTGGTACATTGGGATGATTTGCTGAAGCATTTGCCGGGCATTGAAGTGCAACAGCGCGGAGGTTTCGGCAGTCAGGCGGATATCACCCTTCGGGGCGGAACCTTTCAGCAGGTATTGATTTTGGTCGATGGTATCCGCATCAACGACCCATTAACCGGGCATTTCAACGGCAATATCCCGGTAGTTCCTGCCGAGATAGATCATATAGAAGTCATCAAAGGACCTGCGGCCATGAATTTCGGACCGGAAGCGGTGGGCGGCGTGATCCACATCATTACCAAAGCCTATGGTGGACGAGCCTTCTGGCCGGGAAAGAAATTCAGCGGCAGCATCACCGGAGGGGAATGGAATTTCCTCGGTGTTCAGGCATTTGCTTCTGCCACCGATAAAAAGCTCCGTAATTACTTCAGCGCCTCGTACATGCGCAACAGCAGCCCTGGACAATTACTAAGCGGCGACAGCATCAGAGGCAACTTTCGCAACAGCATAGCGGCCATTTCACATACCGGCCGATGGGGCCGAAACATAGTTTCTACAACCAGGGTCAGCGGTTCTTTTTACGACTTCAACGCCCGCTTCTTTTATACGCGAAGCACCGCAGATAAATCGCAGGAGTGGATCCGCAGGTTCAGCATGCAACACACCACTAAGATCATCCATCGCGGAAACAGACGCGCCACAGACCTTCAGGCCGCGGTGCAGCGCACTACCGATTCCTTCCTGTTCAATCCTGCTTTCAAGGGGAACCACCATATCATGTGGTTGTGGCAAGCCGGGGCTGCGCATTATGTAAGGCTCAGCCCGAATTCCAACCGACTGCAATGGAACAGCGGGTTTCAGTACTTTGGCAGAGATATTCAGAGCAGCGACCGAGGCACGCATCAGGAGCACGAAGCTGCGCTCTGGTCACAGATGTATTACAAGGGGCAAAAAACACCCCTGAACATCAACGGAGGACTGCGTCTTACACTGGATGCCCTAAACCGCCGGAACCTCACGCCTCAGGTCAACGCAAATTATCGCATGGGCAACATGAGCATCCGTGGCGGTTTCAGCAGAAGCTTCAGGAATCCGGATTTTACGGAGCGCTACGTATCCACCGGACTTCCGGGTGTATTGGCGGCAGGACGAAACCTCGGCAATCCCCAACTGAATCCTGAGTTTGCCTGGAACTACGAAGCCGGTTTTGACTTCTCAGCAGGAAAGCACTTTACCTTCAGAAGCACCGCCTTCCTGCGCCGCAGCAATAACCTGATTGACTTCCTGTACCTCAAAGGAATGTATATACCTGCCAATCCCAAAATTGACACCGGTCGCAGCTATTTCTACGCGCAGAACCTCACGCCCCTGAACACCTCCGGATTCGAAGCGGATGTGCAATGGCAGGGAACAATCTACCGAACATGGAAGGCCATGGTCATGGGCGGATTCACCGCCTTGCGATTCAGCAACAATGGCAGCAGCACGGGGATTTCCAAGTATGTTGCCGGCAACGCAGGATTTCTGGCCAATGCGCAGCTCATCCTGCAACGACGTCAGTTTTTTCTGGGCCTAAACGGGGTTTGGAAACAGCGCACCGCGGAAACCGCTTTGGTGATCAACAAAGAAATCAGCCGTTCCTATCTGGTTATGAATGGGAACCTCAGTTGGAATCGCTCGGACAATCGCTTGAACCTGCGCTTGCAATGCATGAACCTGGGGAACCGTCGCTATTCCGACATCATGGGCGCAGAACTGCCCAGGCGCTGGTGGATGCTGAGTGTTGGTTTCAGCCTGTAACAAAACAGGGAACCCTTGCGGATTCCCTGTTTCAGATTGTTATTTAGAATTACTTACTTACTCACCAGCTTGGCGCGCACGTATTCGCGGTTCATGCGGGCGATGTTGCTCAGGTCAATTTCCTTAGGACATTCCGCGCTGCATGCTCCGGTATTGGTGCAGGAGCCGAAGCCTTCCTTATCCATTTGATCCACCATAGCTATCACGCGATTTTCGCGTTCTGCCTTACCCTGAGGAAGCAGGGAAAGCTGGCTCACCTTGGCACTCACAAACAGCATGGCACTGCTGTTCTTGCAGGCGGCCACACAGGCGCCGCAGCCGATGCAGGTTGCCGCAGCAAACGCTTCATCAGCAGTATCCTTTGGAATGAGGATGGAATTGGCATCCACAGCATTGCCTGTGTTGACAGACACAAAGCCTCCGGAGGCGATGATGCGGTCGAAGGCGCTGCGGTCCACACTCAAATCCTTGATTACAGGAAATGACTGAGCCCTCCAGGGTTCCACCACAATGGTATCGCCGTCCTTAAAGCTGCGCATATGGAGCTGACAGGTGGTAATCCCTTGTTTTGGGCCATGCGGACGGCCATTAATAAACATGCTGCACATACCGCATATGCCCTCACGACAGTCGTGATCAAAGGCTACCGGCTCCCCTCCGTCGGTGATGAGTTGCTCATTGAGCACATCAAACATCTCCAGAAAGCTCATATCCGGACTAACCTCATTCAGCTGATAGGTTTCAAATTTACCTTCAGCCTTGCTGTTTGGCTGACGCCATACCTTCAGGTTGATCTTCATTGCTTCGCTACCCATGATTGTCTTTTTTTACTTGTAGCTCCTTTGTGCTATTTTAATGTTTTCGTATTCAAGCGCCTCTTTGTGAAGGCTCCAGTCGCTACCGCCTTTGTATTCCCAGGCTGCAACATAGCGGTAGGCTTCGTCATCGCGTAAGGCTTCACCATCTTCAGTTTGATACTCTTCGCGGAAGTGGCCACCACAACTTTCGTTGCGGTCAAGTGCATCGAGGCACATCAGTTCGCCCAGCTCCAGGAAGTCGGCCACACGACCGGCTTTATCCAATTCAGGGTTGAACTCAAACTGGCCTCCGGGTACACGTACATTCTTGTAAAAATCATCGCGAAGGGCTCGGATTTCCTGAATGGCGTTCTTCAAACCTGCTTCGCTGCGCGCCATGCCGCACTTGTCCCACATAATCAGACCCAACTCGCGATGGTAGCTTTCCACTGATTTTGTTCCCTTCACCTGCAGAAACTGGTCGAGGCGAGCCTGCACAGCCTGTTCAGCCTGTACAAAGGCTTCATGATCGGTGTTGATGGGTTTGGTATGAATTTCCTTGCTCAGGTATGAACCAACGGTATATGGGGCAACAAAGTAACCGTCGGCCAATCCCTGCATCAGGGCAGAAGCGCCGAGGCGATTTGCGCCATGGTCGCTGAAGTTGGCTTCTCCAAGCGCATACAGGCCTGGTACGGTAGTCATCAGTTCATAATCCACCCAAAGTCCACCCATGGTATAGTGCACAGCAGGATAAATGCGCATGGGTACCTCATAGGGGTCTTCATTGGTAATCTGTTTGTACATATCAAACAGGTTTCCGTATTTCTCCTTCACCACTTCACGACCCAGACGCAGCAGCGTAGCATCATCGGGGTTGTCAATGCCCAATTTGCTGGCCTCTGCGCGGCCGTATTTGTTTTTCAGGTTGTAGGCAAAGTCAAGGTAAACGGCCATTTTGCTGGGGCCCACACCATAACCGGCATCGCAACGCTCTTTGGCGGCACGGCTGGCAATGTCACGGGGCACCAGGTTACCGAAGGCCGGATACCGGCGCTCCAGATAGTAGTCGCGCTCCTCTTCAGGTATGTCGTTAGGATGACGTTTGTCATCTATTTGCTTGGGTACCCAGATGCGTCCGTCGTTGCGGAGGGATTCGCTCATCAGGGTGAGTTTGCTCTGATAGTGGCCGGAAACCGGAATACAGGTAGGGTGAATTTGGGTAAAGCAAGGATTACCGAAGTAAGCTCCTTTTCTATGCGCCTTCCAGGCAGCGGTAACATTGCTGCCCATGGCATTGGTGCTCAGGTAGAACACGTTTCCATATCCACCGGTACACAGCAGCACAGCATGGCCGAAGTGGCGCTCCAGCTTGCCGCTCACCAGGTTTCGGGCGATGATGCCACGGGCTTTCCCGTCGATGGTCACCACATCCAGCATTTCGTGCCGGGCGTACATTTTCACGTTGCCCAGACCCACCTGACGTTCCAGAGCGCTGTAAGCACCCAACAGCAGTTGCTGACCTGTTTGACCCGCGGCGTAGAAGGTACGCTGCACCTGCGTTCCGCCGAAAGAGCGGTTGCTCAGGGTTCCGCCGTATTCACGGGCAAAGGGCACGCCCTGAGCCACACACTGGTCAATGATGTTCACGCTTACTTCCGCCAAACGATATACGTTGCCTTCACGGGCACGGTAATCACCGCCCTTGATGGTATCGTAAAACAGACGGTACACGCTGTCGCCATCATTTTGATAGTTCTTCGCTGCGTTGATACCGCCCTGAGCTGCGATGCTGTGCGCCCTGCGCGGGGAATCCTGAAAGCAAAAAGCCTTCACCTTATAACCCAGCTCGGCCAGGGTTGCTGCCGCACTTGCACCCGCCAGCCCGGTTCCCACCACAATCACTTCAAGATTGCGCTTGTTGGCGGGGTTCACCAGTGGAACGGTGCTTCTATATTGGGTCCACTTTTCTGCTAAGGGACCTGCCGGAGTTTTTGAATCGAGTTTGTTGCTCATGATTGTGAAGCTGTGACCGGATTATTTTAACAGATATACGTAAAGAGGGATGATGGCAAAGCCGAGGGGCACCAGAATGCTGAAGGCTTTTCCGAGGCCGTTGATCAGCGGATTCCACCGGGGATGGTTCATGCCCAAAGTCTGGAAGGCACTGGAGAACCCATGCCACAAGTGAAACGCGATGGCAGCCATGGCCAGCAAATAAAGTGCAACCAGCCAGCCTTCTTCAAATGCTTCCACAGTTTCCTTATACAGATCCTTTGTGATGAATACTTCTTTATCACCGGCAACACCCATACGAATGTGAACTCCGTGGTTTTCCGATGTGATGTCCGTAACCATGGTGGACTCATCGGTGATGCTGGTTTCATATTTAGTCCAGGGAATATCGCCGAATTTATATTCCCACCAGAAGTCAGACATATGGCCAATAATGAAGGCAAGGATCAGGGTTCCCAGAATACCCATGTTGCGGCTTGTCCAATGACTGTTCGCATTACCATTATAGGAGCCGTAGGATTTTGCGCCACGGGCTTTTCTGTTGGCAAAAACCAGGTACAGCCCTTTGAAGGCATGCAGCAAGATGGTGGCATACAACAGGTAGGAAACGGTTTTAATCAGCGGGTTGGAAGTCATGAACCAGGCGTATTTGTTGAACGCATATCCTTCGTCATGCTTAAGCAGTTGTAGATTTCCCATCAGGTGGATGACCAGGAACAAGATGAGAAAAAGACCGGTCAGTGCCATCAACACTTTCCTGCCGATGGAAGAGGTAAACAGAAATTGCAGAACCTTCATTGAGTAATTGCTTACGTTGCCGCAAATGTAACATAGGCACCCACAAAAGGTTAAATGCCGGCGCTTCCGCTCATTTATTTAGAATCTTTTTAAAGAAGGGGTCAAGATGCCCGTCTGCTCAGCTTTTGCAGATACTTGCCCAGGATGTCAAATTCGAGGTTTACCGACATTCCAGGCAGTATCTTACTCAGGTTGGTATGCTCCCAGGTGTAAGGAATCACCACAACACTGAAGTTTGTTGTACTGCTGTCTACCACCGTCAGGCTGATTCCGTTCACGGCAATACTTCCTTTTTCTACAGTCATTCCTGCCTCAGCATCATGAGCAAACCACAATTTCCAGCTTCCACCTTGCTCTTCCGCACGCTGGAGTAGGCCTTTGGCATCCACATGTCCCTGCACAATATGTCCGTCAAGTCTGCCATCGGCGCGCAGGCAGCGCTCCAGATTCACCATAGTTCCAGGTTCCCATTGGGCCAGGGTACTGCGGTGCAACGTTTCTGCCACGGCTGTAACCCGGTGCGCACCATCTTCATTGGCTGTTACCGTGAGGCATACCCCATCATGGCTCAGGCTTTGGTCTACATGCAGCTCATGGCTGATTGCAGAACGAATCAGGAAATTGATATTGCTGCCATGGGTGTGTACTTCAGCCACCATTCCCAGGGCTTCAATGATGCCGGTAAACATGGCCGCAAAGTTCAGCGTTCTATGACCAACTTGGCGCAGCCGCTTTCTGTTTCCATCCAATAGATTCCGGGAGGAAGCTGTGGTATGGTGAATGATACTTCGTTTTTAGGGGAACTGCATTTCTGTTCCAGAATCATTTTCCCATCCGGCTGATACAGGCGTACAAACAATATAGTATGCTGAGTACTGATGCGGAGGATGGTACCTGTGGAAGCCGGATTCGGGCTGATTCGAATGCCCTGCTGCATCCCGGATATTTCGCTCACCTGTGTGGCTTTTGGCGCGACCATCGGGTAGAAAAACAGGGTGATTTTATCCAATGCACCGCGGAAATCCGCATTGCCATTTCCGCCGGAGGGCCAGCCATGGCCTTCCTTCTCCAGAATCATGGAATCATAAAGCACGTTCTTGCTCCGCAAGGCAGGCATCAGTTTCCCGGTACCGCAAAGTTCCAGCACATTAGGCAAACCCAGTCCCGGGGCGCAGTTATAGCTCACCGTGCCGTCATCACGGCTATGCGCCAGCCATACCGGTTCTTCACCGGGGGAAACCCATTCGGGCTTGTGCAGGGCCCCGGCCAGACTGAACAGGGCTTTGATATTGAAGGAATGACCTGCATTCCCGGCATCTCCTTCCAGCGTGCCGATGGAACTTTTGAGCAGTTGCTGTTCTGAAGCCGTCAGCTCGCTCAGGCTGTCGATATAAGCCGTATGCAGCGCTGCCACTGCGCCTGCGGAATATCCGCCCAGAAATATCCGGGCCGGATCGGTGCGATATATATTGTTTCCTTTGGCATCGGCCACAAAAAACCGAATGGCGGCTTTAATATCTGCCAAGCTCCGCATCACCGTCTGCATCTGATAATCTTTACTCTGCATGAACTGCATCAGGGTTCCAAGGCGATAGTTTACAGATACCGCGGTATACCCCATTTTGGCGAAGCGGGTGCAGAAATCCACACAATCGGCAGAGCCTTTGTCGCCGGCAATAAAGGAGCCACCGTGCACATAAATCAGCAAAGGGCGCTTACCGGCCGTATCCTTGGCAGGCGTGTATATGTCGGCTTTATGGGCTGCATCCTGATACACATCAGAATAGGTAACCGTGACGACCCGCACAGAGTCAAAAATTTCTTTAAGGAAGCGGTCTTTTTGTGCCTGAAGGGATAAGCCGCTAAAGAAGACCAGAGCAAGTAGGAATCGAAGCATAATTGTCAAAATTAACGCAAATATGGACAATTGGAACATGATGAAGTATAATCCTAGCAACAACCTCTGCCAGCCTGTCAGTAATGCAGTTCTGGCAATATCTTTGCGCTTTGCGCGAACAAGATGTTACCTGAAGAAGAATTGAATGAACAAAATCGCGAAGACGAAACAACGGCTTCAGAAGAGCGGCAAGAACCGGTGAATCAGGAGGAGACTGCCCATGAGGGTGGAACCGGCGAAGTACATCCTGCAGCTAAGATTGCCGAACTGGAAGACCGCTACGTGCGTTTATCCGCGGAGTTTGAGAACTTCAAGCGCCGCACGGCACGTGAACGTATTGAGTTTATGCAACAGGCAGGCAAGGATATCATCGTGGGTCTGCTTCCGGTGCTTGACGATTTGGAGCGCGCTATTAAGGCCAGCGAAAGCCATAGTGACAAAGCCTCACTCGAGGAAGGGGTTAAACTGGTGCACAAGAAGTTCGCCGGCATCCTGGAAAGCCTGGGCCTCAAAGCCATCGAAGCCTTTGGTCAGCCTTTGGATGTGGACCAGCATGAAGCCATCACCAAGGTTCCACCTCCCAGCCCCGAATTGGCAGGAAAAATTATTGACGAATTAGAAAAAGGCTACACACTGCACGGCAAAGTGATTCGCTTTACCAAGGTTGTAGTTGGCGCATCCTGATCCATCATGTCGAAAAAAAAAGATTATTATGACGTGCTCGGGGTAGCAAGGAATGCTTCCGCCGAAGAAATAAAAAAGGCCTACCGCAAGCTGGCCATCAAATTCCATCCGGATAAAAATCCGGGCGACAAGGAGGCTGAGGATAATTTTAAAGAAGCCGCCGAAGCTTATGATGTACTGAGCAATCCCGAAAAAAAGCAGCGTTATGACCAGTTCGGCCATCAGGGCATGGGCGGCGGCTTTGGCGGTGGCGGCGGCGGTGGTTTCAGCATGGATGATATCTTCAGTCAGTTTGGAGACATCTTCGGCGACAACGACATGTTCGGCTCCTTCTTTGGTGGCGGCGGCCGTCGCGGTTCATCCAGGCGTTCTGTAGGCTCCAATATTCGCATCAAACTCAAACTCACGCTGGCAGAAATGCGCAGCGGTGTAGAGAAGAAGGTGCGCTACCGCCGCATGGTGGAAAGCAAGGAAACCGAATGGAGCGACTGCAAAACCTGCGGTGGCACCGGTGCCGTGCGCAGGGTGACCAATACCTTCCTGGGCCAGATGGCCACCAGCAGCACCTGTCCTGAATGCAACGGCTTGGGCCGCAGCATCAAGAGTAAAGCCAAAGGTGCCAATGAATACGGTCTGATTCCGGAAGATCAGGAAACCAGCATCCGCATCCCCGGCGGTGTAGCCAACGGCATGCAGCTTTCCGTGAGCGGCAAAGGCAACGACGGCCCCGGCGGCGGAGTTCCCGGAGATCTGATTGTGCTCATCGAAGAGGTGGAACACGAAGAACTCACCCGCGACGGAAACCATGTCATTTACCAGTTATGGCTCAGCTTCCCGGAAGCCGCACTCGGCGCCAGTACCGAAGTGCCCACCCTGGAAGGCAAGGCCAAGATAAAAATCGACCCCGGTACCCAAGCAGGCAAAGTATTGCGGCTGAAGGGGAAAGGATTCCCCGACATCAACGGATATGGCACCGGCGACCAGCTCATCTATATAAATGTATGGGTGCCGAATAAGTTGAGCCATGAAGAAAAAGACTTGCTCCACAAACTGCAGCAGAGCAAGAACTTCCAGCCCGACCCCGGCAAGGAAGAAAAAGGCTTCTTCGACCGGATGAAGGATTTATTCTGATGAACATTTGGTTCCGCCATTTGCTGGACATCCAAGGCGAAACTGACTTCTTTTCTGAAGCAAATAAACACCTGAACTAACTTTGCCCGCGCATTCCTTACTTCCATGATCCAAACGGATATTCTTATCATAGGCGCAGGCCCAGTAGGTCTTTTCACGGTTTTTGAAGCAGGGCTGCTCAAATTGCGCTGCCACCTGATTGATTCCCTGGCCATCCCCGGCGGACAGCTTGCGGAAATTTATCCGAAGAAGCCCATTTACGATATTCCGGGTTATCCCGAAGTGCTGGCCGGCGAATTGGTGGACAACCTGATGCGGCAGATTGAGCCTTTTAAACCCGGATTTACGCTGGCCGAACGCGCCGAAAAGCTGGAACAGGATGCAGCAGGACAATGGCTGGTCACTACCGACAAAGGCACCGTTCACCGTGCTCCTGTGGTTGCCATTGCCGGAGGCCTGGGCTGCTTTGAGCCGCGTAAACCGCCTATTGCCAACATTGCCGATTTTGAAGGAAAGGGCGTGGAATATCTGGTAAAGGAACCCGAGCAGTTCAGAAACAAACGCATCATTATTTCCGGAGGCGGCGACAGCGCGCTGGACTGGACGATTTTTCTGGCAGAAGTAGCCGCTTCAGTCACCTTAATACACCGCCGCACGGAGTTTCGCGGTCATCCGGACAGCGTGCAAAAGGCGCTGGATCTGGCCGCTGCTGGAAAAATCACGCTGCTCACCAATGCCGAAATCACCGGACTGCGCGGCGCTGACACGCTGGAAGCCGCCGAAGTGCAGCAAAAAGACATGGAAAACCGCTGGTTGGAGGCAGATTATTTCCTGCCCTTATTCGGCCTGACACCGAAACTTGGGCCCATTGCCGACTGGGGACTGGACATCGAAAACAACGCCATCCGCGTGGATACTTTGGATTACAGCACCGCCCTGCCCGGCGTTTATGCCATCGGCGACGTGAATACCTATCCCGGCAAGTTGAAGCTGATTTTGTGCGGTTTCCACGAAGCTACCCTGATGTGCCAAAGCGCCTTCAAGCGCATTCACCCCGACAAGAAGAATGTGTTGAAATACACCACGGTGAACGGCGTTCAGGGGTTTTGATTATTTCGCCCTAGCCTCAGTAAAGCCCGGCAAAGCCTTTTATGGCATTTCTTCCAAAAACCGGAAACGGGGCGCTTCCCTGCCGTCCACGCGAACCGTTTCTGCAAACATGGCCTCCGGCCTTACCCACAAGCTGCCTTCAGGATAGCCGGGCGAGGCATACAATTGCCGGTACACCACCATCGGCTCACGGGTTTCGCTGTGCATGGCCCTGCCCAGCACTTCGTATTTATTCCCCTTGTAGTGCAGATAGATACCGGGTTTTATCATTGTTCAAGCTTGTGTGTGAAGATTCAGTTCCCTTCCGGAGCCAACTGCACCTTGAGCCCTTCCAGCGCTTCATGAATATGAATCTGGCAGCCCAGACGGCTGTTGTCTTCCACAAAAAAAGCCTGATCCAGCATGGCCAGTTCCCCATCAGCGGGCTCCGGAAGTTCATGTTCGCTGAGCACATAAACCTGACAGGTGGCACACATGGCCATCCCCCCGCAGCGGCCTTCCACCTGAAGCTCATACATGCGGCAAACCTCCATCAGGTTCAGGTTCATGTCGGTAGGCGCTTCCAGTACGTGGGCCTGCCCCTCGCGGTCAATCACGGTGATGTTTATTTCAGGCATCTGAACGCAAAATTAAAACTGTTCCGGAAGCTTATGGGTAGGATCTTGTAGTTTGGGTTGGGAGACCTTGTCATGGTGAGCCCGTCATGGTGAGCAACAAACGCCTGTCATGGTGAGCAATAAACGCCTGTCATGGTGAGCAATAAACGCCTGTCATGGTGAGCAATAAACGCCTGTCATGGTGAGCCCGTCGAACCAGGGGGGGTGGTTCGACCCCTACAAGTATGGGCAGTCCTTCGACAGGCTCAGGATGACAGCAGGCTCAGGATGACAGCAGGCTCAGGATGTCCTTCCCTTCGGCTTCGCTCAGGGTAAACTAGCTCAGGATGACAGCAGGCTCAGGATGTCCTTCCCTTCCCTTCGACGCTGCTCAGGGCGAGCTGCTCAGGGTAAACTAGCTCAGGATGACAGAGGGCTCAGGATGTCCTTCCCTTCGGCTTCGCTCAGGGTAAACTAGCTCAGGATGTCCTTCGACAGGCTCAGGATG
>CANHRE010000067.1 GCA_947463095.1 Flavobacteriales bacterium | reverse complement strand
TCAGTCACGCTGTTTTATCCGGAGGAAATGACTATATTATTGTAGGCGGTTTGATTGATTTATGGGTAAAGTTGTTTTTATCGGCGACATCCACGGCAGGGACACCTGGAAAACCATCGTGGAACGGGAACAGGATGCGGACCGCATTGTCTTTATCGGTGATTATCTCGATACCAAAGGCGAGCGCATCACCGGAAAAAGACAGGTAGAGAACTTACATGATATTATGGAATTCAAGCAGGCAAAAGAAGACAAGGTGGTATTGCTCTTCGGAAACCACGATTATCACTACCTGCCTGAGTTTTGCAAGCGGGAATACTCGGGTTTCCAGCCCGGAATTGCGCCAAAAGTGAAACCGCTTTTTCGCAAGAACATGGACCTGTTTGATATGGCCTTTGCCGCAGATCATATACTCTGTTCCCACGCTGGGGTTTCTTCTGAATGGTTGAACGATTTTGCAGGCCCTGAAGGGGAATTATGGCATGCTGTAGATCTACAAAGTATCGTCAGCGCCGTGAATAAAGTATTCAGGGAACAGCCTAAGGTGTTTGAAGTGCGCAGCTATAATCCCATGCGGGACAGTCCCTGGGAATCACCTATCTGGATAAGGCCTGCAGGGCTGCTGAAAAACAATCCTTCTTTTTTAAAAGGGAAAGCGGTTCAGGTATTCGGGCACACCATGGTGGAGGATATGCGACAAGCCTTTGAGCGCAGCATCAGGGAGTGGCAGGGCCGGTATTTTATGGCCGACGGCCTGGCCCAGGGTTCTTATCTGGTTTATGGAGACGGGCAGTTGAGGGTAGAGACAATCGTTGATAATGAACAGTAAATGGGGTGTAGGAATTCCTACCTTCTTGCCCCACTATTATTGCCTCATCGCTTACTGATTTTATTCCCGGAGATGGCTCTTTGACGACTGCAGCGGTGCCTCGATATTTCCGGGTTCCGGATTTTAGCATGTTTCTGGCTTACGCCGCTGTTCACCCGTTTTCTCCACAAATTAAAACTGCTGCGTTTCAGGTTTCCGCGCATCAGGGCAATGACTGCCGCTTCTGAACAGCCAAACTGAGCTTCAATAGCTTCAAAGGGGGTACGGTCTTCCCAGGCCATTTCTATAATGCGGTCAATCTCGTGGGCTTCCATTTAGGAGGGTATTAGATCCGGTTGCGATTCCATTTGACACGAACGGAGGATCCGGCAGCCAGCATCACGGAATCCGGTTTCTGTTGACTCAAGAAGGAAAAGGGTGCGCCATACATGGCGTTAAAATCGCAGTCCACGGCGGAGCTAAGCACCGTACTTACTGACCAGCGTGGATGTTTTACCTCGTATTCTTCCGTGTCAAATGCATTAATTTTAGTATAACCGTAATAATGTTCGAAGATGAATTCTTCCACACTGCCGGGAATCATGAGTATTTCTGCTGATGAAGCCTCAACCGCAAGGCTGTTCCATTTCTTGTTGCATTTCCATTCATACCGTATGTGTTTCATACCGGCCGCTTGTTCGATGGAATGTTTTGTGGGTATGGCGGTATAATGTTCCTTATACAATTTGTTGGCGAGCCAGGCAACTGCTCGGTATGGCACGGTTTCGTTGATAAACACCACGCCGCGCCGGAGGCCGTGTTCGGTTTCGCGTTTTACGTAAAAGCGCAGGTTTACCTCTTCAAAGCTTCCGAAGAAGGGAATAGGAATTTGAAACAGGCGGGTGTTTTTAAACATAAAACCTACCAGGCTTACATAAATATTTCCCTGATGCGCATCCAGTTCTAATCCGGCAGGGATAAATGGCTTGAGGCATTCCGGATTTACGGCGTAGTTGGCCATAATCAGGTGTTCCCATTGCGCGGAGAGAAAGGTTTTGGACATGGATTGAATAAGGGCAGAACAAGAAGCGGGAGGGAAAGTTTTAAGTCAACCTTTGTGACCGATTTTGTCATCCATAAGGTCCTGAAACTTATTGTGAATGAACAAAATGGACAGACCAAACACTATGGCTGTTATAATCAGCAGGTTGTTCATCAGGCCATGCGCCGAGAAAGACAAGCGTATCAGTATGGTGGAGATCACGAAGCCCGAGTTGCGGATTACTTTATGAAATTCATCGGTATGAAAGAATGAGAAGAGCAAGAGGATCACATCCACCACAATCAGGATGGAAAAGAATTGCTCGAAGAAAACATTATTGAGGTTTTTGAATGAATATTCAGCACCGCTGGCATAGATACTCGCCCGGAACCAGGTAGCAAAAGAGAAGATAGAGAGAAAAACGAGTACCGGAACCAGTGAGGCTGCGATGATTTTCTTAATTCTGATATAACGTGCAATTCCGTCGAGTTTGGCTTCATCGTGTTCCTGTGCCAGGTAGCTGCTTTTATTTTGTCGGTTGAACAGATAAATAAGCCCAAACAGCAAGAGTGAACTCATCAGGTCATAGGTGAACTGCAGATCGCCGGGGGTTTTGAACCAATCAGGAGTCAGGGACAAACTGGCAAAATCCTTAAAAAGTCGCCGAATGATGATGAGCACGATAATTTCATACTGCTTGCCGATATAGGTGGTGAAGGAGCGCGGCAGATAATACACAAGCAGGTAAACTTCATAAACCAGAATGAAAGAAAAGGGGGTATAAATAGCTGCTATAGGGCTTTCCAATAATCCTGACGGTGTATTGAGCCTGATTAATTTCAGATCTACCAGCAAGATGAGAACCAGGTGTGCGATAAAGCTACCTATGGCTACCAGCAGCGCTACGCGTTCGCTCTTTTTTTGGGTAGCATCGGAGAGCACACGCTTGTAAAAATTGTTGATGAAGGCGCTCATGGGAACGATGGTGTTTTTTGAAAGCTTGGGCAGCATCCGGATGATACAAATGACACCTCTTGCTGCAAGAGAATCAAAGATGAACAGAATTAGCCGATTTACAAGAACCTGAACAGTTTTTTATTCACCTCGCACCCGGATAAACGTGAAGGATAGTTACAGCCTATTCATTCGTCGGATAATCTTAGTGGAACATTTCGGCAATCATTAACTATAAAACCTATTCCGGCCCAAAATCCTTGCGAAATCTAACATGCCACGCATTCCCCTCGCTCATCATAACGGTCCATCATGACTTGTTAGGGGAATGCTCGATTTCTTTGGGCTTTTGATCATCATCACGAATTTCTAATGCACATGATTTGATATAAAGGTTTCAAAGCATCCGATTATTGGTTTGCCGACTTTTTATCTTGATAAATCTTCAAGAGCGAATCATGGCTACGCTCAAGCTTGTTCAATCTTTGAAGCAGTAGATCATTCCTTTTTTCAGGCTATCCATACCACTGCTCACATTTATGTTGTTTTGTGGGTCGAGAAGTGCATGGATATAGCCGGCACCCTCTATTTTAATATTTTGATTCTGCGTGGTTTTGGTCTTATCTATGGAATCCTGGTATACATCCAAAGCGATTTGAGAGAACAAATAGACACCACCAACCAGAATAAATATAAAGACTAAAGGACGTAATTTTTTTATGGTGACTAAAATCAGGAGGTAAATAAGGCAGAAAAAGAGGATTTCGTCCAGGAAGAGTGGCCAACGGAGCTCCGGCAAATTGGATCCTATTTGGACGAATACTATGATTGTCAACCAAACAGCAAGCAGCCCCAAAATACTGTCGATATAATCCACATATTTTTCATAAAAGCCGCGAATCCCCTTTTTGCTGTTTGGTTCGGAATGTGGTTCTGAATTGGCATCTGCCTTGTTTGTTTCAGCGCGCTTCATTCTTATCTTCTGAAGTAGTTTGGAAAGGAAAACCATTTAGCATTGTGCGATGAGCAGGAATGCCATTTAAAAGGAATCGGGCATGGGTGGGTAAGCTCGGAACAAATGGTTCAATCATGCGCAGGGTAAGCTTAAAACTTAAGCACAACCGGTATTTTTTGATACTTCTTCATCTTTCTGATTCCACCATAACTGCTTAAAAAAGCACCGGCAGAAAGCCCGCTACCGCCAAGGCTTATGGGTATCATGGCATCGGGAAGAACCGCAATAAGTCCTACAGTTATGATTCCGGTCCAAAAGGAGACCAACTGTCCGTTTCGAAGGCGTATCAGCGCGGCGGCCTCTGTAGGATATGGATGATTGCGTAAACCCGCGGAGTCCGGGTGATGGCCGTTGTTGTTCATGATATTGTTGACCGGGATTTTTAGAAAAGCATCTGTTTACGGATGTTCAAATACCAGCGTGTCTCTGTATCGTTGGACCTTGTTGGTAATCAGCAAGGTTCCATTTAAATCTCTGAGGTTATAATCCCATTCAGATTGCGCTTTAACTTCATGAGAAAAGAGGAATCCCAGCAGCGTTAGCAGGGAAGATATTTTTTTAAGAAATGAAGTTTTATCATTTTGGGTGTTTATTATTTTAATCATTAAATCCGGATGAGGCAAGCCAAATTTGCTTTCAAAGGGCTTTTTGGACGGAATAGATTCTCTAATGCATCTTTTGGTTAAACCATCATTTCTTCCTGCTCGGCTGGGTTGCTGGTGGTTTCCAAATACAGGTAGTTGAAGCGGATAACATCGTAAAAATCATATGATGCAATCTGCAAACCGAACAACGGAAACGCCGGTGATTGCTCAGGGTTTTGCCCGTTCATTCCTTCGAAATAGCAATCGAACAATTGATCCCATAGCACCTCGTACGTTTCGCACCAATGGCTCAGCGATTCACGGTTTGCATCTTCCGGTGCAGGATGCGCCATAATTGCTTCTCGAGCCTGTTCGGATAAACCAATGTGGGTTCTCAGACGTTCCAAAATGGAATACAAATGACCAAAATCTCTTATGGGGTCTTTGCTCTGATGTTCTTTGATTCTATCATATAAGATCTGATGTTTTTCCAGCCAACTGAAATAGTAGTTTTTATCAATGACGCGGTCGTGGAACTGAAGTATATCCTGGGAAGCTTCTTTACAGCGGCCGCAGAGCAGCAGGTATTCCAGGCCGCTTTGGGCAACCGATTTCGCTTCGCGGAATACGCCGGGATTCAGTGATATGTTCTCGCCTCGGGGAACAGCAATCCCGTGTTCTTTGAAGTCCATGCATTGCGTGGCACATTGCGCGTCTTCAAATATGAGGTTGAAACTCACTTCGGAGTGAACCGCAACGAATAAGAATCCAGGACAGCCGGTATTGTCGCAGATTTTTGAGTTGCATGCGCCGGGGAAGGCAAGCAGGGAATCGTCGCCGTTTGCCTTTAATTGGAGGAATACAGATTCCAACTTCTTGAGAAAACTTGCCGAATGCTGCATCGCAAACGTGCCATTTCGCGGAAGCAGGGCGCGAACCCGCGGCAGATCCAGCATACAGATGGCGTCAATAAGGTTTTGATTGATAGACATATAAGATGATGATTAAATTTAATTTTAGCGAATGTCCTAAATTCCCTTCAATTGGCAACAATCAAGAAAGGTTTAATACCTACTTGTTCGGGGATGAAACTCCTTCCAGCTGTGCCAGTATTCCTGATATACAGGCACGGGTTTCAGATTGCCGGAACGTCCTCGTCCGGCAAGATCAAAACGCATGCCGCCGCATTCCAGGCTGTCGCCGATGAGTTGAACGACGCCAGGCGCCAGCCAGGCACTGAGGTTCTTGCCCTTGCCCCAAAGCAGTAATGCAATGTTACTTCCCCCAAGGGTATCATGAACAACTTGTGTTGCTTCCAGGTGTTTCCAACTGTAGGCCCTTGAACATCCTTTCCATTGAACGCCGGCCACCCAGCTTTTGGGTTGCCAGAGGCCGGTATCGCGGCGGGTGAGTGCACTCTTGCTGCCACCGCTTTCGTATGTGTTGAGCCGTTCGTAATGTTTGACAGAATAAGGATCGGGCTGCATCACCCTGCTGTAGGGGTGCAGCCGCAGCCATTCACCGAGGCTCATCTGCACCGCAGGTATTTCGGGTAGGCTGCTGCCTTTCATAGGACCCGCAACGGCCTGGCCGTTTACCTGTCGCCACCAGCTTCCTGTTGTTTTATCTTCGAACATGGCATTAAAGTGGTCCATGCCTACCAGGCGGAAGCTGGCTGATTGCCCCTTCACCATGGGTTGGAATACACGTCCACTGCGGCATACGGAACAGTAGGTTACCCAGATGGCTGTTCCGCCAAGAGTATCTGCCACGCGGTGGTGGTAGGCAATGTATTGAATGGGATATGCGGCTGCTTGTCCGTGGAGCAGGACGCCCAGCACCAGCTTGTCGGCGGGCACTTCGTTATTTCCTGCCTGAACCATCCGAAGTACGGTGGGCTCTTTAAACATGGACGATGCACTCATGGGGCCATTGAAAAACCAGTAAACTGCGGCACTGACTGCCAGGGCGGCGATGCGCGACCAATGCGCCTTCCTTGGGATGTTCAGCCAGCAGAAGACCGCGGTGCCAACGAAGAGCAGGCGCAGCAGCCAGCGCCATTGGTATAGTGCATAGGCCAGCGGTAGGCTGTTCATGGTTTGGCTGCCGGGCATGGGCATGATGAAATATACCAGGGCTGCTTCAAGGATTATGAACAGGAGCCAAGCGAGGTAGAAGACGATGCGCATGGCAGCAAGTTATGGAATAGCAGACATGAATGGATGCACTGCGCTCCTTGGCTTTGCTGCCCTGAGGGTCCGATGCAATACTCCCGTTGCGCCTTGCTTCTCCGCGCAATCAAACCTGCACAGGCGTCGCCGTGATACCTGTTTATTAGGCAATACCAATCATTGGTAGTATCTTTGCCCTGCGGACGCTCTGTTCTGCCGTTGAATAATTAGTCTCTGAATCTCCACAACCGTTTCATCTGATTGCTTTTTCGTACCGGCCAGGCTAAGGCGCCGACATCATCATTATGACTAAATTTCAAGAATTAAACCTGAGTGAGCCGCTGCTGCGGGCGCTCGGCGACCTCGGATATACCAATCCGACCCCCATTCAAGAGCAGGCCATTCCACCATTACTGGAAGGAAAAGATTTGTTCGGCTGTGCTCAGACGGGTACAGGAAAAACAGCTGCCTTTGCCTTGCCTATGCTTCAACGCATGAGTGAAGCCGGAGTAAAGGGCAAGCCTGGACAACCGCCCGCCTTGGTGCTTGCACCAACCCGTGAATTAGCCCAGCAAATCCTGGACAGCTTCCGCGATTACGGAAAATACCTCAACCTGCGCAGCGCCGTCATTTATGGCGGAGTGTCGCAGCGTCCTCAGGAAGAAGCGCTGCGCCGCGGTGTGGACATCTTGGTGGCTACTCCCGGTCGCCTGCTTGACCTGATGAACCAGGGCCTGCTGAACCTCGAACAGGTACGCTACTTTGTGCTGGACGAAGCCGACCGCATGCTGGATATGGGTTTCATCCACGACATCAAGAAGGTACTGGCCAAACTGCCAAGGCAGAAACAAACCGGCTTCTTTTCGGCAACAGTTCCCGCCGAGGTAAAGAAACTTTCTGAAGAGCTTTTATCCGTCCCCGTTCGTGTGAGCGTGAGCCGCGAAAACAGCACGGCACAACTCGTCAGCCAGGAAGTGTACCGTGTAGCAAAGGAAGACAAGCGCAGCCTGCTGAAGCAGCTTCTGGAAGAACTGGACGTTGTGCATGCGCTGGTATTCACCCGCACCAAAAGGGGTGCAGACCGCGTAGCCAAAGACTTAATTAAGAGCGGCATTCCGGCCGATTCCATCCATGGCGACAAATCGCAGGGTGCCAGAGAAAAGGCCCTCAACGGCTTCAAGAACCGCAAACTGCGCGTGTTGGTAGCTACCGACATCGCTGCGCGGGGCATTGACGTGGACGGTCTGGCCTATGTTTTCAACTTCGACATTCCAGAAGTTGCCGAAACTTATGTGCACCGCATTGGACGCACAGGAAGGGCCGGATCAGAAGGTCGCGCAATTTCTTTCTGTACTGATGAAGATTTAGCGTATCTTCGCAGCATAGAAAAACTCACAAACCGGCAGATTCCGCTCCGGAAGCTCCCCGTTCTGGGTCCTACAGTAAACCAAATACCAACATTCAATACCAAATTAACACAATGAAAACAGGAGTAGTTAAATTTTTCAACGCTACCAAAGGCTACGGCTTCATTAAAGAAGACGAAGCCGGTACCGAAGTCTTCGTTCACATCACCGGTCTTTCCGGAGATAAACTCAACGAGGGCGACAGGGTTTCGTTTGAAATCGAACAGGGCCGCAAAGGACCTAACGCTGTTCAGGTTCGTCTGATCGAAGGATAAAATTCTTTATCACAGAGAACATCCAAGGCTCCGTTGTAAAACGGAGCCTTTTTTTTGCTTCAGCACCCCTTCTGATAATATCAAGGTAACATATAGGTAAACACCCGGTAAAGCCAGGTTCATTGTTTCGAAGACTATTTTATCATGGCCAACATTCTGTCGTTCCTGATTCCCCGCGAAAAGAAGTTCTTTCCGCTTTTTGACAAAGCAACAGAGAACCTGGTTGCTATTTCTACCCTGCTGGAGAAGATGGTAAACACCAACGACCCCGAGCAGCGCAAATTGATGATCCGCGAGATTGAACGAATGGAACACCACGGGGACACCATTTGCCATGAAATCTTTAACGAACTGAACAGCACATTCATCACGCCTTTTGACAGGGAAGACATACACGCGTTGAATACCGCGCTGGACGACATCATTGATTATGTGCACGGTAGCGCTAAGCGCATTGACCTTTACCAAATCAACGAACTTACCCCGGCCATCAAGAAGTTGTCTGAATTGATTCTGCAGGCAAGCCTCGAATTGAATGTGGCCGTGCGGGAGCTGCGCAACATGAAGAAGCCGGGTAAAATCAAGGAAGCCTGTGTGCGCATCAACAGCATTGAAAATCATGCTGATGATATCTTCGATACGGCTATCGCCCGCCTGTTTGAGGAGGAGAAAGATGCCATCAAGATCATCAAGATGAAAGAGGTGCTGAGCAATCTCGAAACGGCTACCGATATGTGCGAAGATGCCGCCAATGTGATTGAAACCATCATTGTGAAATACGCCTGATCGGGGAGGCAAAACAACATGTCGCTTCTTGTCGTCATCATCATCCTTGCGTTGGTATTCGATTATATCAACGGATTCCACGATGCCGCGAATTCCATAGCCACGGTGGTGAGCACCAAGGTGCTTACCCCGCTGCAGGCAGTCATATGGGCCTCTGCATTTAATTTTGTAGCCTACTTTCTTTTTCAAGACCATGCTGTAGCCAATACCATCAGCAAGACCGTTGCAGACAGCTACATCACCCTGCCTGTAATCTTCTCCGGACTGGTGGCAGCCATCTTCTGGAATCTGCTCACCTGGTGGTATGGCATTCCTTCCTCCTCCTCACACACGCTGATTGGCGGTTTTGCAGGAGCTGCTCTTGCCCATGCGTTTCTGAGCAAAGGTTGGGTGGCCTTCAGCTCAGTAGTAGAGATGGAAAAAATCATCAAAACTGTATTGTTCATTTTCCTGGCACCTCTAATTGGCATGGTGATTTCTATGTTCATCACCATAGTAACCATGCAAAGGAAATTTCTCATTAAAACAGCCGTAATTATGGCAGCAGGCATAAGCACCTGGTTCATGTTTGAACATTTTAAATATGAGAAGATGGATGAGAACCTTGCCAACTTTTTCAGGGTGGCCAAGTACAAAAAAGAAGTGGCGAGCAAGCCCAAGGACAGCACGGCATTGGCCAAGCTGAACAGGGCGAACGAAAACCATAATAAAGCCATCGTATACCTCAAGGAGTATCCGCGTGTCGGCGCTCAGGGGGTAGCCAATCTGATTGCAGAGGAAGTGCCCTTTGCCGATCTGGAAGTAAGCAAACTCAAAGATGGTGTGAGCAAAACCATTAAGTTGGATTTGCTAAAAAAAGAAGCGTTCTATCACCCGAAGTTGAAGCCCCGTTACGACAGTATGGTGCGCGTTGTTGAAGGACTGGAGCCCATCTTGAGGCAATACCACACGGCCGGAACAGATTCCACCATTCATCGCGTGGCCTATGCCTTGCATCTTACCGCTGTTGAGGAGGTTCGGCTGGCCAAGTTTCTCGAGGTTGACCTAAAAAAGGATCTTGCTAGAGAAGTGCGCAAGGCTGATAACAGCTACCTTCAGTATGGAGTTCTGGTATTGGTATTGGTTTTCTGGGTTTACTACCTGGTGGTTGAAAAACTTACTTCACCCAGCACCTACCGTATGGCGGCCATGTTCAAGAAATTGCAGTTGGTATCCTCTGCAGCCTTCAGCGTGGGGCATGGAGGAAACGATGCTCAGAAAGTAATGGGTATTATCGGTGCTGCCCTGATTGCCAATGGCGACATCAGCGATTTCAGCGAGATGAAAACCTGGGTACCTCTGGCTTGTTATACGGCAATCGGATTGGGTACATTGAGCGGAGGCTGGAAAATCGTGAAAACCATGGGCACCAAAATTACCAAGGTTACACCGCTGGAAGGGGTAAGTGCGGAAACCGCGGGAGCCATGACCCTGTTCATGACCGAACAGATGGGCATTCCCGTGAGTACCACCCATACCATCACCGGTTCTATTATTGGTGTGGGAGCTACCAAACGACTTAGTGCTGTGCGATGGGGTGTTACACGCAGCCTCCTCTGGGCCTGGATTCTTACCATCCCTGTAAGCGCGCTGGTAGCTGGAATCGTTTATTATATCGCCCGCGGATTCCTTTCATAAAGAATAAAAAGATGTTTATTTTTTGAGAACCCGGCCTTGCCGGGTTTTTTTGTTCATTATGAAGTACATCGTAAACAGGTACTACAATCATAATATTTTAAGGTGCCATGTTGTGAACACGGAAATTTATGAAACAACAAATGAAAATTACAGGAATGATGAACAGGATGAAAAACCATGCAAGCTGTGTTTCCGTATGTATGCATTTATGCTCGACCCATTGCTTACCGGAACAGCACTATGGGGGAAAGATGACTTTACCAGCGCACGCAAACACTATGAAATCAACTGGGGTGGTATGAACCACTTGTTGAGCTATTGTTTCTAATGTTTTTGGAAAGTTGCAGCGCGATATTCCGGTTTGAATCCTGAACTGCACATGTGGTGCACCAAAGACAGCTTCAACCAACATGAATACGCTCTGGGTGTTTCTAAATACCTGAACAACCACAGGGTAAAATACCAGGGTAATCTTAACTCGGATGGACCGTATTCAATCCGAATACCAGAACTAAGAATAAATGAGCGGTCATCAGGCGGTTTCAGGTAGAGTGGGGCATTTAAGGCATGAGTTGTCCACAGGCCCTATGGGCCACACAATGTGCGCAGGCTTGTTTCGTTAATCCCGTGGAATGCAGATTTCCTGTAGGATATTTGCATCCCGCTTTGTTACGGATGAAGAGGAATAGGAACTACCTTCTTGCGGCATTAATGCTGTTGCTTTTAGGACTTGCGTCGGCTTGGTTGCTGAGGGAAAAACCCGAAGCAGGCCTGTTGCACCTGAACGGCAAGGGCTATGAAGGCAGCTTCGGCTTTTTACTGCAAGACACCTTATTGGCGGTGGGCACCCAGGCTCCGGGGCTGTTGGACTCCTTCCGAAGGTTTCAGGATTCCGGAGGGCGCATTCAGATTATCGGTCTGAACCACAACCGAGAGGCTGCAGCGGCTGAAGGGGTTAACCGTGGCCTGCAACGCTCAAGGGTGCTGTTTCGATACCTCAGCGCCTTTTTAAAACCTGAACAGCTGCTCACCGGCCACGAAGGCACTGACGATACCGCCTGCTACCACCAAGGTGTACCCTGTGCCCTGGTGCGCTTCCGACTGCTGGATAAAACAGGGGTAATGGTTCAGTAATCTGAACATACCAACGCGCTTTATTCCACACTAAATATTGAATTAAAGCCAATGTAAATACAACAGCTTCATAACACGAGCAGTGTTTTTTCGCGCTGTCATGTGCACAAGAAGAGCCCCATACTACTTATTCATGGTCCTGATGTTGTTTTCCGGCTTAGCCAGAGCGCAGCAATTTCAAGGCTTTGAGGGAACCGGTTCAGATAACTGGAAATACAATTTAAACTTCAAAAGGTATAATTTTATAAGCCTGAACGATCAATGGGCGGATACTTCAGAGGTTGGGTCATCAACAACGCCTGCGGGAGCAGTAAAAGCTTCAGCAAGAACCGGAAAAATGTTGTGGGCGATGCGCGACCTGGACAACCCGGTTACCAACCCTGCATCAAGCAGTCAATCACCCTGGCACTACATCGATTTTGATGCAGTGAATATCACCGCATACAACAACAATGATTTGTCTTTTTACTATTTTTCTTATGGTTTTGACGCAACAGATTCAATAGGTTATATTGTTGAATACGATAATGGAAGTACCTGGAGCGCCTCGAATTATATAAACCTTAATAAGAGCAGCAATGCCTGGACCAAAGTAGCGGTAACCGTTCCTTCCGGTAAGTCTTATGTTCGACTGCGTTTAATGGCTAAACAGAATGGCAACGATGACTGGGCAGCATGGGAAGATGTTTCGTTGGTCAGCAGCAACGTTGATAAAACACCGCCGCGTCTTTTGGGCGGTAAGGTTTCTGATGTAAACACCATACAACTCTATTTTAATGAAGCACTAGGTACGGATGCAGATAGTGCTAAAAATTACTCAGGTATCAATGGAATTGTTTCTGCCAAGCGCAGCACAACACCAGGGCCTGATACCGTAACTCTGAATATGAACCCGGCTTTGGTGTTGGGCAGGTATTATACCATCAGCGTTTCAACAGCAGTAAAGGATACCGCAGGGAATGCCCCGCTCACTCCGCTTACGTATTCATTTGTATTTAACAATACCCGGCCTTCATTGGCAATTACTGAAATCATGTACAATTCCCCCAGCAGTGATCCGGATACGCTTGATTTTATCGAAGTGATGAACACGGGAACAAGTGTAGCACAAATTGGGGGATTCACCTTCCATAATGGTTTGACTACCCAGCTGCCAGAGCGCAGCATAGCGCCTGGGAGTTTTGTGCTTATCGGGCACGATTCTGCTGCATGCAAGCGATTCTATGGAAAGAATTTCCTGCAATACCTTGACGCATTAAGCAATGGCGGTGAAGCGCTGTTCATCCGAAATACAGTAGGGCAGTTAATTGACAGCGTGAATTATGATGATGCAGCACCCTGGCCACTGGGTCCGCCAACACCTGACGGCGGTGGTCCTTCTCTGGAAATTATTGATTATCGAAACGACAATAATGTAGCAAGCAATTGGAGGGTAGCAGCCGGTAAAATAGCCACATGGAATAGCACTACGGATATTTTTGCCAGTCCGGGTTCAGCTGCTCTGCCCACGATACCCGTTGCCGCCTTGAGCAGCAACCTGCAGTCTTTGCCAGAAGCTACAGACAGCATCACAGTAACGGTATCCGTGAGCAATGCAAACACAAATCCCGTTCAGGTTCGTGTGGTATTGGTACCCAAGTTTGGAACTGCTAAAAATGATTCTGACTTCATATGGAAAGACAGCACGCTTGTTTTTGGTGCCAACTTCAATGGAAGCAAGAACATACGTTTTGCAGTGAACAAAGATGCCAATGCTGAAGCAGACGAGTATTTCGCGCTGCGTATTGCCTCTGTATCTAATGGAGTTTCCGGAAGCATTAAAGAACAGATTATATACCTGAAAGATGATGATACCAAAGCACCGGCTCCCCGGCGTAACCTCAACTTAAAGCTACTCAGTTCCTATGCCATCAGTGGCACCGGAAATTCTGCGGAAATCTCAGCTTATGATGCTCAAAGCAAGCGGTTGTTTGTTGCCAATTCGCTGAAATCAAAGGTGCATATTCTGGATATGAGCAATCCGGCAGCAATAAATGAAATTCGCCAGTTTGACGTGGCACCTCATGGCGGCATCAACAGTGTGGCTGTATATAATGGTGTTATTGCCCTGGCAGTGGAAGATGTAGTCAAGACGAATGACGGCTTTGTGTTGTTTATTGACACTGCCGGAAAACTGCTGAATAAATTGAAGGTGGGCGCATTACCGGATATGAT
>CANHRE010000066.1 GCA_947463095.1 Flavobacteriales bacterium | reverse complement strand
GCGCTGGCAGGCGACACGCTGCCTGGCTTATTGCTCGGAAAATTCACCATAAACAACCGCCCAGCAGGAATTCGTTTCTATTTCAAAGGCGCTCCGGTGGGCACAGATTCTGCCATAGTGATTGCCGAACTGTACAAGGGAAATACCGACAGCACAGACAACCTGGTGGCTGAACTCAGCTGGACCAGCGGATCTAAGGTAAACGCCTACACCCTGGTACAAGAAGATTTCCAATATTATGACAGCCGTATTCCAGATACCGCTGTAGTAACCATCGTGATGGGTGGCGACGCCGGCTCTTTCCGCAAATCAAAGTTGTTCATTGACGACATCGGTTTTTCGGCCTATCCCGCCGATGTTGCCGCCGATCTGCCCGCATTAAAGCACCACCTTTATCCCAACCCAAGCAACGGCAAAGTATATATCAGCGGTTATCAGGGCTGTGGCCGTACTGAGCTGTTCGACCTGAACGGACGTATGGTGTTCAGCATTCCAGCAGGCGCTGCCACAGCAGATTTGAGCATTCTGGACAACGGTTTATATCTGTACCGCATGGAGACCCCACAAGGGTATGCAAGCGGCAAAATCATGCTGAATAAGTAAGGAATTAACTTCATCACTAAGTCAGAACAAAACAAAAGCCACCCTGGGGTGGCTTTTGTTTTCTATATACGTTCCGGGTTTTCTCCATGGAAACGGTAATTTTGCCACCGCTATTTTATGAAGACCGCATTTGTATTTCCAGGCCAGGGATCACAGTTCGTAGGTATGGGCAAAGATTTATACGAACACCATGCTACAGCCCGCAACCTGTTTGAGCAGGCCAACGAAATCCTAGGCTTTCGCATCACCGACGAAATGTTCTCCGGCAGCGATGAGGGGCTGCGTCAAACCCGCGTAACCCAGCCCGCTATATTCCTCCACTCTGTGATCCTTGCCATGGTTCATGGTGAGCATGTTCAACCCGACATGGTGGCCGGTCATAGCCTTGGCGAGTTCAGCGCGCTGGTAGCCAACAAAACCCTGCTTTTTGAAGACGCCCTTCGATTGGTCGCTGCGCGTGCCGAAGCCATGCAACTGGCTTGCGAACAGGTACCGGGCACCATGGCCGCCGTGCTTGGGCTAGAGGATAAACAGGTAGAAGAAATTTGCGCCACCATATCAGGCGTTGTGGTTCCGGCCAACTACAATTGCCCGGGACAACTGGTCATCAGTGGCTCGGTAGAAGCCGTGCAGGCCGCCTGTGAACTGCTCAAAGCCGCCGGCGCCAAAAGAGCGCTGCTCCTGCCAGTGGGTGGTGCCTTCCACTCCCCGCTCATGGAACCCGCCCGCGAAAAACTGGCTTCTGCCATTGCCGCTACCACCTTTCATGACCCCATTTGCCCGGTGTATCAAAACGTAACAGCATACGCCGTAAACGATAAAGATGCCATACGCAAACACCTGGTGGAACAACTCACCGCCCCCGTGCGCTGGACCCAAAGCATTCAGGCCATGTGGAATGACGGCGCAGGCCGGTTTATTGAATGTGGCCCGGGAAAAGTATTGCAGGGACTGGTGAAGAAAATCGCGCCGGAAGCCGAAACCGGCGGACTTGCAGCACAGGAAGGATGATCCTTCGACTTTATTATTCCTGAAAAATCTTCCAGGCGGCCTCTGCCTGTGCCTCCAGCATCAGCATACCACTTTCTGCAGCAGCGCCCTGCGCTGAGCACAGCTGCGTAAACGGCGTAATACCATGATTGTATACCAAATCAAGACAGATATGTTCAGGACCTATGCATTTAATTTGAGAAGACAAAAACGGTACACTTGCCTCATGGATACCCGGCATTCCCAGCGGTGTGGTATTGATGATCAGGTGATACTGTTTCAGCAAATCCTCATCCACGTCAAGATACAACAAATCAGCCTTCGATGATCTGCTTACAGTAACAAAAGGTATTCCCCTGCTGCGCAGCACATATTGCACCGCTTTGGAGCCGCCACCTGTTCCCAGAATCAGTGCTTGAATATCGTTGCCTTGCAGATGGTTATCCAGCATGGCCGCAAACCCGACAATATCCGTATTGTACCCTTTGAGAAAGAGCCCGCCCGTTCTGCTGACCTTGATACAGTTCACCGCCCCTGTATCCCGGGCAGATTCATCAAGCGCATCTAACAAGGGGATCACCGCCTCCTTGTGCGGTATGGTAACATTCAGGCCTATTACCTCAGGATGGTCCATAAGCCAGGCGCGCAGCCCGGAAACATCTTCCATGGGAAACAACTTGTAATCCCACCCTTTGGCACCGTCGCGTTCGAAGAAGTGCCGGAACAATTCAGGGGAGCGCGAACGACCTAGCGGCGGGTAACCAACCAGACCCAGAATGTTCATTTGCTGCTGATTTTGTTTTTCAGGTAGCCCAACAGGATGGGCAATAGCGATAGACCGATGATGCCAAACACCACCAGTTCAAAATGCTCTTTCACCCAAGGATGGGTGCCCAGCAGATAACCGGCCGTGCTGATGCTGCATACCCAAAGTACCGCACCGGCAATACAATAGGTGAGGAATTTGCGGTAACTCATGGTGCCAATCCCTGCTGCAAAGGGTGCGAATGTGCGCACGATGGGCACAAAACGGGCCATGATGAGGGTGCGCCCCCCGTGTTTTTCATAAAAGGCATGGGTTCTGTCCAGGTATTCCCGTTTCAGCAAACGCCATTTTAGGTCGAAGATGCGTACGCCTATCCTGCTGCCAATAAAATAGTTCGTATTGTCACCAAGCAAGGCCGCCAGGATCAGCAAGGGTATCAGAATGCCAAGGCTAAAATGATTGGCAGGATCGGCGGCCAGGGCGCCTGCGGCAAAGAGCAGGGAATCGCCGGGTAGCAGTGGCATTACCACAAGGCCTGTTTCTACAAATACAATCAGGAACAAAATGCCATACAGCCAGTTTCCGTAGTCCTGCATCCAATTGTGCAGATAATCGTTCAGGTGTGTAAGGAAATGCAGCAGGTCGGACAAAACGTTGAGCAATACCATGTACCGGCAAATTTAACGCTGCCCGGGCAATGACAAGGCAGACATTTATATTTGCACGATGAAGCGAATCAGCCTGTTACTCCTTCTGGCAAGCATTTTCACGCTGAGCAGTTGCGGAGCGCGCAAAGCCACCGGCCACAAGTCCACGCGTTCAGGCTGCAATTGCGGCTTCTGAGCGCTGTAAGCCCAGCAGCACCTATTGGATGGTGTATTGCAGCTTCAGTCCGAAATCGGTGATGGCTGTAGGGAATGAAGTAGAAACTACCGGCTTGTTTACCCTTCTGGTATAGAAGGCCTGCAGGTTCATCTTTTGGTTGACCTGGTAGTTGAGCATAGGATTAATCAACACCAACTTGGCTCCGGATGTAGGTTCGTTCAGGTTGTTGTCAATCTTGCGCAGAATGGTTTTGTTGTCCTGAATGCTCATGGTCATATCGAAGCGCAGGTCGTTTTCCAGCATGGCGCGCTTCCCGCGATAGCGGAAAGGCAGAATCAAACCTGAAACCCTGTATCCGGCTCGGAGCTGAAACTCTTCGGTACGCAACTCCGTAACATTAAACTGGGCCACCATCAGTCGAACGGTGCGGCTCTTCTTGTAGTCCATATTGAAGGTCCAGTTGTTCTTAGTGCTCACCTGAATACCCAACAGGGGTGCAAAAGTTTCCGTGATGGTTACATCGTTGATCTGGTAACGCGCCACAAAATCTTCCTTATTCTGAATTTGCTGGTATTGGTTGAAGCCCAGATTCCTGTTGTAGGAAGATATCTGATATCGTCCCTGATAGCGATGTTGGATGGTGATGTTGGTGAAAATTTCCTTGATTGCCTTGATTTTGCTTAGGCCGTTAAAGTTGATGCTCCAGGAGGGCAGCGGAATGCGCGGGAAGTTCCCCAGTGCATCGCGGCCCATATCAGATCCGCGGTAGGCGCTGTAAAACGATTGGATGAGCACATCCTGCGATACTTTACTGTAACCCAGGGGGAAGCCCGTATTGGGATCAGTGAATTTAATCGGCATGCGTTCATCCTGAAACTGCAGCCTTTGGGCAGCCGTGAATCGGTTGCTCAGAAACTGTTGAAACACCGGATTAACATATTTAGCTCCATCTTTCTTGAAGGAGGTGCGCCAAAAAATACTGGTAATAGAATAACCACCATTTTCTGTGAGGCCCTGATCTACCCAGTTCGTATCATTCCATTTAAACAGGCTGGATAAGTTGCGGGTTTCCTGCTTGTCGAAATCCAGTTGTATGCGAAAACCGCTTACTGGTTCCAGGGTAAGGTTTCCTTGCAGATTGCGGCTCAGCGCCTGTGTATAGGGCGTAGCAAGCCTGCGGTCTGCGCTGAGGGCACCTTCGCTGGATAAGCGATAGCGCAATTGCTCGTCTTGCATGCCCAGGATGAAAGGCAAACCCGGAGCATTATTGCTGAAGTTGTTTCCGAAATACTCTGGCTTGTAGGCAAATCCGGGCAAAACGGTACCCCTGCGCGTCGTGTAGTTCACGCTTCCATTTTTCAACATCATCAGCAAGCCGCCTGCCGTTTTCACCACAGGGTTTATCTTCTTGGGTTTAGTCTGCTCTTCTTCCTCCTCATTGCCGTCGCCGGGCTTAGGTCTTGGCGGAATGGCACGCTGTGGCTTACCACCCTGGCTGATGCGCTTCAGGAAGGGCACTTTGTTGTACAGCTGCAGAAAGTTAAAGGTTCCGTTCAGGGTTATATCCTGGCTGTTCTGAATGGTATTCCCCAGCGTTTGGAAGGCAGGCGGTGCCTGCATCCAACCGAAGTTGGCAGCATAAGTAGTGGTTCCGTTAATCCAGTTCAATAAACCAATCTTCTGGAAGGGCAGGTTATATGAGGCGTTGAAAACCTGTGTGAAGTTGGTCAAACGTCCCAAACTCAGCACTTCCTGCTTCACACTGTCGCGCTTGAGCTCGTTATCCAGGCGGCCAAAAGGCTCCTGAATTCGGGCATTGGCCGTAGCCATATAGTTGATGTTCAGCGCCTGGGTTAATGGCAGGGTAAAGGTATAGAACCTGGACATCGTGAAGTTCTTGTCGTACAACCGTGGCGTAAGTTGTTTGAACTTGTTGTTGTTCCTGGCAAGGTTCTCGCTGTAAAAACGGTCTATGTCCAGCCGCAAGTTTAAAGCCGTGGGTATGATGTTCAGGTTGAAATCGCGTAAGGCTGCGAGCGAACGGGGCTTCACCCATGAGAACGGCTTAATATAGCTGGGTTTGGGATTGTAGTTGTATGCCAGGCTACCCTTGTAACTTTGGGTGAAATACTCTTCTATCAACTGATTGCGCTGGTAGAACTTCTGGTAAGCATAGCTGGCATTGAAGTTCTCTATATCCCATGGCATCATCTTCCCGCCACCGGTTCTGTTTTTGCGCACATTGGTCAGGTTAAAGCTGTAGCGCGAACTGTAATCTTCGCTGGCGCGTTTCACGCGGTCCAGTTCCGCAGGGTTACTTAGAAGGCTGCGTATGGTTGAACTCAGCAACACATCCGGGTTCAGCGGGTTGAATTTAGGCCTGATCCAGCCTTCTGTCCACCCCAAAAAGAGTGGTACGGATATACCTGACCTGCGGGAGAAGAATTTACCCAGTTCAAAGTTCCCGGTAAAGTCGTATTGATAGTTGTTGGTGAGTGATCGCTCATTGAGTTTTTTGTCTACCCCGCCAAAGCCAATGGTTTTGATATTGGAAGACAGGTTCACATTGCCAAAATCAGCCAGCTGTGCATTGATGCGGCCCAATGCTGCCCACCCGCCGCCGTTGGCAATTTCCTGCACCCTGAGTTCATTAAACCAAACCTCACCGCATTGCGTTACATCGCTCACATTGCGGATGCCCAGCATCACCACACGTACGTTGCTCAGGTCAGGCAGGCCGAGCATGGTAATTCGTCCTGAGCCGTTGATGCTGGTATAGGGCACGGCCATAGGCCAGTTTTGGGCCTGACGTTGAAGTTTTGCGTCATATAAATCCTGCAAAGCCAGATCCATACGGTTTTCCAGTGGCCATACCGCCTCGGCAGTACCGGTAATGGGAACCGGCGTCCTGGTAAATTTCAGCGGGATTTCGAATTCGTAGTAGTTGTTGGTAAGGTCTGTACCCAGCCTGATGAACGCCGTCATCTGGTTATCACGGGCTGCAAGGCTTTCGGCGTGAATCATCAGTTGCAGCCGCTTGTAGTTGCGGATGTCGAAGAAGGTGGTCTTAAAGGCTCCACGGGCATCACCGGGTTTCAGGTTACAAGCCAGCAGCGACAGCGCCTGCTCATTCTCCAGGGTAGTGTTCATACTCACCTGGTTCTGCACGCGCTGCACCCCCGGAGGTGTTACATACGGAATGGGCAAACGCTTGGAATTCTCTTCAATATTCACCGTTGACACCACAAATCTGGTATCGTCCGACGGATCTACAGGTACAATTACGCCCGGCTTGCGCAAATCATTCAGGTAGCGCCTCCATTCTGCGCGTACCAGGTTGATATAGCCGAAGCGCAAAACAACAGGCTGCTCAAATCCCTTCACGAACATGCGCATGAAACGAATGCTCTTGAAGTCGCTGATGTTTCCTACAGCCTTCTCAAACTGCCTGATGGGGATTTTAAGCTGATACCAGGTAACGCGTTCCTTCTTGCCATTGCGCAGCGGGATTGGCTCCGACAGCACCGTATCGGTAACGTAATTCTGGCCAATTTTTAAATCCTGCGGACTCAGACGAATATGATATTGGTAATAATCCTCGCTCTGGTTCATGGTGAAGTCTCTATTGATGTCTTCATCATTGGGCACCAGTGTAGCTGATTTGGGTTGGCCGTTGGTATATTTATCAACCGTAGAGTTCCCCTGCATCATGTTGTAACGGCTGTAGCGTTCCAGGATGCTGCCGTTGGGGTTATCAAATATGCCGTCCAGGTAATGGAGGTAGTCATCACCGGCGGGATCATTCAGTGCTTGTTGATACAACTGCGACCCTGCACCGAAGCCGGCTGCAAGCCCCTTCAGGTATGCAGAGTCCCAAAATCCGCGCTCTTCAACATTGTTCATGCCATCCAGCCCTTTATCCTGGTTTACCCGTGCAGCAGGATCATTTTCAAAGGCATTGTTGATGGTAGGAATGGTAGGAACATATCCAAACACGCTGGTATCCTGATTGCTGCCTTGCCCGGATTTATCATACCCGTTTTCAAAACTCTTTCGTCTGTCTGGCAGCACATCTTCCGAAATATTACCCAGGTTGATGTACAAATCGCCTTTATTCTCCTGACCGGGTTTGTTGTAGATAAACGGATCAAGCACCCAAAGCTCTATATAGTCAATGTTGGCAGCCTCAAAATCGTTGGTCTCTATGCGGCGCATGATTCCGGCCCATGATTTCTTAGGGTCGGCAAAGGTGCCATCGCTGTTCAGCTCGCTGATGTTGTTATTGAAGTTGTATTGTCCTCTTTGAACAGGGTTGAAATAGAGATCCAGCGTGGGCAGGATGGTTGGGGTTCCCTGCGGAAATTGCTTCGCTGGAAACACATAGCGCTGGTCCACCTGCAGCATGTAATGGTTGCTGAGTATGTTCGGGTCGCTTTTGATGTTGGCGGGCATTAACCCTTCCTGATAGAACAGGGGGTCGATGGTGTAGTAGGACATCCTACCGTGATGGTCAAGCCATCGCATCTTGTCGGTGCTGCTCACCTCCGGAAACAGGTCGCTCTGCTTCTGCGGTATACTGGCCATAGTCCAGTTGGTAAACATCTTAAGGTCGTTGGTAATTTCCGCATTTTCGAAATCATCCATATTGGAAACACCGCGCTGCCTGCCCTGTGAGCGGAAGTTGTGCGGGATGATTTTCGCATATTCACCATTCATGGTGATGGATGAAACTTCTTTGGTTTCCAGGAAGGGTAAGCGGTCAATCATGCGTGTCAGCCACCTGCTCTTGGAATTATAGGTTGCATCCAGCCCGAATATGGTGTTCAGCAGCGGCTCCTCGTTGATGTTGGTTTTATTCACCAGCGGACGCTCATACATATGCATAACCGTGCCACCCAGCAACAACTTATCATTCACCTTGTAATCCAGCCTGGAGCCCACCAGGGTTTTCTGCTGGATGTTAAAAAGAGCCTGACTTTCTGTACTTACCTTAATTACGGCACCGCTTTGAAGCAAGCCCTGATTGATGATAGACACCATGCCAAGACCATAGTCCACAGTATAGTCGGTACCTTCAGAAAGCTGTCGGCCATTGGCAAAAACCTTCACACTGCCTGGCTTCAAGTTAAAGCCACCCACGGGAATTTGCGAGCTGGAGTTCCCTTTAAAGCTGCCCTGCAGAAAGAATTTATTGTGCTTCACATCCTGTTGAGCCAGCCATTTGGTGCTGTCGTACAAGGCATCAAATGTGTAATAGTCAGCCAAATCCGTATTGCCGCCAAACTGTTTGCGCAGGTAGTCGCCGAAGGGTTCAAGCACCGGGAAGATAACGCGGGCCTGTTGTGATTGCAGGGTTACCTCTTCTAGCGCATCGAAGATCCCATCAGGTTTTGCTTCCATTTGCCGGTTCACCTGGTCCAAACCAAATACCCGCAACAAGGGACGGCCGTCGGCAAATGCCGGCACATCCTTCACAGGCAGAAAATTGCAATCTGCACCGCTGGTATCATCCGCGTAAATCACATTCAGCTTGAAGTCATTGGTACTGAGGTTGTATGTGTTCAGCGAATAGATGTTCTTCATCATCAGGTTCCAGATGGGAACACGTGTTCTGATGATGGGGCTTTTCAGCATCTTCAGGAACAACAGGTCGGTATTGTTTGGCGGAAGGTCGCGCGAAAACTCCCCTACCTGAAAAACCTGTCCATTGTATGAATATTCAAAAGCTACCGCCAGAATTTCGTCGTTGTTCAGCGGTGTGTTTAAGGAAATATATCCCAGACGCTTGTTGATGGTAAACTCTGTTTCGTTCAGCTGCCTGGCATAGTTCAGGATGTCATAATCCAGGCCCTGTTCCAGTTTACCGGCGTATTTGGCTGAGATGCGGTCAATAGCCGTTGACTTGCTGCGCACGGCCGGGTCATTGCTGATGTCGGTGTACAGCAGATTGGTTTCGTTGTCTGCCGGTTTCACTCCGGGAACGCCGCTGTTCAGCACCGTATTCCATGGCCTGCCTTCACCCATGTCCATAAAGGCCATCACATCGCGTGGCGTTGCTATGTCGGCATTGCGGTTGGTTACCCACACTTCTACCCTGTTGATCACTACACTGGAATTCACCAGCGGCAGGGTGGCCAGCGCCTCCTCATATTGTTCCCTGAAAAAGTGACTCAGAAAATAATGTTTGTTCTGGTCGTAGTTATCCGCCTGAATTTTGAATTCTGTAAGCTGCGCACCACCTGTAACCTCGGTTTCGGTGGTTTGTCCTTTCTGTTGGGTGAATATCGTAGCTACACTCAGTCGCCCAAACTGCATGCGGGTTTTTACGCCGAACAGGGTTTGGCCTGCGTTGATCAGGCTGCTGTTCAGTGGCAAGCTCACGTTGCCGAGCGACACCTCCTTGAGGATATCGTCTTCTTTACCCTGCCAGCCCAGGTTGGTCTGGTTGTCGAATTCAAAGGTGGCATCCGTGTCATAACGAATACCCAATTTCACTTTGTTGCCAACGTTTCCGGTTACGTTAAGCTGTATTTTCTGGTCGAAAATAAAGTTCCCGTTGCGCTGTTGCCTTCTGCTGTACTGAGGGTTGCGCACGGTATTGAAGTTCCCGCCAAGTGTGATGGTTGCAGAACCTGATGGCTGTATATCAACACCGCCATCGCCAAAAATTTTGTTCAGCTCCGGGTTGGAAATATTCAGCCTTGGCTTCCAGCCTTCAGTGCCGGCAGAACCTGCGGCATAAGACTGTTGTGAGCGCTGCCTGAAATAATCTTTATTTCTCAGTTGGTTCTCCTGGCGCAGAAAATCCTCATAACTTTTTGTTTCCCCTGTTGGAAACCATAAATCGCCAATGCGTTTATACGTTTCGTAACGCCCACTGCTGGGGTTATAGCGTATTTCCCTCTGAATGGGGTCAGCCAGGTCAAGATTATTCCGATATGAACCCTGTTCGTTGGGTTTTTTATCCCTGATGGGATAGCGCAATTTGGATGAATCAGAAGGATTTCCTGTCTGGGCATGAGCCAGACCTGTGGCCAGCAAAAAGCCAACCATCACCACAACTCGGATGATTCCGGACAAACGAAGAGCTACACAGCAATGGCGCATCACGTAATACTAAGCTCGCAGAACATTTTTTGCGTGTAGAGTGTAATCTATAGGCAGTGCAGCTTGGGTTTAATCCACGAATTAAAGAATTTTCAGCGAATGTTTGATAAAATCTTCCACCCTCAGGCTGGCGCCCTGCTCTCTGGAAATGCGGGTAAGTGCTTTATCTACTGCCGCGCGTTGAAAGCCCAGGGCAACCAACGCCTCGGCAGCTTCTTCTACAGCGCTGAGTTCCAATGATATTGGTCCACCGGGTTTTCTGCCCGACTTCACCCCCAGCCGGTCGCGCAATTCAAGGATGATGCGCTGGGCTGTCTTTTCTCCTATTCCTTTCACAGCCTTCAATAACGCAACATTGCCGTTCAGAATTGCCCCGTGTAAATCCTCGGGTTGCAAACTGCTCAGCATCAGCATGGCCGTGTTGTTCCCTACCCCACTCACCGATATCAGCAGCCGGAACATCTCGCGCTCCTGCGGATGGGCAAATCCGTACAATACCATTCCCGTTGGAGCCTGGTTTTCTATCCGAAACCCCAGATGTACAAATACCCTTGCCTGCCTGTGCTGACGCAGCTGCTCGTAGGTATATAGGGATATATGCACCTGATAGCCAATACCGCCTGTAACCAGCACCAACTGTGTTGGGGTGAGTTGTTCAATGTTCCCCTCGATGAACTCGTACATAGTACAAATGTACAGGTTCACTTCAGGCAACACAGCATAAGTAAGGCCATCCGTTTCTACAGATGGCCTTTCCTAAGCTGATATAATTTTTTTATAGGGACTGCAGCACCTCGTTCATAGAGCGAACAGCAGCAGCACTCTTTTCGAACAATGCCTTTTCGGCGTCGTTCAGAGCCACATCCACGATGTGCTCCCAGCCGTTCTTGCCGATGATGACGGGCACACCAAGGCAGATGTCGTTTTGACCGTATTCGCCTTCCAGCTTCACGCAGCAGGGGAACATTTTCTTCTGGTCGCATACGATGCTCTGAACCAATACGGCTACGGAGGCGCCTGGTGCATACCATGCGCTGGTTCCAAGCATGCCGGTAAGGGTTGCGCCACCCACCATAGTATCAGCTGCCACCTTCGCCAAAGCGTCGGCTGCGATGAACTGGGAAACGGGCGCGCCGTTGTAGGACGCCAGTCTGGTGAGGGGAATCATGGTGGTGTCGCCGTGACCGCCGATGACCATGCCATTCACATCAGAGGCAGGTGCCTGAAGCGCAACGCTGAGGTAGTGCTTGAAGCGGCTGCTGTCCAGGATGCCGCCCATGCCGATGATGCGGTTCTTGGGAAGACCGGTAGCCTTCAGCGCCAGGTAGGTCATGGTATCCATCGGGTTGCTCACCACGATGATGATGGTATTGGGAGAATGTGTCAGTACCTGTTCGGCGACCTGCTTCACGATGCCGGCGTTGATGCCGATCAGCTCTTCGCGGGTCATGCCGGGCTTGCGGGGAATACCGCTGGTGATCACCACCACGTCGCTGCCGGCGGTTTTGCTGTAGTCGTTGGTGCTGCCGGTGATCCGGGTGTTAAACCCGTTCAGGGTTGCGGTTTGCATCAAATCCAATGCCTTGCCTTCAGCGAAGTGCTCCTTGATGTCGAGCAATACTACTTCTGAAGCGAAATCCTTCATGGCAATATACTCCGCGCAACTGGCGCCCACATTGCCTGCCCCGATGATACTGATTTTTGTCATAGTGAAAGAGCCGCGAATTTAGGCAAGCGACGCGGATAGAACAGAGAGGGGAATATGACTTTTTTATTGTTTTCAGGATGAGCCAACTCAGAATACATGTGATTAATCATTGGCATAAAGTCTCCGAAAAGTCAGACCGGACAGTTTTTTAAGTCGTTTTGTGGACTTTGTTCCGAACAATCATAGAATCGATGCCCAAAATTCTCAGATAGGCAGTCCTTGAGATCGAAGATATTTAATGAAATATTCAAGATGTTGAAGGCAATAAGAATGATCTATTTGCTTCAATTTTTCAAATGTTTCGAAGTCGGTTATTCCTTCATATCGAGCTGTCCGGGAGTAATTGAGTAAGTTTTTATATTCACGCCATGCGTTTCGATTAAATCTCATTTTCGCAGCATGACGGTCAGGATTAACCGATTGTTCAATCTCGTGGTGTGTTTCACCAATGTCTATACCTTTTTGAGAAGCTAAAGCCTTCAAATAGTGAATAGCGACATAAAACAATACAGTAATCTTCCAATCATAAAATTGACTACCGAATTGAGTATCAATAGAGTCATGGAAATTTTTTGTTGTGGGATGCCTGATCAATGTGTTGCTGCATTCACACTTCACTCAAATTCAGCGATTCACTGATGTGCATTTTATCCGCGAATTCAACCGGAACAAACTGAAAATAAACCGGATACTTGCTTGAAATTTCAAGCAAGTCATATTTATCAAAAAAATCAAATATTCTGGAGCGATTGTTTATGTTATCGTTTTTCAAAACGATGGAATAATGTAAATCATTCATCGATGATCTTGCTCTGTATGCTTTTAGGATAATTGGGGCATTATTTCTTAAAAAGGACTTCACGATTCTGTCCACAATTTCCTTAACCTGATGATCAATATTTGATGTGATTCTGAAGATACTTGTCAAAGGGTCTTCTATGGAGTTTTCAATTTCCTTTGACAGCTCTGTTTTCTCTCCAACATTTAAAAGCTCATAACCACGTTCCACTTCATCCCTAAACTCCTCCAGGTTTGTCTGGAGCAGGTATAAAATAGCCTTCAATTGAGACGCTCTGCTGTCCACGGCAGTTTTAGTAAATTGGTCGCTATTCATGGTCTAATAATACCCTAATATAGGCAAAAAGCTCATCACTTTGTACCGAAATGTCAAAATACTATGACCGTCAACGTTTTCAGACCTTGAATGGCGCCGGTTTTTGAGTCAGAAGGCAAACTCTTGTTGCTAAGCATCACACTGGCAGGCAAAGCTGCTCCTATATCGTTCCGAAAGTGTACGGGAAGTAAGCAAGAAACCATGTTCCACACGCTCTCCTTCAACCGCCATGAATCCAAACGCTTGTTCGTGGTCTTTACTTTTCTATGCCCGAATACTTTTTATAAACAGCCCGGTACCCAAACAACCGTCCAATAGGCGCAATGGTATTCATCAAGAGCTTTTGCACACCCACCGGAATATCTGCCAGGAAGGATTTACTGTCCAGATATTTCAGGGAAACCAGCTCCTGAACCAAACCGTATTTCCCATTTTTGCTTTTCCCGTCAGCCGCCAGTCCTACCAGGTTTTCAATCAGGTAGTCGAAGTCCAGTGCCGGTGTTACTGACTGAATGTACACGACGGGTTCGTTGTCGTCGTTATAATGGTTATGGGGTTTATTTTTGGGTAATACCATCTGTTCTCCCGCAGTTATTTTCTTGGTCTGACCTTCATAAACGACGGTCAATTGCCCGGAGACCACCTCAAACGTTTCATCCTGCAGCACATGGAAATGCCTGGGAACCAGTTGGCCCTTGCTTTTAATGGTGGCTTTCATGGTAACGCGGGCGCCTTGGGTGTCATTGGCAGTTTCCAGAAACTCATAAATATCCCCGCTGATCGGGTTCGTGATGATTTGTCCTTGGGTGGGCATACGAATATTCTTTTGGCGTTGTTGATTCAGTTGTACAAGATAAGATTTTTCCGCCGGATGCGGTGCGGGGTTTGGGAATCGGGGGAGGTGCCACGGACCTTCATGATACGGAGTAATACTATGCCCCGGGAAGTCAGCATGACCGCAAAGTTTTTAAAGATGATTTTTTATATCCATTCACTGCTATCCAAAACGTTTTTTATTGAACAGTTAGTTTTCTGATTATCTAGGGTTTAGCAGCTTTATTTTTTCCATTTTGATTTTTACCTCCCCCCACCGAATCATCCATAATCTATCCTTTTCTCTTACTTTTTCCTTGATGAAAAAGTAAGCAAAAAATCAAGGCTTCAAATGATGAAAGGCGCACACTTGCAATCAGCCGAATGCCGGCGGTGATCTCCTCT
>CANHRE010000065.1 GCA_947463095.1 Flavobacteriales bacterium | reverse complement strand
GGCGGCATCAACAGTGTGGCTGTATATAATGGTGTTATTGCCCTGGCAGTGGAAGATGTAGTCAAGACGAATGACGGCTTTGTGTTGTTTATTGACACTGCCGGAAAACTGCTGAATAAATTGAAGGTGGGCGCATTACCGGATATGATTTGTTTTTCTCCTGATGGCCGCATGGTACTCACCGCCAACGAAGGTGAACCTTTGGATGACTACAGTGTAGATCCGGAAGGTAGCGTGAGCCTTATATCTATGTCTGCCGGCGCAGATAAACTCACTCAGGCAGATGTAAACACGATGCGTTTCACTGCATGGAACGGAAAAGAAGCAAGCCTGCGCGCTGCCGGTATTCGCATCTTTGGAAACAACAACCCAACCGCTTCACAGGATCTGGAGCCTGAGTATGTTGCTGTTTCAGATGACAACAAAACTGCGTGGGTTACTTTACAGGAAAACAACGCTGTTGCCATTGTGAACCTCGTAACTAAAACCATAGATCAGGTTCTGCCCTTGGGTTCTGTAGATTTAAGCAATGTGCGCAATGCCGCTGATGTAAGCGACCAGGGTGCGAATATTCACTTGGCAAACTATCCGGTTAAAGCCAACCATGCTCCAGATGCTATTGCATTCCAGCGCATTGCGGGTAAATCATACCTGATTACCGCCAACGAAGGCGATTACCGTGAATACGCTGCACTCACGGAAGAAGCGCGTGTTTCGGCACTAAAACTCGACTCTGCAAAATTTCCTGAACAAGGGTTGCTGAAATCAGGCAGCGTATTTGGACGTTTGTCTGTGAGCACCAAACAAGGTGACGTGGACAATGATGGCGATATGGATGAATTGTACATGAATGGCAGCCGTGGATTCAGTATTTGGGATGCTTCCACCGGCACCATGGTTTATCATTCAGGTTCTGATTTCGAACGCTATACGGCTACAGATGCTGCATGGAAACCCTTCTTTAATGCAAGCAATAGCGTGGGCGCCCCTTCATTAAAAAACCGTTCTGATAATAAAGGGCCTGAGCCCGAAGGCGTTGTAACTGCCGTTATTAATGATACTACTTATGCATTTGTAAGTTTGGAGCGCATTGGCGGTGTGATGGTTTATGACATCAGCAAACCGGCCACACCAACTTTTGTAACATATGCAAACAATCGCTTCAGCGATGGCAAAGGTGATTTCGGTCCTGAGGGTATCATTTTTATTCCTGCCGACAAAAGCCCCATTGGCAAGCATTTATTGGTATTGAGTAACGAAATCAGTGGCACCCTGAGTGTTTATGAAATAAACACAAGCTATCCTGTTGCGCGCGTGTCGCTGAGTTTGTCTTCGGAAGTAATCAATGAAAAGAATGAATTCAGCGAATTGCGCTACAGCATACAACCACCACTGGCATATCCGGCTACACTGCTCATACACCAGCAGCGCACAACCCATACAGGTTTAACTGAATTTACAACCTCACAAGTTTTTACAGGTGATAGTTTGAAACTGCAATTGGCTCCGGGAGTGAGCAGCGGCATCATTACCATCAATACTGTTGACGATATTCTGGATGAATTGAATGACACGATAATTTTCCGTGCGGATATACGTGGATTTCTTGCTGCAAATGGCAGCCAGGTTGAGCGCCGGCTGGTAATTCTGGATGATGACATAGCTGCTGATGTCCATAAAGCAGCATTGCCCTCACTCAAGGTGTTTCCAAACCCTTCAGCAGGTATGTTGTACCTGGGTATTCACTGTAAGAATATCAGGATTTATGATCAAAAGGGCATCTGCATATTGAGTGTTGAACGGGCGGATGCAATTAAAACAAACAACATGGCTCCGGGTACTTATATCCTGGAAGCCGATGGATATCAATCTTTACGCTTCTTGGTGATGCCTTAAAATCTTCAGGAATCTTTCGTGTTGTTCATTGGGAAAGCAGGTAGTCGAAAGGCTGCCTGTTTTTTTTGCGTTGCTGCGCTGAGCCGGAAAGACCCGGAAGGGAATCGGGAATCTATCCTAATGCAACAAGTTCGTCTATTTGCCAGTGGCTTTCATGAACGCAGGAACTGTTGCCACCAGTACCAAGAGGCTTTAGGCTTCCGTTCAAGGGTGTTGAAATCAACATGTACCAATCCAAAGCGCGGCTTTGTTCCTTCTGCCCATTCTAAGTTATCCAACAGGCTCCAGGCGAAGTATCCACGAACATCTGCGCCTTCGTTCAAAGCGCGTTTCAATCCATGCAGAGCTTGTTCGAAATAGCCGATACGCCGCTGGTCTTTTATAGATCCGTCCGGATTAATTTCGTCGTGCAAGGCGATACCATTTTCGGTAACCACGAGAGGCGGTAATTTATAATAATTGCGCTGCAAGCGTGTGATTACGCGGTATAGTGCTTCGGGATAATCTTCCCAGTTCATGGCAGTAAGAGGCACATTGCGTTTTTCAGGAGGGATGATGCGTGCTTTTACCAGAGGCATCCAGGGTGCGGCGGCTACAATTTGTCTGGTATATACCTGTACGCCTATAAAATCAAAGTTGAACTGCATGCGCTTTTCGTCATGCGGGGAAATCCAGGGTTCAATGCGCTGCATAAACGCCCGGGCTTCATCGGGGATACCCATACCCAAGGCTGGTTCCAGAAATAATCGGTTGATGAGCGCGTCCAGTCGTTGGGCCGCAAGGACGTCCTGACGACGGTGGCTTGCCGGTTCAAAATCAGTGAAGGACAGGGCGTTTCCTATTTGGGCCTGGTTTACCTGTGAACGCAATACGCTGCCTGCCGCACTTTGTGCAAGCAGGGCGTGGTGGCAAGACTTCAGGTAAGTATCCAGACTTTTCAGCCCTGGAGCATGAATACCAAGCAGATAGCCAGCACCTGTAAAAACGGAGGGTTCGTTCATAACCATCCAGTGTTTAACACGGTCGCCGAAATACTTGGCGGCTACGTAGGCATATTCCTCCATGCGGTGCACAATATCGCGTGAGGCCCAACCTCCTTTATCCTGAAGGGCTTGCGGAAGATCCCAATGGTACAGGGTTACCCATGGTGTGATGCCTTCTTTGAGCAGGTGGTCAATAAATACATTGTACCATGCGATTCCTTTTTTGTTCAAATGGAATTTACCGCTGGGCATCAAGCGAGGCCATGATAGTGAGAAGCGGTAATTCCGGAATCCTGCTTCCTTTAACAAGGCTATATCTTTGGCATAATGCAATAGTGACCCTGCCGTGAAGCGTGTAATTAGCTGAAATTCAGGATCTGAACCACTGCGCTCCAGAAAGCGATCCCATATACTTTCTCCCGCTCCACGTTCCATGCGAAAGCCCTCGGTTTGAAAGGCAGAAACTGCGGAGCCCCAGGCAAAGCCGGGCCGAAAATCATGATGGTTCATGTACAAAAGAAAATGGGGTACTCACTTGTCTGTTGCGGTTTTTCAGCAGAGAGATAATGTCAGAAACAATAAGATTGCTCTCGTCTGGTTGCATCATTTGAATGCTCTTACCTGTTTGCAGCCAGTGGCTGAGTGTGCGGGACTGGTTCAGGTCAAATGAGTTACAAATTTCAACACCTTTGGAAGCGAGGTAATGGGCATTGTATTTCTGTTCCAGCTGCGCCTTCATGGGAACGACGAGCAACTTCTTTCCCAGGTGCAGCGCCTCGGCGGTAGTACCAAAACCAGCAGCACAAATGATGCCCGCAGAAGTAAGAAGCGCGCGGCTAAAGGTGCTGCGGCAGATGGGCAAATAATGTATGTTGTCTTTGGAATAAGGCCTGTGGATTCTTTTACCAAAAATCATCCATTGTTGGTAAGGGAACAAAGAAAGCAGTTTGCCCAGATACTCATGGTGATAGGCTGGAAGGTAAACCACCACATGTCCCAGATTCTCAACCCTGCCGGAGGCAATTTCATCAGGAATGTATGCATGGTAACCATGTGGCCCCAACTTTTCATAAAAATAGGACCATTGATATTCAGCAGGGGCATAATGTTGGAGCACCATTTTCCCCAGCAAATCGAAACTTTTTGGTTTAATAAGGTGACGGTAGGCGTATTGGTTGCTGATGCCTATTGCGGGTATACCTGCTCTTCTTGCCAGGAGCAGGCTCATGGGCTCAAAATCACTGATTACAGCATCGTATTGTTGAATATTCACGCTGTTCGTATCTCTGAAGAAACGCCTCAGTCGAAGGTTTAAACTTGTCTTCAGCAGGTTAATACCACCTTTATTGCCAAAGTGGAAGCCCAAACCAGGAAATTGGTACCGGGCGGGCTCTTGTAACTGCAACTCACATTCACTGCCGCTTAGCAGTACATCAACTTGTGCATCATTGCGCAGTTTTTTTATCAGGCGCTCCGACCTACCCAGGTGGCCATTGCCTGTGCATTGAATACCAAAAAGAAGACGCATGATTTATATACTTTTTAAGCCGAAATCCTGCAACATCTGGGCATACAGTGCTTCTGTTTCAGGAAGCGGCTCTTCTTCAACAACTTCTAACTTTTCAGCAGTAAACAATTGGTCATAATACACAATATTCCAGGCACCATCACTGTATTCCAAAGCGCTGAGGTTTTCAACCCAATCGCCGCTATTCAGGTAGTAAACAGAACCATGTTCATTTTCTATGCTGCGCATCTCAGGTTGATGAATATGGCCGCATACCACATAGTCATATTTATTCCTAATGGCAATGTCCGCGCAGGTCTGTTCAAAATTACCAATGAAACTGACGGCACTTTTTACGCTGTTCTTAATTCTTTTAGACAATGAAATACGTCCTCCGCCCAACTTCTTCGATATCCAGTTTACAGCACTGTTAATCAGGATTAAAGTATCATATCCTATAGCCCCAAGCCTGGCGAGCCATTTGGAATGCTGCATACAAACATCAAAAACATCACCGTGGAAAAACCAGGCCTTCTTACCATTATCCAATTCTAAAAGTAGTTTGTTGGTAATACTGAAATTACCCAGTTCAAAACCCTCAAATTTGCGTAACATTTCATCGTGGTTTCCGGTTATATAAACCATCTTTTTGCCTTTTTGAACAAAACGCAGCAGCAGGCGTACCACCTTCATATGAGCGGCAGGCCAGTATTTTTTGCTGAATTGCCAGATATCTATAATGTCACCGTTCAGAACGAGAATTTCAGGATCTATGCTTTTAAGGTAGCGGTGCAGTTCTTTGGCTCTGCAGCCATAAGTTCCGAGATGCGCATCGGAAATCACTACAATTTGAGGTTTGCGCAGCACCATTAATGAAATCGCAACCGACTGAATAAATAGTGTAACACCTTGGTATGTATAAAAGTGCGTAGATATTGTTTTATCTTGGATTGATGGTCCATAATTACAAATTAATTCTACGTACTTAAAGGAAGTGTTACGCTGATGTGAAGCTATTGATAGTAGTTTTTCTTGATGAACACCCACTTATCTTTGCTTGATGACCTTTAGCGGGAAGAAATGGCTGGTTTATGCCGGTATTGCCTTGTTGCTTTATCTGGCCTGGGTATTTCGCACCACCCTGATGTATGTGTTGGTATCGCTGGTAATAACCTTACTCGGGGCGCCGCTGGTTGACAGGCTGGAGCGTTTCCGCATCGGGAAGTTGAAAACACCCCGCGCAGGTGCAGCCTTGTTGGTACTGCTGCTTTTCTTGGCCATGGCTTCCGGCATGTTGTTTCTGGTGGTACCAGTAATCAGTGAACAGGTAAGTACCATCAGCAAAATGGAACCCGGACAAATAGAACGGACCTTTGCCAAGCCGCTCGCCGAACTGCGTCAGCTGGCCTCTGAATTGGGTTTGGATCCCTCTATGCTGAATCCGGAACACATTAAGGAGAAACTGGTTTCCTTGTTCAGCCTAAGCAATGTGGGCAAAACCATTCAAGGTGTATTTGGCTTTCTGGGGGCCCTTACCGGGGCCTTGTTTTCGATATCATTTATTACCTTTTTCTTCCTGCGCGACCGCTTCCTCTTTTACCGTCTGGTTCATCTATTTACCCCGGTGAAGTATGAGCCGGCAATGCAGCGCATCCTGCGCTCGGTAAACAGTATGTTATCTCGTTATGTGCTTGCCCTGCTGCTGCAGGTTATGAGTTTTTCCATATATATCTTCATCGGCTTAAGCCTGATTGGTGAACAATATGCCTTTACCATCGCCCTGTTTGCAGGTGTGGTGAACCTGATACCGTACCTCGGCCCATGGATAGGGCTGGGTTTTGGTTTGATTCTGGGTGTATCCACACATCTTGGAATGGATTTTTACCAGGTGGTAGTTCCTGATATGCTGTACATGTCGCTGGTTTTTGTAATCGCGGTATTGATTGACAATTTCCTCACGTATCCGCTTATATTCTCCAATACCCTGAAGGCCCATCCGCTGGAATTGTTTCTGGTGGTGTTGATGGCGGGTACCTTGGCGGGAATCCCGGGGATGATACTGGGTGCGCCGGTATATACTGTGATGCGCATCATTGCCAGGGAGTTTTTCACCCGCTTTGACGTGGTGCGTGCCGCTACGCGTGACTTAGGCGACTAACCTAACTGTTGAAGCGGGTCATGGCTTCGCCAAGGCCGGCATGAATCAGGGTATTCACGCAATCCGCTGCGCGTTCCATACAAGCGGGAAGCAACGCCCGTTCGTTCTCAGTCCACCTTCCCAGCACATAGTCCACCTGTTTGCCTTTAGGGAAATCGTTGCCAATACCCACGCGCAACCTGGAAAAATCATCTGTACCCAAGGTTTCAATGATGTTCCGAAGGCCATTCTGCCCGCCGTGGCTTCCTTTTCCTCGCAGCCGCAACTTGAACAGGGGTAGGGCCAGGTCATCGCAAACCACCAGCATCTGACCTGCTGTGGGTTTAGCCTGCTGCATCCAATATGCAAGCGCCTTTCCGCTCAGGTTCATGTAGGTACTTGGTTTGAGCAATACCACTTCGCGGCCCCTGATACGAATGCGGCAGGTCCATCCGTGGCGCTCCAGGGTAAAAGATACCTGATGGGCAGCTGCCAAATGATCCAGCACCGCAAAGCCGATGTTGTGCCTGGTGTCTGCATATTCATCACCGGGATTGCCAAGACCGCAGATTAGCCAGGCCATAACTGCTTAGTGGTTTTCGTTAAACAGGTGGTAGTTCTGAGGGAATACTATTTTGTAGTTGCCCGCATCGTCTACCCAATAACCCGGCGGGATCTTGTAGGTGTTGAAAAACTTATATCCATCTTCTATATTTTTCCAGAACCTGATCATGTTCGGCTTGTGCGCATAGTTGGTTTGCAGGTAAGCCCAGTTTTTCTGGGTAAAGCGGCAGGGGAAGATGTCAATGGGGATTTTGGCATTGTTGCCCTGATAGGCCTGCGAACGGGCCGTAATCCAGTATATTTCCTGCATCACGCTGTCTGTCATGGGGATACACCCCACGGAAACGCAGTCGCCATGCACGTAAATTTCATTGCCTGGATTGTCCTTATTGGCAAACTTCAGGTCTACCTCGTTGGGGTATGAAACCTTCATGGACAGGTGGTAATTGCTGCTGGGGTTGTATCGTTCGATGTAATACATGCCTTCAGGCACCTGCATGTCGCCGAATTTTCTTTTGGGCCCAAGGTCGCCACTGCCGCGGCAAATGGAATACACCTTGATGCGTTTGTAGGCATTTGTAGAGCTGTCGCTGGCCCAGAGTTCGAGTTGATCTTCCAGCTTAAAGGCGCGCCAGTATATGTATTTCGGCGTTTCGCTGAGCCCGGAGTCGCGGAACAGTTTGCGTATTTTCCTGTCAGAGCGGTCGCGGGCCTGGCGCACGCGTTCGTTGTTGAGTTGGTTGCTAAGGAAATCCTGTGCATGGGCCCTGTTCAGAGTGAAGCACATGAGGGCCAGGATGAAGAAGTGTTTCATGGCGGCTGCGAATTTACGTCAGAGGTGTTTTTTTATCTGCAGGGCGGGATAGAGCGCGCTGAGCAGGCCCATCACCAGGGTTACGCCGCCTACCAGGAAGAGGTCGGAGAGGCGCAGGGCAACAGGATAATAGGGCACTATGGCACTATCCATGCGGATGAAACCAATATGCTGCTGCAGCAATACCAGCAATGCGCCCAGCGCCATCCCGGCCATGGCGCCGATGCCGGAAATAAGCATGCCTTCTTTTAAAAATACAGCCGACAGGGTGGAGGGTGTTGCGCCCAGAATATGGAGCGTATGGATGTCGCTTTTCTTTTCTATCACCAGCATTGATAAGGCGCCCGTAAGGTTAAAAGAAATCACCGCAAGCACGAAACACAGGATGGCGAAGGTGGCCCATTTTTCCGTTCGGAACATGTGTAAAAGCGCCTTGTTCTGCTCGCGACGGTCCTGAAGCTGAAAGCCTGGGCCCAACTCTGCCTGGATGGATTCGCGAACCTGTTCCAGGCTTGCCCCGGGCTTCATAAATACCTCCATGCTGCTGCGTTCATCGTAGCGGTCGAACAGGCGTTCGGCGTAGTCCAGGGGCACAATGGCGTAGCGGTTGTTTATTTCATCATCCATGCGCATGGTGCCGGTATGCAGCAAGGGAAGCTTGTTGATTTCCGGGTTTACAATGCTCACGCTTTCGCGGCGCGGCACAATGGCAGAAATCCGAATGTCTTGGGCGGCGGGGTTTATACCCAGGCGGTATTCAATACCTTCTCCAAGGATTACCCCACTGATTTCGGGGTAGGGATTCAGGCTGCCGCCCTGCATCAGGTGTTTGCCTACGCCGGAATAGCGTAGGAAGTTGCTGTCGGTGCCCTTCAGTGTGCATATCACCTGTTGATTGCCCGCCTGCAGTACTGCATTGTCTTCCAGAGTGAGGCCCATGTAGGCAACACCCTGCAGTTTACGAATGCGTGCCACTGCCCCTGAATCTGGCGTAAACACCTTGCCTTCAATAGCGGCAACCTTCAGATCTGGGTTAAAGTCGTTATACACATCAAAAAGCAGGCCCTCAAAGCCGTTCAGGGCAGAAAGGATTACAATCAACGCAAAGGAGCCTACAGCAAAACCCAGCAATGAAATGCCGGTAATGATGTTCACGGCATTGCGGTTGCTCCTGCTCACCAGGTATCTTCGGGCAATTAGTCCGGAGAGGCGCATACGGGCTATTGCTCGTCTTTATCTTGTTCCTTGTTCAGCTGATCGAAGATGCGGTCCATCTTGTTCAGGTAATCCAGCGAGTCATCCATGAAAAACTGCAGCTCGGGAACTTTTTTCACTTCGTGGCGGATGCGCCTGGCCAGTTCATGGCGTATTTCTTTCGCGTGCAGGTTCACCAGGTCCATAGCTTCCTGCCGGTTTTTCACTGTGTACAAGCTCAGGTAAACGCGGGCATGACCCAGGTCGGGGCTAACCTGTACACCTGAAAGGGTAAGCATGTTCCCGCCAAACCAACTGTGGTTGTACTGTTGGAAGATGCTGCCAAGATCGCGCTGGATTTGTTTGGCGAATTTATCCTGCCTGATGCTCATAGGCACAAAGTTAGGCAGAAGCAGCAGCAAGCAGGCTGTGTGTATTTGGCAAAGGCGAATAACTTTGCAGTGTTTGAAAGCCACCTTGTTGATACCTTCCGGCGCTGGCGCCCCCGGCTTTGCAGGCATCTTGCATTGCTTAAAGCAGGCTCCGGGCATCCGGGTGATTGCGGGCGATATCAACAACCAGGCCTACGGAAGGCAATTGGCAGACGGATTCTTTCAAACACCGCCCTCCGACCATCAGGAATACAGCGAATTCATCCTGGCTAAGGCCCTTGAACACGAGGCCAGTGTGGTACTTCCCATCACCACGCGCGAGCTCGATCCGCTTTCAGAAAGTGTGGCTCACTTTAGCAGCCACGGCATCAAACTGTTGGTTTCACCACCGCAGGGCCTGCGTATTGCCAACAACAAAGCCCGGCTGTATGAATATATGGAGGGGAGCGGCCAAAAGCCTCCCGTGTTCCGTGTGGTGCGTACTCTGGGTGCCTTGATGCACGCTATAAATGAACTTTCTCCAAGAGGAGAACGCGTCATTTTTAAACCGGCTTGCGGCAACGGCAGTGTGGGTTTTGGCATCATCCTGGGCGCGCATGAAGCCTTGCACAGGAATGTGCTGCACGAGAAGCCCGGCAGCGGTTTTTATTACCGCCGCGAAGAACTACCGCACCTTTTGCCCGACGACCTGGGCATGGAGCTGGTGGTGTGTGAATACCTGCCTGGTGCAGAATATTCTGTTGATGTTATGGCCGAACATGGAAGGGTATTATACGCCATCACCCGCAGCCGCGACAAAATGGTGAATGGCATCAGCGTGAAGGGAACATTCATACGCCGCGACGATATTCTGGAAATGGTACACCGTCTGGTGGGCTCCTTGGGTTTACACGGCCCCGTGGGATTGCAGTTCCGTGAGAATGGCCAGGGCGAAATGACCATACTTGAAATAAACCCACGCCTGCAGGGAACGGTAAGCAGTTGCCTGGGTGCCGGCATCAACGTGCCCCTGGATGCGCTGCGCCTGGCGCTGGATGAACCCGTGGCAGGAAGGCAGGAACTGGTGCAGTGGGGTGTAGGTTTTGTGCGGTATTGGTCTGAAGCCTTCTTCAGTCCCTGAAAACACTTGATATTTTAATAAAATGAGTAATTTTGCTACTCATTAATGATAGATACCCTGATTTCATCCAAAACGAGGGTCAAGTTATTGCTGAAGTTCTTTTTGAACAGCGCAAACAAGGCCTATCTGCGGAATCTGGAAACGGAATTCGGGGAGAGCACCAATTCCATAAGGCTGGAATTAAATCGTTTTGAGAAGGCCGGCATGCTGAAAAGTTCCAGCGAGGGCAACAAGAAGGTGTTTAGCGCCAATACCGCACATCCACTGTTTGGCGACATCCGAAACATCGTGTTGAAATATGTAGGCATAGACCAGATTGTGGAATATGTTATCAAGCACTTGGGTGAAGTGGAACGGGTGTTCGTGGTGGGCGATTATGCCCGTGGACTGGATGGAGGCATCATCGATCTGGTGATTGTGGGCCGCATCAACCAGAGTTTTCTGGTGGATTTGGTGAATAAGGCAGAACAAAAAATAGAAAGGCGCATCAGGTATATCATTTTTGAGCCTGAAGCCTTTGATTTGGAGAAGATACGCGACCGAAAGGCGGAGCCTTTGCTGCTCTGGAGCCGCTGAGCCGGTGCGGAATGAAATATGTAATCCTGCTTAGTCCCAATGGGACTGAGGAGGCGAAGCTATGAACAGCGATTTTGCCTTACAATGGAGGGTGGTATATGTAGCTTCCCGGCAGGAGAAGGCCGTTGCTGTGCGCCTTCAGCAGCAGCAGATAGAAGCCTATGTTCCCTTAATGCGGAAGTTGCAGCGCTGGAGTGACCGCAACAAGTGGGTAGAGTTTCCCCTGTTCAGCGGTTATGTGCTGGTAAGGCCGAGTTTAAAAGAGTTTGACCGCGTTTTGCAGGTGCCCGGCGTGGTGGCTTATGTGCGTTTCGACGGACAGGCCGCTGTGGTGCGCGATGAAGAGATTCTTTTGATTCGTCAGCTGGTGGAACACGGCTACGACATGGAGGTTGCCGGCATAGAACCCGGCACTCCCGCAGGTACACCGGTGCGCGTTATACAGGGACCCCTAATGGGCTGCACTGGAACGGTAATTCATTTCGATAAAGGCACAGGGTTTCAAATTTCGCTGGAAGGCATGAGGCAGGGAATACGCGTACGCCTGCCTTCCGGTTTCTTAGAACAAATTACATCATCATGAAGCATAAAAAATGGGACTTGATTATCAGGCCCCACACCCGTTGGCTTGATTTAAACCTGAAAGAGGTTTGGCGTTACCGCGACCTGATTGGGCAGTTTGTGCGTCGCGACATTGTTGCGGTGTACAAGCAAACCCTGCTTGGTCCGGTCTGGTTTGTGGTGCAGCCCATCCTTACTACGGTGGTATTCACCTTTGTTTTCGGCTCGTTGGCAGGACTTGGACCGAAGGATGTTCCCACCGTACTGTTTTATATGGCAGGCATCATCCCCTGGAACTACTTCAACGAGTGCCTCATGAAAACTTCATCAACCTTCACAGGCAACGCCTCCATCTACGGAAAGGTATATTTCCCGCGTTTGGTAATACCCTTCAGCGTGGTCATATCTAACCTGGCGAAGTTTGCAGTGCAGTTGGTTCTGCTCATTTGCGTCTGGCTGTACTACTACTTCCAGGGCAACTACCAGTTTAACATCAACGCCTACCTGCTGTTGTTGCCGGTGGTCATCATCATCATGGCCGGTCTGGGCCTGTCTATGGGCATTTTGATTTCCAGCCTTACCACCAAGTACCGCGACCTGTCGTTTCTGGTGGCCTTCGGCGTGGAATTGCTCAAATTTGCCAGCACCCTGGTATTCCCCTTGTTTCTTATTAAGAACGAAACCTACCGCATGATCATCTGGGCCAATCCCATGACGTCGGTGATAGAAACCTTCCGCTATGCGCTGATGGGCAAAGGTGCAGAAATGAACCTGATGGCCCTGAGTTACAGTGCAGGCTTTATGGTTGTGGTATTTTTCCTTGCCGCCCTGTTGTTCAACCGGGTGGAAAAATCATTTATGGATACGGTATAAACGATGCATCCTATAGTCATACAGGCTGAAGACATCAGCAAACAATATCGCCTGGGTTTGCTTTCTGGCAAAACCCTGAGCGAAGATTTTAAACGCTTCCTTTACCGCATGGCGGGCAAGCCCGATCCCCTGGCTTTTGTCGGCGCGGAAAACGATCGCACGGTAGCCTCTGCCGAACGCTATGTGTGGGCGCTGAAGAACATCAATTTTGATGTCAGGCAGGGAGAGGTGATGGGCATCATCGGCCGCAACGGCGCCGGTAAATCCACGCTCCTGAAAATCCTGTCCAGGGTTACCACCCCCACCACGGGTGAAATCCGCATCAAAGGGAAAATTGCCAGCCTGCTAGAAGTAGGAACAGGCTTTCACCCGGAGCTTACCGGCAGGGAAAACGTGTTCCTCAACGGCGCCATCCTGGGCATGAGCAAGGCGGAAATCAAGCGCAAGTTTGACGAAATTGTGCAGTTTTCCGGGGTGGCGCGCTACATCGATACACCGGTGAAGCGTTACTCTTCCGGCATGTATGTGCGTTTGGCCTTCGCCGTTGCTGCGCACCTGGAACCCGAAATTCTGGTTATTGACGAAGTATTGGCCGTAGGAGACACAGAATTCCAGAAGAAATGCCTCGGCAAAATCAAGGAAGTGGCCGGCGGCGGCAGGACTGTGCTGTTTGTAAGCCACAATATGGGCGCTGTAAGCGATATCTGCGACCGTGCCATCATGATTGAAAAGGGCAGCATTACCAGCACAGGCGTGGCTGATGCGGTAATACGCGAGTACGTAAACAGCACCATGAAAACCGACCTGACCAGTTACGATAGCCTGAAGGATGCGCAGTTCCGCCGCGGAAGCGGGCAGGTGCGCATCAGTGCGCTGAGCATGCACAGGCATGGGTCGGATGTGGAACAGCATGAGTTTGATTACCGCTCTGATGTTTCATTCAACTTAAGTTTCCAGATTTACGAACCTGTTCAGGAATTGTATTTCCTGCTGGCCCTGCGCTCCTCGTTGAGCAGGGAAATGGTTACCGCCACCGAGCGCATCCGCATACCGGTAGCAGGCAAATCAGGCGAAATGCAGTTCAGAATCACCCTGCCTGCGGTGAACCTCAGCCCCGGTGTTTACGAAACTTATTACTGGCTGGGCAGCTCCAAGCAGGAAATGCCCTACGACGTTATTGACAACATGACCGCACCCCTCGTGATTCGTGTACCCGAAAACGAAAGCGCATTGCAAACAGGATACTTCCAACTCGACTACAAAACAGAATTATGAATCAGCTACCTGACTTAAATGGGAAAAGCATACTGGTAACCGGTGGAACCGGTTCCTTCGGTAAAAAATTTGTGGAAATGGTGAGCAGCCACTTCCCCGGTGTGAAACGCCTGGTGATATACTCACGCGATGAGTTGAAGCAGTTCGAAATGAGCCAGCTTTATCCTGAAAAGGATTATCCCTTCATTCGCTTTTTCATTGGCGATGTGCGCGACGGCGACCGCTTCCGCAGGGCCTGCGAAGGTATTGACATCATCATACATGCCGCGGCACTGAAGCAGGTGCCCGCCGCTGAATACAACCCAATGGAATGCATCAAAACCAACATCTTCGGAGCCGAAAATGTGATTGATGCGGCCCTGGATATGGGGGTGAAAAAGGTGGTGGCCCTGAGTACCGATAAAGCAGCAGCGCCCATCAACCTGTATGGCGCTACCAAACTGTGCTCGGATAAGCTTTTTGTGGCCGCCAACAACTTCAAGGGCCATCGCGATGTCAGCTTTTC
>CANHRE010000064.1 GCA_947463095.1 Flavobacteriales bacterium | reverse complement strand
TCCCGTAGGGATGGCACATCGGTAGGAAATGATATCAATCAATAACTAATCCCGTAGGGATGGCACATCGGTAGAGGAAATGATATAAATCAATAACTAATCCCGTAGGGATGGCACATCGGTAGGAATCAATGATCCATTACCCACCTCCCAGCAGCACGCACAGCGCTGCGCGGGCTTCCCCCTGCTCCAGCAGGCGGATGGCCACATCTTCCGGGCTGGGATGCATGCCGAAGGTGTTCAGCGCAGCCTGTATCTCTGCTTCATCGGGCCAGGATTCCTGATTGCCCAGCATGCCCAGGTGGTTGCCGGTAAGACGGTGGCTCAGGCGTATATGTTCCGGCAGGGCATCTACGCCCAGGCCTACGGTGGTGAGGGGCTTGGCTATGCTGAACAGGGCATCTCCATGTGCCCGGCAATACCAGTCGCCACCCATGCGGGCCACCAGATCTATCTTCGTTTGGTCAATACGTCCATCGGCATCGAGCACTTCGTCGTGCACGTGGATCAGCTTCACCTTGCAAATGACCAGGTTACCGCTACCGCCACCATCGCCCAAAGGACGAACTTCAATAACATCACATTCCATTTGTACCGGACTTTCCGCAACCCTCCAGGGCCTTACGCTTTCAGAAGGCAGCGGTGTGAACCCTGCCTTCTCAAACTCATCCACGCCTTTGGCAAAAGGCGAGCTGGCCAGGCTGGTTTGGTGCACCATCTGGTAGTTCACCACATTGATCACTACTTCAGGAACTTCCAGTACGTTTTCGAAGGTATGCTTGTTGCTGCCATCGCGGCCGCTGCGGGCAGGGCTGAATACCACGATGGGCGGGTTGGCGCTGAACACATTGAAGAAGCTGAATGGCGCAAGGTTTCTGAGGCCGTCGCGGTCCACCGTGCTGGCAAAACAGATCGGCCTGGGGCCAATAGCACCCAGCAACAACTGATGTATCTTCTGAACGGAAAGGGAGGCCGCTTCAACTTTCATGCTGCAAAAATAGGTAGCCCGGGGTGAGGGCGCTCACTCCATTGCTTCATAAACCAAACGCTGCAACTCCGTGCGGAAATTATTCTTCGCCAGGCTGTTGTTGCCTTCATCCGGATATACGCGGTTGCTGAGGAATACAAAAATCAACTGCTGCTTCGGGTCGGCCCAAACCGAGGTGCCCGTGAAGCCTGTGTGCCCGAAGCTTTCCGGCGAACAGTAGCTGCTGGCAGGATTGGGTAGGCGCGGGTTGGTTTCGGGCTTGTCGAAGCCCAGTCCTCTACGTGAGGTGTTTTTCTGTTTTCTGGTGAACCGGGCCACCGTTTCTGTTTTCAGGAAGCGTGCACCGTTGTAATAGCCACCATTGAGCAGCATGAGGTAAACAGCCGCAAGATCTGAAGCGTTCGAAAACACCCCGGCGTGGCCGCTCACTCCACCCATCATGGCCGCAGCAGGGTCGTGTACATAGCCGCGGAGTACCTGTTTGCGGAAGCTTTGGTCGTTGGCGGTGGGTGCAATCATGTTGCGGTCGAACTTCTGCAAAGGCAGATAGCTAATGCGCTGCAGGCCCATGGGCTCATAGAAGTGGCGGTGTACGTAGTCGTTCAGTCTTTCTCCGCTCACCTGTTCGATGACCCTTTGCAGCAGGATCATGCCAAGGTCGCTGTAGGTATAATGGCCGCGCTCCTGCACAGGTGATTCAATAATGCTTCTGCGGATAACCTGAAGGTAGGCGGAGTCCATATACAGTCCTTCAGCAACCTGCAGGCAGCCACAGCCGGCATGGCTTTGGTCAAGGATGTTCTCGGGGTGGGTCAGCAGGTCCTGATAAAAAGGTATCCAGGCTTGTAGTCCGGCTTCGTGCAGCAGCAATTGTTCCAGGGTAATGCCCTTTTTGTTGCTGCTGTCAAACTCTGGCAGGTATTGTTCAATACGGTCGTTCAGGCGCAGCTTGCCTTCCTCATACAGCTTCATAAAGGCCAGCGTGGTGGCTGCCGTTTTGGTGATGGAGGCAATATCATAAAGGTCGTCGCCACCCACTGGGCGATTCCCGCTGTAGTCGAAGTTTCCGAAGTTGCGTTCCAGCACCTTATAACCCTTGTGCACCACAAGCAACTGCCCACCGGGTGCCGCGCCCGAAGCGGTGATGCGCTGCAGCATCGCGTCGATTTTGCGTGCAATAAGGCTGTCGGGCTTACGCGCTCCGGGGCTTGCTGCCGGAATTTTAGGATGCAGCTTGCCAGCTGTGGCGATACCTGTGCCGAGCCTCCATGTTGCAGAAACAGCGGCAGGCAGATGTCCGGCGAAAGGTTCGATGCCAAACAGGGCCGCAGCGGTATGGCTGTGGAAGGCAGGATGGTCTTCGAAGGCCGATATAGCATTGTTGATGGTGGCCATCTGTCCGAACTGGTATAGGTTTCCGAAGTTCACCACAATCAGCCTTGTGCGCTCATTCAGGCTGAGGATGGACTGCAGCAGGGGCTGCGGAACCTGGACGGCCTTCTTCCCCCATAAGCCGGCATCATGCAGGGATAGTACCACCAGGTCGTAGCCGGCCAAGGTGTCTTCCATGCTTTTAAAGCTGCCAAAGCCGTCGTTGCGGTCGGCCAGAAAGCGATCGGTTTTATGGTAGCGGTTCAGCTCATCCTGGAACCGGTAATAATCGGATTTGCCCACGGCCAGACTGGCCATGCGAAAAGGATTGTTGGCATTCAGCGGTATAAGTTGGTCGAAGTCAGAAACCAGGGTGATGCCCTTATTGGCCGCTTCTTCCAGAAACTGTCCATGATTGTTGAAGTTAAACGACAGGTCCAGGTGACTGGTGATGGCAGGCTGGTAGTGGTCCAGGCCTTGCCTGCTTTTGGCGCTGAGGATGCGGCGTGCATGTTCTACCACCACCATGCTGTCCACCAGGCCACTGTCTACGGCTTGTTCAATAAGGTCCAGGGCCAACGGTACATTCTCGGGAAAGAGCAGGATGTCGTTGCCGGCCATAAAGGCTTCGTATTCGGCGTATCCTGGCGGGAAATAGCGTTTCACGCCCTTCATGTTCAACGCGTCGGTGATGATGAGGCCTTCGAAGCCCAGTTCCGTGCGCAACAGGTCTTCCACCACTTTTTTAGAAAGGCTTGCCGGCCTGTTTGGGGTGGTGTCGAGCGCGGGCACTTCCAGGTGGCCAACCATTACGGAGGCTACATCCTGCGCGATGGCAGCGCGGAAGGGCGCCAGTTCCAGGCTGTCCAGGCGCTTTCTGTCGAAGCCCAGAAAAGGCAGGTCCTGGTGCGAATCTGTTTCTGTGTCACCATGGCCGGGGAAGTGCTTGGCACAGGCCATCACACCTTCACTTTGCATACCTCGGATGAGGGCATTGGCCAAACGCTGCACCTGGTCGGCGCGCTCGCCAAAACTGCGAAAGCCGATGATGGGGTTCGCAGGATTGGTGTTCACATCCACCACCGGCGCGAAGTTGATGTGAACGCCGATGCGCCTGCATTCCCTGCCCATCGCCGCACCAGTGCGGAATGCCAGTCCTTCGCTGCCGGCTGCCCCCATGGTCATGGCGTAGGGATAACGCTCCAGGTCTTTCAGCCGCATGGCCAGTCCCCATTCGCCATCAATGCCAATCAGCATGGGCGTTTTGCTGATTTGCTGGTAGTAGTTGGTAAGCCAAACCTGTTTGGCTGCGGTTCCCTGGAAAAAAATGAGCCCTCCAATATGTTCCCGGTGAATGAGCTCTTCAATTTGGGCTACATGGGTTTCGTCCTTATTGCTCCAGGCTGCCACCATCATCATCTGGGCTGCCATTTCGCGAAGGCTCATGCGCTGCAGCATGGTGTCGGCCCACAACTCGTGTTTGGTGCGCAGGTGCTGGCCCTGAATCCTGGCTGGAAACACAATGCAACACAACACAAGCAGAATCAACAATCGGCGCATGGCTAAGGGTGCTGCAAATTTAAGTGCCTGCCTGCCTCTTTTGGCTTTGTCACTCAAGAGTCAGTTTAAAAAGCGCGATATGACGAATATCAGTTTTTGAACTGAAAGAAGTATCTTCGTTCAACAGAAGGAGCAAAGAAAGACGCGATGCAGACAGAGACTCCACACAGTTCGGTGCCCTCGGCAGAGTTAAGTTTAAACGCCATCTTTCACACCCTGGTTGATGCCATCATCGTAATCAACTCAAGGGGGATGATTGTGGAATGCAACCAGGCAACTTTGAACATGTTTGGTTATGAAAGCGGAGCGCTGCACGGGCTGAATGTGAGCACGCTGATGCCTGAGCCCGATCACTCCCGTCACGATCAATACATCCGCAACTACGAAGAAACAGGGGAGCGCAAAATTATTGGTATTGGCAGGGAGGTAGTAGGCAAGCGCAAGGATGGCTCTCTGTTTCCACTGAGGCTGGCGGTGAGCCATTTTATGGAACACGGGCAGCATTTTTACGTGGGGATCATCCACGACCTTACCGAAGAAATTCAATCGCGCGAGCTGAAAGAAAATTACCACATACGCCTGCATGAAGAGGTGGAGACGCGTACAGAGGAGCTGAAGAACAGCCTGGAATTGAGGCGCAAGGCAGAAGAGTTGTTGCTGCAAAGTCAAAAAGTGTACACCACCATTGCCCGAAACTATCCAAACGGCACCATCACCATCCTGGATGCCGATTTCAACTATGTGTTTGTAGAAGGAAAGGGCTTAAGCGACTTGGGTATTGACCCCCGCTTCCTGATTGGCACGAACTACATGAAGCGTTTAAGGCCGGAACTGCGCGACCTCACGGAAAAGCACCTCCAGGAAGTGCTTCGCGGTATTGCCCGTTCCTTCGAAATTGAATTCTCAGATCATTGCTTCCTGATTGATGCGGTACCCATCAAGGAAAAAAGTACTGTGAACAGCATCCTGATGATCGAAACGAACATTACCCACCTCAAGCAAGCGGAACAGGACATGCTGAAGGCCTTGCACAAGGAAAAAGAACTGGGTGAATTGAAAACGCGCTTCGTAAGCATGGCTTCGCACGAATTCCGTACACCGCTCAGCACCATCAACAGTTCGGCAGACCTTATTAGCCGCTATAATGATCAGGGCAATACCACGAAGATCCAGGACCATGTTCATAAGATCCGGAAGAATATTGCCCATCTGAACCAAATACTCAATGACTTCCTGTCGCTGGGCAAACTTGAGGAAGGGCTGATTCGAAACAAGCCTGTGCCTTCAAATGTATCCGGCCTTTTGGATGAACTTGTTGAAGATGCTCAATTAAACCTTAAAACTGGGCAACAGTTGCAGCGCTCCTATCCTGTAAATTTAAATGCCTTGCTCGATCCGGATTTATTCCGTAACGTGCTGATTAATTTATTGAGCAACGCCATCAAATATTCCGATGCGGAAAAAGGGATCATCGTGCTGGAAGCCGCTATAGAACCGAAAGGTTTGAGGTTGTGGGTGCGCGATAATGGCATGGGTATTCCTCAGGATGATCAAAAAAATCTATTTTCCCGATTTTTTAGAGCGCGGAATGTAACTAATATTGATGGCACCGGCCTTGGATTGCATATAGTACGGCAATACCTCGAGCTGATGGGAGGTCTCATCTCTTACCATAGCATGCCTGATGAAGGAACTACATTTGAAGTTTTTATACCTTTGAACACGGATGAAGAAGAAAATTCTAGTCATTGAGGACAATGCGGATGTTCGCGAAAACACCGCTGAAATACTGGAGCTTGCAGGGTATGAGGTGGTGGTGGCCGAAGATGGCAGAAAAGGCGTTGACCTTAGTGTACACGAAAGGCCCGACCTGATTATATGCGATATCATGATGCCCGGTCTCGATGGCTATGGTGTGCTGCATATCATTAGTCAGCGCCCTGAAACTGCAGGAATTCCTTTCATCTTCCTTACCGCTAAAACTGAAAAAACCGACATCCGATTCGGAATGAGCCTGGGTGCTGATGATTACATCACCAAGCCCTTCGAGGAAACCGATTTGCTGCGCACCCTGGAGAACCGTTTGAAGAAAGCGGATGCAGTAAAAGAAAGACTTATCGGGCAGGCCGGTAATCAGTCAGCTTCTGTACGCGACATCCAAACCCATCAACGCCACTACTCCAGAAAAGATACTGTTTACCACGAAGGCGATCCTAGTATTTACGTGTATAAACTGCTGAAAGGCACTGTGCGCCTTTATTGTTATAATCAGGACGGCAAAGAATACACCACCGAACTTGTGGGCTCCGGAGGCTTTTTTGGTTATGTAAGCAGCATGCAGGGCAAGCCACGTGAGGAAAGTGCCGAGGCGCTCGAAGACTGTGAAGTGGAACTCTACCAGTCGGACGACTTCCTGCGATACATCACCAGCGATACCCCTACCATTGTGCACTTTGTGAAGCTTCTTTCCAACAACATCGCCACCAAGGAAAAAGACCTGCTGAAGTTGGCATACGATACCGTGCGCAAACGGGTTGCCGAAGCGTTGGTGAAGTTGTTTGAAACGGTGAGTGACAGTGATCATCGCTACGGTGTGGCCGTTTCAAGAGAGTTGCTTGCCAGTATGGCCGGCACCAGTACAGAGTCTGCCATCCGTGTGCTCAGCGGGTTTAAAGCAGATGGAATTCTGGAAATCAGTGGATCTCATATCAAATTGCTGCATCCCGAAAAGCTGAAAGCCCTGAAGTGGTAATCGGCAGGTTTTTCCGACCATCTATTGACCTTCTTTGACCTATATCAGGTCGTCGTGTGATATCCGTCATGTGGCCAGGCCCCATGCCAGATGAACTTTGCCTGCATAAACCACCTAATTATTTTAAGTTATGTCATTAGCAAGAAAAAGCAACATTTGGGACAGTTGGGTAGACGATTTGCTCGCTACGCCATTTATTGAGTTACCCAGGGTGTTAAAGAGCAACGGAGATTTTCCCGCTGTGAACGTCCGGGAAACGAAAGAGCACTATGTGTTGGAAGCCGCCGTCCCCGGTTTCGAGAAAAATGAAATCAATGTGAGTGTGAAGAACGGCATGCTCACCATCAGAGGTGAAAAACAGTCGCAGCAGAATGGCAGGGAAAATGAACGCCTTACCCGCAGCGAATTCAGCTATCAGATGTTTAGTCGTTCATTTTCACTGCCAGAGGATGTTTTGGAAGACCAAATCCATGCGCACTGCAAAGAAGGGGTTCTTACCCTGGAATTGACCCGCAACAAGCAGATGGCCGAAGCTGAAAAAAAGAAACAGATACCAATAGAATAGTTTCGGTATTGCCTAGGGTTAACCCGGCAGCATATCGGCAACAGAATCGTTCAGGGGGATGATCGCTATATTGCCAATTGACATAATTCGCAACACCGAAATGGTGGAGGCTTTGTTTGATGCTATTGGCAACCGCATCAGCACCCTGGTTGTTACCAGCTTTTCTCAGTTTTCAAGAACGGGTCAGGCCGTGATGCTGGACCTGCACGATGTGTACATTAAAAGCATTCAACAGGAACTATGCCGGGCTCGCGCAGCATTGCAGGCCCGGTATCCTTCCATGAATATTGAAGTTGACCGCAGACTGTGGAATGAAGCGATCGACTTCCGGAACTACCCCAACAACCTGAACCGTATTGTTTTGCTGTTGCATGATACGGATGTTGCGACCCCCCTGGAATGGCTTAAAGAACGTGGCCTGAAGGGGAATCCTGCCATCTGGCTCCTGTCATGGCGCAATCCCTTGGACTTGTTTCGCCAGAAAAAACTGCTGGGGTATAAGTTAAAGGAAGTGAAGAAAACCTCACCCCCCTTCGACTTCCGGAACGATGAACTGGTACTCAGGCAATTGCTGCCAAAACACATCCTGCACGCTTCCAACGATGCCCATCCCGACTTTGGGATGCTCTGCTGGAAGTTCAATGGTGCCCTGCCTGCTTCATTGGAAAAAGTGCTGCGTGATACTTTGTTGGAAGCGCCTTTGGTAATTACGCATCTGCTGCCCGATATCAGGCAGTGAATTGACTATGGTCATCCTGTAATCCTTGGACCCGTCTCAATTTTGAAGCGGGATGAACAAAGGTATTTCAGCCGTGGAAACCACCTGCCACCATTGCGGTGCAGACTCTTCAAGATATCCCGTTTCTGCTGATGGTTTGCAATTCTGTTGCCATGGATGTGAAACGGTATTCCACATCCTGAAAGACCATAACCTTTGCGATTATTACCAATATGAATCCCATCCGGGTGTGCGTAAGAGCAGCGTACAACTGCCCTCTGATGAGGAATTGCAGGTAATCGCCTCAGAGTTTACCATCTATCAGGATGACCAACGGCAGCTGTGCACCCTTGAAATTCCGGAAATGCACTGTGCCAGTTGCGTTTGGCTGCTGGAAAAGCTGCCCGCGCTGCTGCCCGGGGTATACAGCGCCAGGGTGGATTTTGTAAAAAAGAAACTCGACGTGGCTTTCAACCCTGCACGTGCAGCCTTCCCGGCGCTGGTAAGGGTGCTCGATAGCCTTGGATATACGCCTTCTTTGGTTCCGGGTGCGATACAAAGTGCTGCCGAACAAACAGGACGTACCCTCCTTAAATTGGCTGTTGCCGGCTTCGCCTTTGGCAACATCATGCTGTTCAGTTTCCCGGAATACCTGGGCCTGAAGGAAGCCTCCTTTAAAACCTTGTTCACCTGGCTGAATGCAGGCCTGTCTGTCCCGGTATTGTTTTTTTCTGCAGGCCATTACTTCAGCAAAAGCCTAAAAGGTCTCAAAGCCGGTGAAGTTTCTGTAGATGTTCCCCTGGCCCTGGGTCTGTCCGCGCTCTGGCTGCGCAGCATCTATGAGGTGGCCCTAGGTATCGGTCCCGGTTATTTTGACAGCCTCAGCGGCCTGGTGTTTTTTCTGCTCATAGGTACCTGGCTGCAGGAACGCACCTGGGAAGCCATCCGTTTCGACCGCAGCGCAGAACGCTTTTTTCCGCTGTCAGCGCTGGTGGTGCAAGATGATAAAACACGGGCAGTGCGGGTGTTCGACCTGGTTCCCGGCGATCGCGTGCAGGTGCGCAACGGCACCCTGATTCCCGGCGACGGCATCCTCATGTCGCACAGCGCCTTGATTGATTATAGCTATGTAACCGGAGAATCCACGCCGGTATATAAAGTAGCCGGGGAACTGTTGTATGCCGGCGGACGCAGTGCACAAGGGATGCTGGAACTGGAAATCGTGCGCCCCTTTACGGAAAGTCGCCTGCAACAAATGTGGAGCAATGCCAGTCAAAAGGGAAGGCCCGCTTCACGCATCAGCCGCTTTGCCTCCAAGGTGAGCATCTGGTTCACTTTGGGAACCCTGGCCCTGGCACTCGGCGTTTTTCTCCTGTGGTGGCCTTCGGACAGTTCCAAAGCGTTGTTCGCCGCTACCGCTGTGCTCATGGTGGCCTGCCCCTGTGCTCTGGCCATCGCCACACCTTTTGCCTACAGCAATGCCAGCCTTATTCTCGGCAAGCACGGATTCTTCCTGCGCAATCCCGATGTGGTGGAAACCCTGGCATCGGTGAATCACCTGGTGTTCGATAAAACCGGAACCCTCACCAGTACTGATGACGCTGTTTTGGAGTGGACAAGCGCTGCGCCGGAAGTTTCGCTGAAAAGCCTGATCCGCAGCGCTGCCGAGGCATCCACCCATCCCATAAGCCGAATGCTTGCTGCCGCCTGTGCCGATGCACCTCGGATAAAGCCTGATGTTTACGAAGAACGTGCCGGGCTGGGTACTCGCATGTTGTATTGCGGACAAGAGCTTCGCATTGGCCGGAAAGAATGGGCGCTTCAATTGCCGGTTTCGGATGCTGATGCGCTGCATGAACATGCAGAAACCTTTGTGAGCCTGGATGGGAAAGCCGTTGCCACCTTCGTTACGCACAACCGCCTGCGAAAGGGTGTGGATTTGATGCTCCAGAGGCTGCAGCAGCACTATCGATTGTCTTTGCTTTCCGGCGATAGCCCAAGGGATGCAGCTTACCTCGAGGCACAGGTTCCTGATGTATTCAGTCGTATGCAGTTCCGTCAGGATCCCTCTATGAAAGTGGAAGCCTTGCAACAGCTTGAAAGCCAGGGCGATACGGTGATGATGCTTGGCGATGGGTTGAACGATGCCGGTGCCTTGAAGGCCGGTCATGCCGGTATTGTGCTGGCACAGGATATGACCCAATTCACTCCGGCCTCTTCGGGTATACTGTTGCAGGAGTCGCTGGAACAGCTGCCCCGCTTTATGCGTTTTTCCTGCAATACCGCCCGGGCCGGCAGGGAGAGCTTTTATATCAGCTTGTTGTACAATGCCATAGGATTATACTTCGCAGCAACCGCCCAGTTGTCGCCCCTGGTTGCTGCCGTGCTCATGCCGGTAAGCAGTGTTTCCGTTGCCTTGTTCGCCGTGTGGCGAACCCGCCGTTTTGCAGCCGTGGAGGGCTTGGTATGAACATCCTGCCCCTGCTCATCCTGTGCAGCCTTTCGTTGGGCCTGGTATTCCTCGCCGTGTTTTTCTGGTGGGTGAAGTCGGGTCAACACGAGGACCTGGTTACCCCCGGCATAAGGGTGCTGTTTGAGGATGCACCAGTGCCCCCCAAACCTGAACCCCAATCGGAACAGGATAATAAGAAAACTCAAAATCAAACTATTACCCATGAATAAAGAAACATTCTTTTATGACAACAGGATTGTCAGGGCATTTGCCTGGGCAACCCTCTTGTGGGGCGTGGTGGGTATGCTGGTGGGATTGATTGTATCCATGCAATTATTCCTACCCGAGCTCAACCTCACCCCCTGGCTTACTTTCGGGCGCATTCGTCCGCTGCATACCAATGCGGTGATTTTCGCCTTTGTAGGGAACGCCATTTTTATGGGCGTGTATTATTCGTTGCAGCGCCTGTTGAAGGCACGGATGTTCAGCGATGTGCTCAGCAGGGTGCATTTCTGGGGCTGGCAGCTCATCATCGTTTCTGCAGCTCTGACACTGCCTTTAGGAATCTCTACCTCTAAAGAGTATGCTGAGCTGGAATGGCCGATTGATATCGCCATTACACTGGTGTGGGTGGTGTTCGGACTGAATATGTTCGGAACAATCCTCAAACGACGTGAGAAACACATCTATGTGGGCATCTGGTTTTATATAGCCACCTGGGTAACTGTGGCCATGTTGCACATAGTTAACTCATTTGAGTTGCCCATAAGCTTCCTGAAAAGTTACAGCATCTATGCCGGGGTGCAGGATGCCCTGGTGCAGTGGTGGTATGGCCATAACGCAGTTGCCTTCTTCCTCACTACACCCTTCCTCGGCCTGATGTATTACTTTATGCCCAAAATGGCCAACAGGCCTGTGTATTCGTATAAGCTGTCCATCATCCACTTTTGGTCACTGATTTTTATTTATATCTGGGCAGGACCGCATCACCTGTTATACAGCTCGCTGCCTGACTGGGCGCAAACCCTTGGTGTGGTGTTCAGCATCATGCTCATCGCGCCATCCTGGGGGGGGATGCTCAACGGATTGCTCACCCTGCGCGGTGCCTGGGATAAGGTTCGTGAAGATGCGCTGCTGAAATTTATGGTGGTAGGCCTGGTGGCCTATGGAATGGCCACATTTGAAGGTCCCTTGCTTTCCTTGAAGAATGTTAATGCCATTGCACACTTCACCGACTGGGTAGTGGCGCATGTGCATGTGGGAGGATTGGGCTGGAACGGGTTCCTCACCTTCGCCATCCTGTATTGGATTGTGCCAAGGATGTATCAAACGAAACTGTATTCGAACAGGCTCGCAAATACGCACTTCTGGATTGCCACCCTGGGTATCCTGTTTTACGCAGTGCCTATGTACTTCAGTGGTTTTACCCAAGGCTTCATGTGGAAGGAGTTTGATGCCGACGGCAACCTGAAATACAACTTCCTGGAAACTGTGGAGCGCATCAAGTTCTTGTATGTGTTGCGCTCTTTTGGTGGCTTGCTTTACCTGAGCGGGGTGTTTGTGATGGTGTATAACATTGTGAAAACGGTGAACCAGGGCAGCTTTCTGGCTAATGAGCCTGCCGAGGCTTATCCCCTCAAACCAGTGGCAGGTAATACGGAACAAGGGAAACCGGCATACTGGCATAAATGGATTGAATCACGGCCCATGACCATGCTGTTTTTTTCTCTGATACTGGTTTCCATTGGAGGCATGGTGCAACTGGTGCCCATGATTTTTGTGAAGGAACAGGTGAAAACTATTTCCAGCATCAAGCCTTATTCACCATTGGAGCTGGAGGGGCGCGATATTTACATCAGGGAAGGATGCAACAACTGCCACAGTCAGCTTGTGCGGCCGTTCCGCAGCGAAACAAAGCGCTACGGTGAGTACAGCAAATCAGGCGAGTATGTATATGACCACCCCTTCCTGTGGGGCAGTAAACGCACCGGGCCGGATCTGGTGCGCGGCGGAGAGCCCGGCGGCAAAGTAAACAGGGGTGCATCCTGGCATTATACCCACATGATGAACCCGCGGGTTACTTCACCGGGTTCCATCATGCCTGCCTATCCCTGGCTGGCAGAACAGGAAATAGATCTTTCCCTGCTGGAAAACAAGATCAACGCTATGCGTACCCTTGGCGTACCGTATGCTCCGGGATATGAAAAAGCTGCCGCCGCAGATCTTCATGCTGATGCGGAAGCCATTGCCGCTTCCCTGAAAAAAGAAGGCTTTAAGGTGAAGCCGAACAGCGAAATCCTGGCCATGATTGCCTACCTGCACAAACTGGGGCGCGATCTTAAACCTGCGGAAACCGCAGCTTCTGCCCAATAATCATTACCTCTAGATACAATGATGAATAAAATGATAGGCAAGCTGGAAGGTGCCGATGTGTGGCTGATTATCTCCCTGCTGATGTTCCTGCTGTTCTTTATGGCAGTATGCATCTACCTGCACAGGATGAGTAGCCGCCACGCCCGGGAAATGAGTATGGTACCCCTTGGCGATGAACCCAATGAATTGGACTTAAATCTTTAAAAAGCTATGAAACGCATTCTGAATATCATGTTTCCCCTCACCGGATTGTTGCTGCTGGGTTGCCTTGGCGCGATGATGGTGCCGGGTGTACTCGACAAACTCAACCCGGCCGGTGCGCGTATTTCTAACTGGTGGCTGTTGATTTTTACCGTTGCCATCTTTGCCCTGTTCCTTGCCGTTGACTTGCTCAACAGGGTACAGGTATATACCGCATTTAAACAACATGGAGAAGCCGCCTCTTTCTGGAAAGAGCAATTCCCCGTTGTTCGCATGAAGGTGCTTCGCATCTATCTGGGTATTGTGCTGCTGTCTGCCCTGGCGGTGTTCATGATGGTGTTTTGGGCCGGCGGCGAAGAAATGCTGAAATCAAAGGAACGCAGCGCATGGATATGGTGGGGCATTAAAGTGTTCAGCATGATGATTGGTTTGGGTGTGGTGTTTGTGTTCACCGCCGTAAACAGCCTATCACGCGGTGCTCAGCTAATTCTGGGCAGACAGGCTGCTCCTGAAACGGCAAAAGCGGCTTTCTGGAGCCGGCTGCTCCAAATTCGATCTTCGGCAACCGATAAGGATGTAGACCTGAACCATAATTTCGACGGCATCAGTGAATTGGATAATCCACCTCCTCCATGGTTTATGTATCTGTTTTTTCTAACCATCCTGTTTGGTGTAGTGTATATGGTGCGCTTCCAGTGGACCAATCAAGGCCCCAGCCAGGAACAGGAATATGTTGCCGAAATGAAGGCCGCCGCAGTAAAGGAACAGGCCATGATGGCCAGCGCGGCCGAGAAGGTGGACGAAAGCAGCGCTACCCTGATCAGCGATCAATCTAAATTAGCTTCTGTGGCCGCAGTTTATGGCAAGAATTGCGCAGTTTGCCACGGGAAAAGTGCAGAAGGACTGGTAGGTCCGAACCTCACCGATGAATACTGGATTTACGGCGGTGACATTAAAAACCTGTTTAAAACCATACGCCATGGAACCCCCAACGGCATGCAGAAGTTTGATGGTGTGCTGAAGCCTTCTCAAATACAACTCATCGCCTCTTATGTGCTGAGCCTGCAGGGCAGCAATCCTCCAAATCCCAAAGCACCGCAAGGGGAGAGATATGTACCTGCTGCGGCGGCCCCTTCGGCCCACGGCACGGCCATTACTCCAACCAACATCTTGCGCTGATGCTCTGCGCGGAACATGGCTAAAAAAGACACCTCAGATTTCAGGGAACACCTAAGCAACCTGAACCAGCATACCGGCAAAAGAACCTGGATCTATCCCAAAGTAATCGCAGGGCGCTTTTACCGTTACAGAACCTGGTTTAGCGCAGGCCTGTTGCTTTTGCTCTTTGTAGGACCCTGGCTTCGCTGGAATGGTCATCCGCTGTTTTTGTTTGATGTTCTGGAACGGAAATTTATCATTGCCGGACTGCCATTCTTCCCCCAGGATTTTTACCTGCTGGCCCTGGGCCTGCTGGCGTTCATTGTTTTTGTGATGCTGTTTACCAGTATTTTCGGCAGGCT
>CANHRE010000063.1 GCA_947463095.1 Flavobacteriales bacterium | reverse complement strand
CTGGCCCTGTTCTTAACCAGAAAAAAATACCTTTCAGATGCAGTAGTGCCCGAAGCTGATGCGGAAATGACCGGTATGGGTAAACTGATCGGTCAGAAATTCCTGATTGATGAAGCCTATGACGCAGGCCTTGTGCAAACCACAGAACATCTGTCCGATGGACTTCACACTTGGTCTGATAAAAAAATCATTGATGGACTGGTACAACAAAGTGGCAAACTCACTGGATTGATGGGCGGCTTGGTAAGCAAAGTTCAATCCGGAAATATTGAATGGTATCTGCTGCTGATGGTTCTGGCCATGGCAGCGATCCTCGGCGTTAACCTATTTATCTGAACCATTGGAACTAATCATCTTACCTCTGGCCGGTGCTTTACTATCCTGGTTTGGCAAAAACTGGAACAGACAAGTATCGCTGCTCACATCGCTGGCAACTTTAGCCCTCAACCTGTTTTGGCTGAGTTCCTTCATCCCTGACGGGAACCTGCAGTTTGAACATAATTTTCCATGGATGAGCGAAGGCATTCGCTTCCACACCGCCATTGACGGTCTGGGAATGTTGCTGCTGCTGCTGACCAACATCCTCATCCCCGTCATCCTGTTGTCGCGGTGGAACATGAACGCGGATCAGAACAAGCATCTGTTGCCTCTGGTTTTGCTGATGCAGGCCGCGCTGAACGGCGTTTTTACTGCAGCCAATGGTATGCTGTTCTATGTTTTTTGGGAACTGGCCCTCATTCCGGTGTATTTCATATGCGCCAAATGGGGCGAAACCGATCGCATTCGCATCACCCTGAAATTCTTCATTTATACCTTCCTGGGCAGTGTGTTGATGTTGGCATCGCTGCTGTTCCTTTATTGGAAAACTCCGGGTGCCCACAGTTTTGAATGGACTGAACTGGTGGCGGTTAATCTGAGCGAAGCTGAAGCCTGGTGGGTAGGGGCGGGACTCCTTATTGCGTTCCTCATTAAAATACCTGTCTTTCCATTTCACACCTGGCAAGCTGATACCTATACAAGTTCACCTGCTGCCGGTACCATGTTGCTTTCCGGAATTATGCTCAAAATGGGTATTTTTGGTATGCTGCGTTGGTATTTACCTTTGGTGCCCGAAGCTTTACACAGCCAAATGCCTCTGGTTGCAGTGCTCTCTGTTGCAGGCGTGGTTTACGGTGGAATTATCGCCCTTAGACAGCATGATTTGAAACGCTTGGCTGCTTATTCATCGTTTTCGCACGTTGGATTGATTGCCGCAGGCATTTGCACCATGTCGTTAAACGGTTTTCAGGGAGCTGCCATTCAAATGTTCAACCACGGTGTGAACATCGTAGCCCTGTTTTTTGCCATTTCCATAATCGAACAACGCATGGGTAACCGATCTATGGATCAGCTGCGCGGTTTGGCATCCGGCTCTAAACCCTTCGCCGTATTGTTTATGATTGCTGTATTAGGCACCGTGGCCGTGCCCTTAACCAACGGATTTCCGGGAGAACTGCTGTTGCTCCAGTCTATATTCGCTTCCCATGCTCTGCTAGGAATCTGTGCGGGTTTGACCATTATTTTCTGCGCTGCCTATATGTTGCGCATGTACCAATTCAGCATGTTTGGCCAAGCATCTGAAAAACAGAACGGATTCAGTCCGCTTACCACTGCCGAATGGCTTGGTATGGTTACGCTGGCGGCCCTGGTATTGGTATTGGGTGTTTATCCTCAGCCCCTGCTCGACCTAACCCATGCCAGTATGAATCAACTGTATGACATCATCCAAGAACGAATTGCACTGCACTGACCGAATATGAAAGCTCTGATACTAATTTTCTCCGGTGCGATTGTGCTGCTTTTTGCCGGATTAGGTAAAAACGAACGCAAGCTGTTGCCTTTGGTTTGGTTGACTTTGTTCCTGGCATTGGCCATGAACGGACTAGAATATTTCGGTTGGGAATTGCCATGGGAGCAACAGTGGAGTTCCATGTTGCAATTCAATAAATTCTCACTGGCATTTAACTTCCTTCTCATTTTACTGGCTTTGCTTGGTTCAATGCTGTTTGTGCCAAGATTGGAAGATAAAGGTGCCGATGTGTTCGCACTGATGTTGTTCAGCTTGTGTGGCGGCATGCTCATGACTTCATTCACCAGTTTTTTTATGCTGTTTCTTGGGTTGGAAATCATGTCTATTCCGTTGTATGTGCTGGCCGGTTCCAGGAAAGAGGATTTAAGAAGCAATGAAGCTGCCCTAAAATATTACCTCATGGGTTCCTTTGCTACTGGAATCCTGTTGTTTGGTGTTGCCATGGTTTATGGAACCACGGGAAGCTTTGATATTTATGAAATTGGCCTGCGCTACACCGGAGCAACAATGCTTACCGGAATGAGTCCTATGGCAAAAATTGGTATCCTGATGGTGATGTTTGGGCTGTTGTTTAAAATTGCAGCAGCGCCATTTCATTTTTGGGCGCCAGATGTGTATACAGGAAGCCCCGGCAGGGTTACGGCTTTTATGGCTACAGTTGTCAAGACCGCAGGTGTTGTAGCCATGTTCAGGCTTTTTGCTATTTCATTTGGTATTGCCGATAATTTCTGGGGCCCCACTTTAGCCATTTTGGCTGCATTAACCATGTTCGTGGGCAACCTCAGCGCCCTCAGGCAGGATTCTTTCAAGCGTATGCTCGCTTATTCCTCTGTGGCTCATGCAGGTTACCTGTTGCTTGCCATTCTGGTACATAATCAAAACTCAGGAAAGGCTTTACTGTTGTACATGACAGGCTACGGATTGGCAGCACTTAGCGCATTTGCACTTATTCATAAGGTTAGCCGCGAACAGGGAAGGGAAGATGTTTCTGCATTCGATGGCTGGGCCAAACGGTATCCAGTGGAATCCTTTGCATTGCTCATCAGCCTGTTATCTATGACCGGTATTCCCGGCACGGCTGGTTTTGCAGGTAAGTATTTCTTGTTCTCTTCGGCATTTGAGGGCTATACCTGGCTAATCATCTTCGCTTTAGTGCTTTCGGCAGTGAGCGTAGCTTATTATTTCAGGGTAATCATTGCCATGTATTTCCGTGATTCTGGCAATGACGCATCATCAGTAGAAGGTTCCGCAATGTCTGTGAGGCTGGCACTAATCATATGCACCGCACTGAATATTGCAGCCGGTATAGCTCCCTGGTTTATTCTGGAGCGAATCTGATTGCTCAGAAAACAAAACCCATCCGCAGTATAGGGCTGGCAATGGGATAATCTGGATTTAAGGCCCACATGCCCATGATGTACAAGCCTTTACCAGGCATATATCCTCCACCTACTAAGGGACTTTGATACCATGAGCGGCCATTTTGTTCAGGATAACTGATGGCGCTGTATTCACCCTGAAGAAACAAGGCATCCAATACCTGAAAGCGCGAAAAGAAATTTCCACCGTAAATAGCCCATTCATCGGCGGGTCCTGAAGTTCGCTGCCTGATATAGGTGCATTCTCCGCCAACACCAGCAGATAATCGGTCGGTAAAACGATAACCGATGAAAGGAGCTGCCTGAATAAACGTGTTTGTACCCAGCCATAGACCTACGTTACCGCCTTTGATGATGCGGTCTGACTGAAAGTACCCATGCTTTTTATCCGAGTGTGTTGGTTCGTCGGACTGACCACAAACCGGAGTGGATGTCCACAATAAACCTGCAATCGGTAAGCATAATGTGTAAAGCTTCATAGGGTTCTTCTTCAAAAGTATTGGATAAGGACAAATATCATTCTAAACTTGCGCGGTATTTCATTTGGAGCCATGACTCAGGTACACAATTTCTCCGCAGGCCCGTCCATTTTGGCACAAGAGGCCTTCGACAAAGCCATTGAAGCCGTTCGCAATTTTGCAGGAACAGGTTTATCCATTCTGGAAATTTCGCACCGCAGCAAAGAATTCGAACAAGTTATGGATGATGCCAGGGCCATCATCAAAACCCTACTTCATATTCCTGACGATTACGACATCCTCTTTCTGCAGGGCGGAGCCAGTACTCAGTTTTATATGATTCCCCACAACTTGCTGGAACGCAAAGCAGCCTACCTGAACACTGGTGTTTGGGCCTCTGGTGCCATCAAAGAGGCAAAGCTTTATGGTCAGGTTGATGTGGTAGCCAGTGCAGCCGATAAGAATTTCTCTTTCATTCCCAAATCATACTCCATTCCTCTGGATGCAGATTATTTCCACTGCACAAGCAACAACACCATCTATGGTACCCAAATGAAATCCTTCCCAGATAGCCCTGTACCCATGGTTTGCGATATGAGTTCGGATATTTTCAGCAGGCCAGTAGAAGTTTCCAAATTCAGCCTGATTTACGCGGGTGCTCAGAAAAATATGGGTCCCGCCGGTGTTACCCTCGTGATTGCGAAAAAAGGCATTTTCGGGAAGGTGAGCCGTCCCATACCAACCATGCTTGATTATCGCGTACATGCCGATAAAGGCAGCATGTACAACACGCCTCCGGTATTTCCCATTCTGGTTTCTTTGTACAACCTTCTCTGGGTAAAAGAGTCCGGAGGTGTTGCTGCCATGCATCAACGAGCCGAGGAACGCGCTGCACTGCTGTATGGTGAAGTGGATAAAAACCCTTTGTTCCGAGGTACCTGCGAAGTGGAAGATCGTTCAAACATGAACGCATGTTTTGTGCTGGCCGGTGACCACACCGAACTGGAAGCAAAGTTCTTGTCCGCTTGTAAGGAAGCGAAAATTAGTGGAATTAAGGGACACAGATCAGCAGGAGGCTTCCGCGCTTCTATGTACAATGCCCTGCCGTTGGAAAGTGTACAAGCACTGGTAAATGTCATGCAAACGTTTAACTGATTGCCATAAATGACGAAGTATAAAGTACTTGCCAACGATGGCATTGACCAAATCGGAAAGGCCATGCTGCTGGAAGCCGGTTTCGAGGTTTTTACAGATAAAATTCCGCAGGAACAGTTAGCCGCACACATAGGAAACTATGACGTGTTGATTGTGCGCAGTGCTACTAAAGTAAATGCTGCCATAATTGATGCTGGAACCCAACTGAAACTGATTGCCAGGGCAGGAGTGGGCTTAGATAATATTGACATGAAGTACGCCGGAATGCGCAATATCCCCGTGGTAAATACCCCGGCTGCCAGCTCCAGGTCAGTAGCAGAACTTGTTTTCGCTCATCTGTTCAGCGTATGCCGATACCTGCACATTACCAACCGAATCATGCCCACTGAAGGTAAGGAACGGTTCAATGAACTGAAGAAAACAGCATCCAATGGTGTAGAATTAACCGGGAAAACACTCGGTATTATCGGCTTCGGAAGAATTGGTCAGGAAGTGGCCAGAATGGCCATCGGTCTGGGTATGGATGTGCTGGTTTATGACTATAAGCAACGCAACTTCGATTTGGTGATGACTTTTAATCGTAAATATGCCATCAACAATTTCAAAATAACGCTTCAGGGTCAAAAACTGAATGATGTATTATCCAAAAGTGACTTTGTTAGCTTGCATGTTCCCGGCGGAGAAGAAGAAATTATCGGAGCCGGAGAACTGAACATGATGAAACAGGGTGCTGTGTTGATCAATTGTGCCAGAGGGGGAGTAGTGAACGAACCAGCCCTTCTTGAATCCATAAATTCTGGACATCTGGCATTTGCCGGTATCGATGTGTTTGAACAAGAACCACCGGTTTATACGGATATTCTAGGTTCAGACCGCATTTCCCTGTCGCCGCATATTGGCGCTTCTACCCGCGAAGCACAGGAACGTGTAGGAATTGAATTGGCTGAACGTATTATCGGTTTTTTTAACTAAAGCCATGCCCCGTATTCATCCTTTGCGCATCATTCGTCCGGATGTTCACTACGCCGCACAGGTTTCGGCAAGAATTTCAGGCACAGAAACACAGGATGAATTAACGCAAATTCTTGAAGACAATCCGTTTTCATATCTGCATGTTGTAAAGCCTTATCTTCATTTTGCTGATCCTGAGCATCCTGAAAAGCACTTTAGTTTCGGCAGGAATTACTTCCGCCAATTAAAAGATCAACGCATTCTGGTTGAAGAACAGGAGAAGCATTTATTGGTTTACCGACAGTCAGATACGCAGAACAATCAAGCTTTTGAAGGAATTATTGCAGGTGTTTCTATTCTTGATTACCTAAATGGTCTAGTAAAAAAACACGAACATACACGCACCCAAAAGGAACTTCGGCTGGTAAAACACATGGAAGTTACCCATGCAGTAGGGGAACCCGTGTTAATCTGCTACGAAGCAGAACATCCGTTGCTGGATTTTGATGCTTTGAAAGGTAAAAACACCTGCGATTTTGTTTGCGATTCGAAGCTAAGGCATCAATTATGGCTCGTTCCGATGGAGGCTCAGTCTAAAGTTCAAGATTTTTTCTCCAGTTGCGCTGCTTTCTATATTGCTGATGGCCATCACCGGATTGCTGCCAGTACAAGATTTATCCAAGAACACAGCGATGCTTTGGTTGCGGAAGAAGACCAAACCTTCATGTCCCTGATTATTCGCGCTGATCAAATGCTGATCAAGCCCTTCCATCGACTTGTGGAATGGCCTCTTATAACGGATATATCAACATTTCTGCAACAAATGAACGATTCCTTTACTTATGTAAAGGAGGATACATTTGTAAAACCCGTGCACAGGGGCGAATTTGGGATGTGTGTCAATCAGCAACATTGGTTCCGCTTGCAACTCAAGGCGGAAAAAAGGCCGCAGCATTTACCGGAATCTTTAGATGTGTCGTGCCTGGAGGCCATAGTTTTCAATGAATTGTTGGGAATAAGCGACAGTAAAACCGATGAACGACTTACGTTTACACGAGGAGATCTGGATTTACAGGAGCTAAATTCTTTGATGAGGCTGCATCATGCAAACCTGACGTTCACCTTGTTCCCTAACTCGTTCGATGAAATTAGGGCTGTAGCCAATCAAAATGGCGTAATGCCTCCAAAAAGTACCTGGATAGAGCCCAAGTTGAGGACCGGTATGGTCATTCAACAGTTCTGATTTCACCTTTTTACTTCCTTTTCCTTTATCCAGCCCGAGTCTGAAGCTTTTAGGCTGTAGGAATTCTATGTTCCATGACAGCGAGCGCTTGACAATAGGCGCAAAATCCTATTGGCAGCGTTTCTTTTCGACTTTAGTTTTTTAGTGTGGTCGAAAACTCTTTCTGTAGTTTTCTATTCTATTGATTTTCAATTGTTTATGATATTCTGTTTCAATCATTACTTTATTTCTTAATTAGCCTGGTGATTCATTGTTGTCCTGTAAAAAACATAGCAGGAACAATAGGGTTAGCTATTCACGCATTAGCTATTTACTTATGTAAATAAAGATGTTTACCATTGTAAACTTTAGTTAAGTTACATTTGTAATATGAATGAGATTGTTCAACGGCTATTTGAAATACTCAGTAAAAAGGGGGAAGGACGCGGCGCATTTGCACAAAGGGCCGGTATATCGCCGGCGGTGCTGAGTCATGTAGCCTCTGGAAGGAATGCACCTTCGCTGGACCTGGTACTTGCCACCTTAAAATTGTATCCTGATGTTTCTCCTGAATGGCTGCTATTGGGAAAAGGATCATGGAACAGGACTGAAGTAAAAAGCAGCCAGAGCACTCCATTGGAGCCACAGCAACTTCCCAAGGATCTGTTTTCAGCAAAACAGGAAAGCACAACCGAAACTCCAAAGGAATTTCATCAACCCGCCATATCAGCGGACACGGTTGAAATAATGAGAAAAATTGAAGAATTGCGATTCCTGCTAAAACTTCATTCGAAGAACGCTGAAGACAGCATTACTGAATTGGAGCATCAGCTTCGGTCAATCAATGATTCCAGGCATAAATCCTGAAAAACCTTTAGAACAGGGTAGCCTGAACGGGTTTTGACTTGGGGAAAAATAAATCTCCCATCACCAAGTGCATAGATTTTAGTACGTCTCTGTTTACAGAATAAATCATGGAGGTACGGAAACCGCGTCCATCAATAAGACCTGCTTGTTTCAACTCCGCAAGATGCTGAGAAACTGTACTTTGCGATAAAGGCATATTGGCAACAATATCCTTGCAATTTAACTCTCCGCTGGAGAGCAACATCTTGACAATTTTGATGCGAGCGGGGTGACCAAGTGCCTTGGCCAGGTTGCCTAATTCTAAATCGGGTGAGTCGAATTGTTCTGACTTTCTGCGAGCCATATTAAGGCAATTATACGATGATTAATAGGATATCCACAAATTTTTCCACAATTATTTAAATTATAGACAAATAAACAACTTTAGGAATGGTCCACTGGCCTATGTTTCCATCTTTTATGGCTCCATAACCAGTTTTCCGGTTGCGCCTTGATGTCCGCTTCCATCAGCCGAACCATGGTAGACGTTACAAAGCCTTCTTCCCGCAAGGAGGCATCATCGCAAATATTGGTCATTGTGAGTTCATACCTACCTCTGCCGTGCTTCTTCATGCTTAGATATATTACTGCCTGCCCCAGTTTTCTGGCAATTTTCTCGGTGCCTGTAAAAAACACCGTTTCCTGATTCAAAAAGGTATACCATGCGCCTGCTTTTATATTAGACGGTGTTTGATCGGCAATAAACGCTGTAGATGTAAGTATTCCCTGCTGGTGTTGTTCCATCATTACCTTCAACGCCCGGTCCATTGGAATTACTCCAGATCCAAACCTGGTTCTGGTTTCGCTGAAAAATTCATCAAATGCTTTATTGCTGAGTGGTTTGTATAGACCCTGGCTAAATTGAGGTGAAATCAGTGCCGCAAGTGGTGGAATCCATTCCCAGTTGCCGGTATGAGCCATAACTACCACCACACTTCTGCCTTCCAGGTAATGCCTGTGTAGTACTTCCGGGTTGGTATAGTTTACCCGACTTAACAGCTGCACCCTGCTGATAGATGTTCCCTTAATAACTTCAACTATTACATCACATAAATGTTGATAAAAGGCTCTTTCTGTGCGCTTTATCCATTTTTCATTCTGCTCTGGAAACGACTTTTTCAGATTCTGGTAAACAACCTTTTTCCTGTAACCGACCACACGATACAACACCAGATAAAGCACATCAGAAAGCCGGTATAATAGCCAAAAGGGCAACCTGGAAAGGAGCCGGATAAAGCCAATGAGGAAGATTCTATTGATCCAGTACACGTGGCTTCTTTATCTGATATAACGGAAATCCTGGCCTTGCTTTAAGGACAAGATACTTTCGTAAATCAGGTCAATTACTGCCGCTACATCATCTACAGCCACCGTTTCAACTGTTGTGTGCATGTACTTCAGCGGAAGAGAAATGAGCGCGCTGGCTACGCCTTCAGTGGAATACGCGAACGAGTCTGTATCGGTTCCTGTACTTCTTGAGGCGGCAGCGCGCTGAAAGGGTATTTTTGCCTGTTCTGCGGCCTGAATGATATGGCGAAGCAGGTTATTCTGCACTGCAGGTCCATAAGTTAACACCGGCCCCTTACCGCATTTGATATCGCCAGAGCGTTTCTTGTTGTATAAAGGCGCATAGGTATCGTGGGTTACATCCGTGCAAATGGCTACATCAGGCCTGATTCGTCGGCTGATCATTTCTGCACCGCGCAAACCAATTTCTTCCTGCACAGCATTAACAATATACAAGCTAAAGGGCAGCTTCTTCTTTTTCTCTGTAAGCCTTCTCGCTACTTCAGCAATCATAAATCCGCCAATACGGTTGTCAAGGGCCCGTCCAACAATGTATTGATCATTGAGCATCATCATTTGATCGTCAAAAACCGCTACACTTCCCACATGAACACCAAGCTTTTCTACTTCCTCACGCTTACTGCACCCAATATCAATAAACACATTATCCTGGTTGGTTGCAGGTTCTTTACCCGGTTCGCGAACATGAATTGCCGGCCATCCGAAAATACCTTTCACCACCCCTTTTTCGGTATAAATATTAACACGTTTCGAGGGGGTAATCATGTAGTCGGAACCACCGTTGCGGGTTACGTATAAATATCCGTCATCGGTGATGTAGTTCACAAACCAGGATATTTCATCTGCATGAGCCTCAATTACTACCTTATACTCGTTACCTGGATTGATGATACCTGCCACGGAACCATATACATCAGTGATATAATCGCCAATATACGGTCTAATATAATCTAACCATAACTCCTGACCTGGTTTTTCAAAACCAGTGGGAGAGGCATTGTTGAGATAAGCCTCCAGAAATTTCTTACTCTCTTTCCGCATGATGATGCAAACTTAAATCAGATGTGTTGATTATGAACTCTTCCGGCGTTGGCGCTTATTGCGGATATTTGAACACGTAAAACCTATGGAACCCGGAACCGATGTATTAGAGCGATTCCTTCGCTACGTGAAGATAGATACCCAAAGTGACCCAGCTTCCGAAGCTTATCCCAGCACTGAGAAACAAAAAAATCTGGGCACCATCCTCGTTCAAGAATTGTTGGACATGGGAATCCATGATGCCACTTTAAACGAACATGGTATTGTTTACGCAACTATACCGCATAATACCGATAAAGGTAATATTCCAGTAGTGTTCTTCTGTGCCCACATGGATACTTCACCTGATTACAGCGGAACCGATGTGCATCCCATGTTGCATCCCGACTATCAGGGTGGACCGATTTTACTTCCACACAACAGCATCATCATTGATCCGACCGATCATCCGGATTTGAAGCATCAAAAAGGAAATACCATCATCACCTCAGATGGCCGAACCTTGCTTGGGGCTGATAATAAGGCCGGAGTTGCAGAAATCATGGCTGCGGCGGCCTACCTGATGAAGCATCCCGAAGTAAAACATGGTAAAATTAGACTGCTATTTACTCCAGACGAAGAAATTGGGAGGGGAGTGGATAAACTAGATACCAATTTGTTGGCTGCCGATTTCGGTTACACCGTTGACGGCGAAACCCGAGGTCATCTGGAAGCTGAAACATTCAGTGCAGACGCAGCTTCTATTCATTTTAAAGGAGTGCCGTCGCATCCGGGTTTTGCCAAAGGGAAAATGCAAAATGCAGTGAAAATCGCTTCTGATTTTGTGGCTGCTTTGCCCAAACATATGCTCAGTCCTGAAACTACCGACGGCATGGAAGGTTTTGTACACCCAACCCAAATTAGTGGCACCATGGAAGCTTCAAAGGTAGAGCTGATTCTGCGCGACTTCAACGAATCAGGGTTAAAGCAGCAGGCTATATTGATAGAACAAATCGCCCACGATGTGTGCAAGCTTTATCCCGGTAGTTCCTGGCAACTGCATGTGAAAGAGCAATATAGAAACATGAAAACCATCTTAGACCAGCATCCTCATGTGCTGGGATTAGCTACTGAGGCCATACGCAGGGCCGGCATGAATCCTGAAATCAGCAGCGTGCGCGGTGGTACCGACGGTTCTCGGATGTCATTCATGGGATTACCTTGTCCAAATTTGTTTGCCGGCGAACACGCATTTCATTCTCCATATGAATGGGTTTCATTGGAAGATATGCAGCTTGCCGTAAAAACGATTGTTCATCTAAGCGCATTGGTTGAGGAACGAGGATAAATTCCTTACTCAGTTCATGAAAGAATTTCAGACCTGTGGAAGGCTTTTTTATTAGCTTGCCCCTTTTGTCTGATAATTTATATTATGTTAAGTTGTGATGGTGAAAATAAAGCCGGGCGATATAAGCCCGGCTTTAATATGTTCCTATTGTCCTCCTTCGAGGCCCTTTATTTTTGAACTCATCATCAGGCTTTTGTCCTTCTCACCCAGATAATCATAGATCCGTTTTAGTGATTTACACAGGGAGATTTGTTCAGCTGATGAATAAGCATCATTGCTCGCCGCCTTTTCCAAAAAAGGTTTAGCTGATTCATAATACCCTTTCATCTTCACATCAACTGAAGCTTTCGTAACACCATTTACCCCAATTGTTTTATACAAATCGTTGGCTTCATTCACGTACATGGCTCCAAGGTTCCAATTAGCGTCGAAATTATCCGGATTGAGCTCCATGGCCTTGATGTAACTTGTCTTCGCAGCATCCAGGTTCTTTGTTTGCTCGTACAGACTGCCTCGGATATAATAATATTGGCTGTTATCGGCGTTTTCGGGATCTAAGGCAATCACCGCATTAATTTCATCCAGCAAGGTATCTGTAGCATTCTTTGCGATGTAGTAGTTTATTTTCTCTCTGATTAAGCCGGGATCACCTGGCTTAACTTCAAGCCCCTGATTGATGTATTTCAGCGCCACATATGGCTTATTGCGTTCAAGATAGATCCGCGCCAGAGTGCCATAGATGGCAGCATCAGGATAATTCATGGCAATCAAGTCTAGCAGGAATTTCTCCTGAAGCGCCGTGTCCTTTTTGCTGAAGGCTGCCGAATACATGGCGTAAGTCAATTTACCGACTGTCAGGTTATTCTGTTCCAAAACCTTTTGATCGTCATAAGGCAATAAAGCCTTTACCATTTCCAAGTTTCGGATGGCATCGCCATAATTCTCTTCGTTAAGCAAACGGATGTGGTCGTTGTAGGCGTCAACAGCACTTTGCAGGAAGGATGATTTAGCATCTTCCATTTCAAATGACTTCTTCTTCACAGGACTGCTGAAAAAATCCAGGAATGATGCAGCACTGATATATGCAGCATCTTTGCTCAGATCCTTGATTTGGGCAACCGGACTGTTATAGATACGCTGATAAACCTTACCCTTTACGAGGTACATGTAAGGGGTAGCTTTAGTTGTTTCAAACACTGCCGCCTGATCGATGGCACTTTTCGCGTCAATCAAGTCCATTTCATTACTGGTGAGCTTCATCTCGGCTGTACTGATCTTATCTTTTTGTGCTTGCGCTGCGGAGCCGGTGAACAGCACCAGTGCCGGCATGATCAGTTTGCTGAATCCGTGAAAGAGGTTCTTATTCATGGTTTTCTTCGTTTGAGTTGTTAGTTAAGTTTTCGGCATCGGCGTCCTGCTCCTCTTCATCATCGCGGGGAACCTTCGCCAGACCAGCAATTTCATCATTATTTTTAATGTTAATAAGGCGCACGCCCTGGGTTGCGCGACCAACCACGCGAAGGGATTCAATAGCCATTCGAATGCTCAGTCCGCTGCGGTTTATGATCATCAAACCATCCTCGTTATTCACGTCCATAATGCCTACCAGTGCCCCTGTTTTATCTGTTACTTGGATTGTTTTCACTCCTTTTCCGCCCCTGCCTGTTACTCTGTAATCGGCCAAATCACTTCGTTTGCCATAACCTTTTTGGCTCAGCACCAAAATAGATGTATCGTTTGATTGAGGATCAACACATATCATGCCAACAACCTCATCATCAGCGCTTTCCAGCGTCACGCCCCGCACTCCGGAAGCAGTTCTGCCCATAGGCCTAACCGTTTTTTCCGGGAATCGGATGGCTTTGCCGCTCTTCTTGGCAAGGATAACTTCATTGCTGCCGTTGGTTAGTTTGGCCTGAAGGAGCTCATCACCTTCGCGCACATTAATCGCGTTAATGCCATTGCTCCGCGGGCGTGAATAGGCTTCCAGCGAAGTCTTCTTGATTACGCCCAGCCGGGTGCACATGATGATGAAATTATTATTTAGGTATTCTTCATCCTTAAGATTTTTCACATTCACATAAGCCCTTACTTTATCACCGGGCTCAATGTTGATGAGGTTCTGAATAGGCCGTCCTTTCGTGGTCTTCGCTCCTTCCGGTATTTCGTATACTTTCAGCCAGAAACATCGTCCGCGCTCAGTGAACAGCAGGAGATAATTATGGTTGGTAGCCACAAAAAGGTGTTCTACGAAGTCTTCATCGCGGTGACTCACTCCTTTGTTGCCTTTACCTCCGCGTTTCTGCTCTTTATATTCCATCAAAGAAGTGCGTTTGATGTAACCCATATGTGAGATGGTTACCACCACCTCTTCATCAGGAATTAGGTCCTCGATGTTTATTTCATTGGCGTTGGGCTCAATGCGCGTGCGGCGTTCATCACCGTACTTTTCCATCACTTCACGCAGTTCATCTTTTATGATGGTCATACGCAGCCCTTCATCAGCCAGGATGCCCTCCAGGAATTGAATTTCCTTCAGCACTGCGGCGTGTTCTTCGCGGATTTTATCGCGCTCAAGGCCTGTTAAACGATGCAGCCTGAGGTCCAGAATGGCCTTAGCTTGTATTTCAGAGAGGCTGAAACGGCTTACAAGCTGAAGCTCGGCCTGTTCCCGGTTTGGCGCTTTCCTGATTAATTCAATGACTTCATCCAGGTTATCAATGGCTATCAACAAGCCTTCCAGGATGTGGATGCGCTTTTTCGCTTCAGACAACAGGTATTTGGTGCGTCGAACCACCACTTCATGGCGGTGATGCACAAAATGCTTGATCAATCCGCGCAGATTGAGTAATTCCGGCTTGCCGTTTACCAGTGCAATGTTATTCACCGAGAAACTGCTTTGCAGCGGAGTGAACTTGAATAATTGGTTTAATACGATATTAGGAATAGCATCGCGCTTCAGCTCAAATACAAT
>CANHRE010000062.1 GCA_947463095.1 Flavobacteriales bacterium | reverse complement strand
TCACATATTTGGTTGAAAAAACTAACATCGTTAATTCCTAACTGATTTGGTGTTGTTGGTCTTCCATCGTTCCAATTATTTTGAATTCCTGCTGGATAAACCAAAATAACTTTATCTCTGTCAGCAATAGTTTTAAAATTAGCAATGTTTATCATTCCTTCGGGTGTTCCACTTCCTCCGTGAATGGCAAAAATCATTGGCATTTTCCCTGCATTATTGTAACCATTCGGAAGATATACAATAAAACTTCTTGCGTTTCCTTCAACTGTAAGGTTTACTGTTTTTTGTTCACTTGGTTTGTCCACAATCGTTGTTGGATTGTCATCTTTGTTACACGAAATAAGTGTAATCAGAATTGTCATAAGTAAAACTATTTGTCTCATTTTTTATTTTAAATTATCTCGTTTAGACGTTTTACGTGTCGTTTGGTTTAATTGCCACTAACTTGCTTATAACATTACCTTTTCTACCGTTTTTGCACGTCCCGCTGCGTATAACATTACTTTTGGTAAGCTTTTTACCGGACAAATAACGCCGCTCCGCTTGGCGAAACACATATTGTTCCTGAAGACCTTTAATCAGCGTTTTCTGTGTTATTTGGCTTGAGGTCAAGAAACTTGCCATGCAAAGAACATCAGCAAATTCATCCTTTAAACTTCTTACATCTATAGAATTACCATGAGTTTCGTTTCCGAAAGAAATACAATTGTATCGGTCTATGCATAAACCGTTTCGGTTTTCGAAGAGCTGAAATATGTAAGATTGAAAGAAGTGCATTCTAAAGCGTAAATCAAATATATCAGAAAAATGTATTTATGCAAATGATTTATGCAAAAAAATGAAGATAAAAACACTTGCTATTATATTCCCAATAGTTTTAGAAAAGTTGTAAGTGCCAGATTAACAATATGTTAGGTTGGCCTTTGGTAATCATACGAGCAAAATTAATTTTTTGTTAAGGGTCAACTAGAGGTTGTTGGAGGTGTTTGGTTCGTGCGGTTCGTTGCTTTTGCTGTTAACCGGAGGAGTAGTAAGCGTTAATGCTTAGTACGATGCCTTTATGCTCCATAATGTGATATTGGACGCCTTTTTCGACAGGTTGTAAATGTAATTTGATCATCAAACATTTGCAATTGCTTTATCTGGGTGGATATGGGCAGGGCTGGTTAGCGTTCCTGTCTCTATCTGTGGTTCGACGAGCCTGGTTCGACCCCTACAGGTAGGGGCAGGCATGCTCACCATGACAGCGGGGACCGGCACTTACCACCTACCACTATGAACATATCGCCCCGCCGGGGCTTGTTTATGTAATGCTCGAAGATGCTGCATAACACCTGAAAGCAAAAAACGGTCAACGTATTTTAGGCATTGACATTCTTGCACTTACCACCTACCACCTACCACTTACCACTTAGTTTAAACGTTTGTAGTCGTTTGCGAACGGGAAGGAACGCCACGTCTTTCTTAGTCTTGTGGCCTTAATATTTAGGCTTATGAACTATGTTTTTGTTTTTTTGATGGCTGGCCTGCTGTCTGCGCAGGGGCTCTTCGGACAATGTGGCTCGGTGCGTTCCATCACCTGGGACGGCGGCGGAGCGGATGAACTCTGGCATAACCCGCTGAACTGGTCCTCGGATTCGGTGCCCGATTGTAACGATAACGTGTTGTTTGACCGCGTCGTTTCTTTCAAGACCTGTCGCATCGGGCAGGCGGCCCTTTGTGGCAACATCACCATGAAGAACGGCGCAGGCAGGCTTGTAGTGGGAAATGCGGCGGCGCTCAGCGCCGGGCACCTGCTCATCAGCGGGGCCATGTTTGTATGTACCGCCCAGTCTGGCATGGTCAGCGTTACCGACCTCACGCTGAACTTCAACGGTTACTGCGCCTTGGCCAATGCCTCCTGCACGGGTACCATCACCTTGGGCAATGGCCTGTTTGCGGTATGCTCGGGCAAACAAATCAGCACCCAGAATCTACTCTTGCAGCGCTATGCCAACTTTGTGGCGCCGGATGGCATCCAGGGCATCGTGACCATCTTGGGAAACCTAAGCAAGGATCCGATTTCGACGTATACGCCTAAAGACGGCATCCTGCGTTTCGCCGGCCCCCTGCCCCTGAACCTCAACCTGAACAGCAAGCCGCTCACGGCCTTCATCGTGGAGTTCAATAAGACCGGCAGCGCCGCCACCCAGCCGGGCAGTGCGGTTTCATTGTCGAAGGATACCCTGCTGGCCCTGCGCCGGATGTCGTTCAACGAGGTCACCTTTAAAGACCAGGGCAGCGCTGTCTGGGCCGCCGACGATGTGCTGATGGTGCGCGACACCATGGAGTTGGCCACCACTATGGGCGACAATACGGGCACTTTTGCCTTTCATTCCGGCACCGGAACGCTGGCACCGCTCACGCTGGCCTTCACGGGAATTGGGAATTCCTGCTTCATTCAAAAACAATCCGGGGGCATCGTGGGGCGGCACCGCCTGCTGGTGCACAAGGCAGCCCCTGCCAACGAGGTGCGCCTGCGCGGGCTGCAACTGCTGGGCACGCCTTCGGGAACGATTAATGAGCGCATCCGCATTGAACAGGGAAGGCTGATGTTTGAAGATTCGGTGAACGCCATCATCCGTGTGGTCACTGGCACTTCCGACAAAAGCACGGTAGGCCTTTACGTGGGCGAGCAGGGCGCGCTCTGCGCGCCCGACGGTGATACGCTGGACTTTTCCGGCACCTGGGAGCTGCGCGACTCGTCGGGCTGGCAGATGAAGCGCGGCACCTTCCGTCTGCAAGCCGCTGGGGTCTGCTTCTCCAACGGTAAGACCCTTCGCTTCCACCACCTGGATATGGCAGCGCGCACCAGCAGCCTGAACCTCAGCGATGGGGCTGCGCACATCGCCGGAAACCTCGTGCTTTCCTCGGTGAGTACCAGCAGTTCCAACGGCACGGTACGGGGCGGCACGCTGTTCCTGGAAGGGAATTATACTTCGTTCAGAACTTCGGGCAGCAACCCTACAGGCAGTCCGCTGTGCTTTGTGGGCTCGCGGAGCCAGCAGGTGCGCAATCCTTTACCGGGTGAGCTGGCCCGGGGCATCGTGATGCAGAAAAGCGGCGGTGCGGTAAGGTTGTTGGACAGTGCCGCGCCTCTGGCAAGGCTGGAGTTTAAAGGCGGCATCCTGCTCAGCGATAAAATGCTACAAACCTCCGGTGGTTTGCTTTTCGGAGGAAGCGAAACATCCTTCCTGCACGGAAGGCTTATGCTGCTGAACTCCGGAAACGACAACCTGAACATCCTGTTCCCCATCGGCAAGGGCAGCGTGTATCGTCCTTTGCGCATCACCCATACGGCCACCATAGGAAGTTCGCGTACCTGGATTGCCGAGTACTTCGCCGCCAATCCTGCCGGCACACCGCGGGGCAGCTGCCTGAAGGCGCCGCTGGATTCGCTGTCCGTTTCGGGTTATTGGTTCGTGAACAACAACTTTGAGGGCAGCAGCACCCGCTACCACCTGCCCGCTTCCGGAAACCCGTACAGCGCGTCGATGGCGCGCATGGCCCGCTGGGACAGCCTGCAAAAATGCTGGGTGAACAGGTCCACCTCCGGCGTGGGTTCAGGCTGGCTGAGCAGTTCCGGAAATCTGGGCACCGCGAAAACAGCAGGCTACCACTACCTCGCCGTGGCAAATGCCGGGGCTTCTAATCCACCGGAAGACAACGACCACGAGATCAGTGCGGCGCAGAATCTGAACCCGATGTCGGCCTGGAGCCTGTATCCGAACCCCATGAGCGGTTCCATCCGCATCCGGATTCCGGGCGCAGCGCGGGCAACGCTGGAATTGAAGGATTTAAGCGGCAGGCTGCTGCATGCAGGAACGGTTGCCGATGGGCAGCAGGTGGATGTTGCGTTTCTGCCTGCCGGCATCTATGTGCTGACCCTGAGCGACGGGCGGTTCCGTTGCCACCGCACCTGTGTGAAGTTGTGATTATTCCCTGGGGGCGATGCCGAAGCACAATCCGGTTTGTATGAAACTCTTGGCCATGCCGGTTTCCACGTACATACCCAGGAAGTGCGTGGGCATCCAGCGGAATCCTGCGGTCAGTTCCAATCCTATGGGGAACATAAAGGGGAAGGAGAAGTCCTTCATCATGGGATCAGCACTTTCCAGCCTGGGCCGGCCTGACTTGAAGCCAATCCCGGCGCCGCCGTAGATGCTGGTGGTTTTTCCCAGAGGCACCTGTCCGTTCAAGCGTATCAGGAAGCTGCTGCTCACATAGCGCAGGCGATAATCGAAGAGCTGGGCCAGTTGCGGGTTGCGCACCTTGAAGCGGGCATCGAAAGCCACCCTGTTCACGCTGATGCCGATGCCCAGGTTTTTCAGGATGGCGTATTCTGCCTTGAAGTGGAAGGGACCGCGCCCCTGGTAGCTGAAATCCTGTTCGTTCAGGATGGGCTTGAGGATGAGGCTGTTCTGGTTAGGGACGCCCGCGCCTATGCTGAGGTAGATAGTTCCTTTTTGGAAGGCGTAGGTGCTTTCATCCTGAGCAAACAGTGGCATCCAGGCGCTTGGCAGGATTGCGGTGAGGAGGCTGATACGGAAGATGCTTTTCAAGAAGAAGTTCATTGAGGCGCGCTGAGTTGGTTGGGGTAGGCTTCGATGGATTTGCCGCCTTTCAGCAGCACTTTATAGCGCACATAGTAGCTCCATGGGTTTCCGCCGAGGATTACTTCACTCACGATCCCTCCTACGGAATCAGGCAGCACCGTAACGCGGTCACCGTAGCGCCAGGGCATGGCCAAGTAGGCTTCGTCGCGGTGTTGGTTGGCGCGGATCAATGCTTCGTACTGCATTATCGGGTCGAGCACCCTGCCCAGGCTGTCGCTTTTGTACACGAAGCGCCGCTCGGATTTCCTCAGCGCATCCAGTTCACTGCTCAACTGCCGGATTTTTTGCTCCAGCCCGTTGCGTTCACCCTCCAGGATACGCTCCTTGCGCGAATACATCAGGATGACAATGGCAAAAATGCCAATCCCCAGGAGGCTGTACAGGATTACTTTAGCCCGGTTACTCATGGGGGAAAATTAAGGAAAATCAGGGAATAGTAGTAAGGGATAAGTGGTAAGTGGTAAGTGGTAAGTGCGGGGCAGTATTGAATAGACCACCTACCAATTGCCGCCGCTCTTCGTCTACCAACTGTGCTCGCCTGCAGTTCATGGCGTTTATACCCTTCACTCATCACCGAAACCTACCACTTACCACTTACCACTAACCACTAACCACTAAAAAAATGGGTATCGTAAAATTTGAAGACATCATAGCCTGGCAGAAATCACAGGAATATGCTGTGCACATATACAAGGTTTTTTCTACGTTGCAGGATTATGGATTCAGAGATCAGATTTACAGGTCAGTAGTTTCTGTTTCGAGCAATATTGCGGAGGGTTTTGACCGGCAAAGCGCTGCGGATTTTACCAGATTTCTGTATATAGCCCTGGCTTCATGCAGCGAGGTGAAATCTATGCTTCACCTGGCTGAAAGACTGGATTATATATCCAATGAATCTAAACAAAATTTATTGGGAATGGGAGACGAAATCTCGAGGATCATCCGAGGACTGATAAAATCTATAAAGGGCTTGAAGTATAAGGATTGAGTCGCAGCCTTCACTTACCACTTACCACTTACCACTTATCCCTTACCACTCCTAAAAAGCCGTCCATCCCTGGGCTTTCAGCGCGTGCCTGTTGCCGCTCTTACTGATCAGCTGCAGCCCGAGGTCGGATTCGGTGGCGTAGCCAATCAGGGATACATCTTCAATGGTTTCAATCAGCTTATGGTCTTCCTGTTTGATGGTGAACAACAGCTCGTAATCTTCTCCGCCTTGCAGTGCACACAAGGTAGGGTCCAGATGGAAGGCCAGCGCCTGGTGGTACACTTCCTCGTCAACGGGCAGTCGCTCTTCCATAATGGTGAATCCGCAGCCGCTGTGTTTGCTCAGGTGGAACAATTCCGAAGAAAGTCCGTCGCTCACGTCAATCATGCTGCTTGGTTTGATGCCGGCTTTGTGCAGCGCTGCGATGATGTCCACACGCGCTTCGGGTTTGAGTTGCTTCTCGATGATGCGGGAATGCTTGCTCAGGTCGGGCTGCATGTTCGGGTGTTCTATAAAAACGCGCTTCTCGCGTTCCAGCAGCTGCAACCCTATAAAGGCCCTGCCCAGGTCGCCGCTTACACAAACGATGTCGCCGGGTTGAGCACCTTTGCGCAGCACCAGAGCGTCTTTGGCCACTTTTCCCAGCACAGAAATGCTCAGGATCAGGCCCTTGCGGGATGCGCTCGTATCGCCGCCCACCAACTGCACACCGTATTGCTGGCAGGCCAGGCGGATGCCGGCGTATAATTCTTCTACGGCTTCCAGCGAAAAGCGATTGCTCATACCGATGCTCACCGTGATGGCTTCGGGTGTTCCGTTCATCGCGTAGATGTCGCTCAGGTTCACCACCACACTTTTGTAGCCCAGGTGTTTCAGGGGCGTATAGGCCAGGTCGAAGTGAACCCCTTCCAGCAGCATATCGGTAGCCAGCAGGCTGTAATGGGAATCGTTGCGCTCCAGCACCGCCGCATCATCGCCGATGCCTGTATGTACCGGCTCCTGAGGCGGGGGAAAGGCAGCAGCCAGGTGGTCAATCAGGCGAAACTCGCCAAGACTGCTGATTTCGGTGCGTTCTTCGTGGGCTTCCTGTTCGCTCATGGTGCAAAGATACAAGCCGTATGGCCCTGCTGCAGCAGCCTGTGGCCTCGCTGGTTTTTCATGGCGACCGATGCAGCAATATGCTTCCTTTCTTATCTTCGCCAGACTATGAAGGTGGTTATCCCTGTGGCAGGTGTTGGGAGCAGGCTCAAGCCGCATACCCATACCCAGCCCAAATCACTGATCCCGGTGGCAGGAAAACCCATCCTGGGTCACATCATGGACCGCCTAACCAAAGCCGGCCTGAAGGATTTTATCTTCATCATCGGCTACCTCGGCGATAAGATCGAACAGTACATCAGCAAAGAATACCCCGACTGCCATTGCACCTTCGTGATTCAAACGCTGGGTAAAGGCACCGGTCATGCCATCTGGCTGGCCCGCGACTATATAGAACCTGAAGAGGAACTGTTTATCGTGCTGGGCGATACCATCTTCGAAGCCAATTTGGATGAAGTGTTGAAGTCGGAATGTTCCACACTGGGGGTGAAGAAGGTTGAAGATCCGCGCTTGTTTGGCGTAGCCGAAGTTAGTGAAGACAACTGCATCACCCGCCTGGTAGAGAAGCCTAAAATTCCGAAGAGCAACCTGGCCCTGGTGGGTTTGTATAAAATCCGCGAAAGCCGCGCCCTGTTGGATTGCATCCAATACCTGATTGATAACGAAATAAGGACCCAGAACGAGTTTCACCTGACCGATGCCCTGATGTGCATGATCAGCAGGGGCATCAAAATACAAACCTTCCCCGTCGAACAGTGGTTCGATTGCGGCAAGAAAGACATCATCCTGCAAACCAACCGCATGCTCTTGGACCGGCTGGATGGCAGCAATATTCACAGCCACCGCTTTCCGGGAACCATCCTCGTTGAGCCGGTGTTTATCGGGAACAATGTGCAGATCAAGGACAGCATCATCGGTCCGCATGTGAGTATAGGCGACGATGCCATCATCTCGCGTTCCATCATCCGCAATTCCATCATCGGGCCCAGCGCCGAACTGCTCAATGCCATCATGGAAGATTCTCTGGTGGGCAGTGATGCCACCCTGGTAGGTGCGGTGCAGAGCCTGAATCTGGGCGACAGTGCGGAAATTAAGCTGAGCTGACATGAACTACAGGGCGGAAGAATTGGCCGCTGTATGTGGCGGCCGCCTGCTGGGCAACACCGCACAAGCTGCGGTCCGCGTGGCCTTTGATACACGCCGCCTGGTGGATGCCCATGAAACGCTTTTTGTGGCCATCAGAACCCAGCGCAATGACGGGCACCGCTACCTTTCCGCAGCGCTGGAGGCCGGTGTCCGACTGTTCCTGGTTTCCAGCCTGCCGCAGGAAACCCCTGCGGATACCGCCTGGATCTGTGTAGATGATACCTTGCAGGCGCTGCAAACCCTTGCCGCATACCACCGTAAAACCTTCCGCATTCCTGTGGCGGGCATCACCGGCAGCAACGGGAAAACCATCGTGAAAGAATGGCTGTATCAGCTGCTTGCCGACGATTTCCGTACCCTGCGCAGCCCGGGAAGCTTTAATTCCCAAATCGGCGTGCCCCTCAGCGTGCTGGCTCTGCAAACCGGTGACCAGCTGGCCCTTTTTGAAGCCGGCATCAGCCAGGCAGGGGAGATGGATGCCCTGGCCAACATCATCCGTCCAAACCTGGGCATCTTTACCCACCTGGGTCCTGCCCACCAAAGTGGGTTTCCCAACCTGAAAAGCAAGGTGCGGGAGAAGTTCCGCCTGTTTCAATCCTGTGATGTGCTGGTATGCGGCAGCGATCAGCCCGAAGTGATGGAGGCCGCCGCCGAACTGCGCAAAAAGCACCCCCTGCTGCAGCTCATCACCTGGGGCACCAGGGAGGGAGCAAAGTTTCAGCTGCTTTCCGCCGAACCTGTTGGTGAACTTACCCTACTGAAAATAAAACACCGCAGCAGCGTCCTGGAATGCAGCATCCCTTTTTCTGACCGCGCTTCCATAGAAAACGCGCTGAGCTGCTTCTGTACCTTATATGCGCTGGAGCGCCTGGATCCCGAACATATAGAGCGCTTCTCGCGCCTGCAGCCCATATCCATGCGGCTGGAAGCGCTGGAAGGATGGAACAACTGCCGGGTGGTAAACGACAGCTATTCCAGCGATCTGGATTCCTTTCAGGTGGCCCTGCAGTTCCTTTCGCAGCAAAGCGGAACGCTGAGCCGAACCGTGGTGCTGAGCGACCTTGCCGATACCGCAGGATTGGCCGATGCCCTGTATCCGAAGTTGGCTTCCCTGCTGGATGCCTGTCAGGTGCGAAGGGTCATCGCCGTAGGTCCTGAACTGCAACGTCAGGCAGCCACCTTCAAACAGCAGGATGTCCGGTTTTTTCCCGATACAGAAGCGCTGCTGGAAGCAATGCCCGGCCTGCAGTTCAATAGAGAAGCCATTTTGCTGAAGGGGGCACGGCGTTACCGTTTTGAACGGGTGGCGGCCCTGCTGGAGAAGAAGTCGCACAGTACCCGCCTGGAAGTGAACCTGGGTGCCCTGCGCCACAACTACGATGTGTACCGCCGTCAGCTTGAAGCCGATTGCCGCATCGTGGCCATGGTGAAGGCCTTTGCTTATGGCAGCGGAGGACAAGAAGTAGCGCTGATGCTGCAAGATCAGGGTGCCGATTACTTCGCCGTGGCCTATCCTGATGAGGGTGTGGAACTGCGCCAGGCAGGCATCCACAAGCCCATCATGGTGCTGAATACCCGGCCTGAAACCCTGGACCAGATGGCCGACTATGGCCTGGAGCCTGTGTTGTACAGCAGGCAACTGCTGGATGCGCTGGGCAACCACCCGGCAGCTTTCGAACTGCCGGTGCACCTGGAAATAGACAGCGGCATGCACCGCCTGGGTTTTCAGGAGGCAGACCTCGACGAGCTCATTGCCGGACTGGAACGGCATCGCCAGCTGAGGATCGCCTCGGTATTTTCCCACCTCTCGGCAGCGGAAGCGCCGGAACACGATGATTTCACCCGCCTTCAAATTGACCGTTTTGAGCGGATGTGCACACGCATTCGTCAGCATACAAGTCGGGAGTTTATGCGCCATATCCTCAATTCATCCGGCATCATTCGCTTTCCGGAAGCGCGTTTCGACATGGTGCGCCTGGGTATAGGCCTGTACGGCATTGATCCCGCCGGACACATACAAAGGCAGCTGAAGCCGGTAGCTTCCTTTCGCAGCGTGGTTTCACAGGTACAGCAGCTTGAGCCCGGTGAAAGCGTGGGCTATGGCCGGAGGGCCATCAGCGACAAGCCGCGCAGCATCGCCGTGATTGCCGTGGGCTACGCCGATGGGCTGCGCCGCGAACTGGGCAACGGACGCTGGATGGTGCGCATCGGAGCTCATTTGGCACCGATAAGCGGCAGCGTGTGCATGGATATGTGCATGGTGGATGTAAGCGGAATGGACGTACGCGCCGGTGATGAGGTGCTTATGTTCGGACAGGATCCCGACGTGCAAGCCATGGCGGAGGCCTGCAACACCATCCCCTATGAAATCCTCACCGCCGTATCGCAGCGGGTAAAGCGGGTGTTCATCACCGATTAAGCGCTGTTTCGGGCAGGAAGGGATTCAGGCCGTGTTGGCCAATGAAATCCGGGGTTTATCCACCGGATGCAGTATGTTCTTGCGGCAATTAGCCGGCTGACATGGGCCCCACCACCTCCAGCAACGTTCTGAAGGCCAGGATCTGTTCACCATAGCGCTCGCGGGTTTTTTGCTGCAGGGCGGGGGCGTATTGGTCGCGGTAGCGCTCGTAGTCGGCCATGGTTTCTGCGCTGTACTGAATGCTGTAGTTCACGCCTTCATCGTCGTCGGCATTGGTAAGCACCTTCAGGATGCCCACAGACTGAAAACAGCCGGTAGCCATCACCTCGGGGATATGTATTTCCTGCATCCAGCGCAGCCATTCCTCTGCCAGCGCCAGATCCATATGACAGGTTACGTTGTATATAATCATGTTTATAGCTGTTGCAAGCGTATCAGTTTGGCATAGATTCCTTCCATGGCCATCAGTTCATCGTGTTTGCCGGTTTCGGCGATTTCGCCCTGTTGCAGCACCACGATGCGGTCGGCATGGGTTACCGTGCTGAGTCGGTGGGCAATCACAATGCTGGTGCGGTGTTTCATCAGCTTATCCAAGGCTTCCTGCACCAACTTCTCGCTTTCGGTATCCAGGGCGCTGGTGGCCTCGTCCAGAATCAGGATTTCTGGGTTGCGCAGCACCGCGCGGGCAATGCTCAAACGCTGTTTCTGTCCGCCGCTGAGTTTTCCGCCCCGGTCGCCAATATTGGTATGGTAGCCTTCCGGAAGTTGGATGATGAACTCGTGGGCGTTGGCCATGCGCGCTGCGGCTTCCACCTCTGCCATGCCCACACCCTGCATGCCAAAGGTGATGTTCTGAAATACGGTGTCGTTGAACAGGATGCTCTCCTGAGAAACAAGTCCCATCAGGCTGCGCAGGTCTTCCTGACGGAAGGAGCGGATGTCGTGGCCATCGAGCAGAATTTGTCCTTCGCGCACATCGTAGAAGCGGGGAACCAGGTCGGCCAGGGTGGTTTTTCCGGCACCCGATGCGCCCACCAGGGCCACCATTTCGCCTTTGCGGATGTTCAGGTTGATGCCGCGCAGCACGCTTTTGTCGCCGTAGCTGAAGCCCACATTGCGGAACTCGATGCCTTCCTTAAACTGCGGCACGGGCAGGGGATGCTGCGGGTCGTTTACTTCCAGCGGCGCATGCAGGATTTCTTCTACCCGCATCAAGCCGGCCATGCCGCGCTGTGCAGAATATAAAGCCTGTGAAAAGCCTTTGAACGGCGGTATCAGTTGGCTGAAGATGCCAAAGTAAGCAATGAAGAACTCGGGTTCCAGCTCACCGCGGAACACCATGCCTCCACCAAACCACAACAATACCGCTGAAACCAGGAAGCCCAGCGTTTCGGAAAGGGGGGAAGCAAGGTCATAGCGATGGCTCACGCTGATGTTCAGGCGGGTATATTCCTGGTCGTCCTTCTCATAGCGCTTCCTGACAAAGGCTTCCGCAACAAAACCCTTGATGATGCGCACACCGCCAAGAGTTTCTTCCATCATGCTCAGAATATGGCCGGCCATCTCCTGGTTTCGGGTAGACTTCTTGCGCAGGGTTCTGGCAATAACGCCAATAAGCAGGGCCGCAATGGGCAAGGTAAGCAGCACGTACAGGGTGAGTTTCCAGCTCATCAGAATCAGCGTGGTGAGGAAGATGATGATGTTCACCGGATCCTTATAGAGGGCTTCCAGGCTTACCATCATGGCCCATTCTATCTCCTTCATGTCGTTGCTCATGCGCGACATCAGATCGCCCTTACGCTCGTTGGTAAAGTAGGAAACCGGCAGCGATACCACTTTGTGGAATACCTTCAGGCGCACGCTGCGTATGGATTTATTGCGCAGGATGACGATGAAATAGAGGGCCAGGTAGCGACAGGCGTTTTTCACCAGGGTGATGACCACCAGGGCTATGCACAGGTAAAACAGTGCCGTAAAGCGGTCGGAGGCTACCAGTTCCTTGAACCACAGCACTGCATCGGAATAAATGGCGCTGAACCAGTTGCCGCTGCCCATTTTATCGCGGGCGGTGCTGAACGCGGAATCATCGCTTTGGAAGAGGAACTTGAGCACCGGCATCACCAGCAGCAGGGTAAGCAGTTGCAGCAGGATATAACCCAGGTTAAACAGGAAGTTCAAAAGGATATATCCTTTGAACTGCTTCACGTAGCTAAGGATTTTAAAGACGGCCTTCACGCGGGGCAAAGGTAACGCAACTGCTGTTGTTGTAATTTGCGCGTATGATTCGTCCTCTGGCCCTGATGCTGCTTGTGTTGCTGGGTTCCTGCGGAAGCAGGGAAACAGCCCCGCTGTCGCCCTATGAAGCCTTGCGTGCCCACAAGGACAGCCTGATGCGTTTCGATGCAGAAAGCCCATTCCGCAAGGGCAATATACCCTTTGAGGGGTTGCAGTATTTTCCCGTGAACGCGGGATGGAAACTGCGGGCGCTGTTCCGCAAACCCGAATTCCGGCAGGCCGTGGTGTTGGCTACGTCTAAAGGCGAGCCGCGCAGCATGTTGCACGAGGGACGCCTGGAGTTTGAGGCCGAAGGTAAAAAGCTGAGCCTGCAGGCCTTCAGCCTGGAAGGCGATGATGGACGCTTGTTTATTCCCTTTAAAGACCTCACAACCGGGAAGGAAACCTACGGAGCCGGACGCTATCTGGAGGCGATGAAAGAGCCGGGCGACTCGGTATGGCTGGATTTCAACCTGTGCTATCAGCCCTACTGCGCTTACAACCTGGAGTACAGTTGTCCGCTGGTGCCGGCAGAAAATACCCTGCCCGTGGCCGTCCGCGCCGGGGAAAAGTCAAAGGGAGGCCGGTGAGCAAAAGCCGGGACAGACATAAACCGGTTTTGCATGAAAAATCGGGAATATATCATGCAAGCCCCAAAATCTGGTATCTTTGAATATCGAATCCATGAAGGCATTGCTCGCTCATATCAAACCAGGTGGAGTGTATCGCCGATCTGATCTTGAATATTATTCATCGGCTATCGACAGGCATCTTGCGCAACTTGTTGCCGAGGGGAGTCTTGTAAAATTAGCTCAGGGATTATATCATGCGCCCAAGAATACTAAATTCGGTGCTATACCGCCCGGTGATGATGAAATTGTTGCGCGATTTCTCAATGATGATGATTTCCTGATTGTTTCTCCGAATGACTATAATATGTTGGGACTTGGTTTGACGCAACTGTACAACACGGTATGGGTTTATAATCACAAAAGAAAGGGCGTATTCTTATTCAATGGTTGTGCGTTTGACTTCAAAATAAAGTCAAAATATCCAAGGCAGATTACGACTGAATTCCTATTCGTGGATCTGATGAATAACCTTGATCTTATTGCGGAGGATGTTCCATATATCCTCAAACTAGCCCGTGAAAGATTAACAAATATGGATCAGAACGCGATCATTAAAATGGCTCAGCGATATGGTTCAGTAAAAACCAGGAAGATATTGAAGGGTATTTTAATTGAAAAGTTTCGTGATGCCTGAATATGTTCACAAGGACCCGGAGTTCGCTGATTTAGTTGCAATTGTTTCTGCCCGCAGTGGAATTCATCAGAGTTTGATTGAGAAGGATTACTGGATTATGCATACCCTGTATTCAATGAAAAAACAGGGGTTAGAATTCGAATTAAAAGGTGGTACATCATTGTCGAAAGGATTTGGACTAATTCACCGATTTTCTGAAGACATTGACATCCATATTCTCAGTAATTTCGGCTTAGATACAGAGGGTAAGGAAGATAGCCGAAAAGTAAGAGAAGCAAGACGGAATTTCTATGATTTGCTTGCTCAGAATCTCTTTATTGATGGGATTGAAGATATAAAAAGGGACTTCTCATTTGACGATAAAATAAAGTACAGGAGTGGCGGAATAAGGTTGAATTATACATCGGTAACGTCGGGCATTGAAGGCTTAAAGAATGGAATTCTCTTGGAAGCAGGTTTCGACCAGACTGCTCCAAACATTCCGTGTAACATCAGCTCATGGATTTGGGATTACCTGGTATCTGTCAATGCTGCAGATAATTATATTAATAATAATGCCATTGAAGTTTGCTGTTACCACCCGGGCTACACATTGATTGAAAAATTGCAGACAATAATCAGAAAGTACCGCATCTGGAAAAAGAATCCGGATATGGGAAGTATGAACTTTATGAGGCAGTATTATGATGTGTACTGCCTTCTGAATAATCGGGAGGTTTTACAATTCATGGTCACTGAGGATTACGCGAAACATAAAAAAGTCAGAATAAAAGGTGAGGATGGTGCAATACCGCTCTCAGTGCATCCTGCGCTTCTGTTAGATGATAACAAGGTGGTACAGGAATTCATGAATATGTACCGAAAAACGGCAAGCCTGTATTACAAAGGACAACCGGACTTCCGGGAAATGATAAGTCGTATCCGGGATTGCATGAATATGCTTTGAGCTTAATACCATTTCCGTGC
>CANHRE010000061.1 GCA_947463095.1 Flavobacteriales bacterium | reverse complement strand
GCGGCAAAGGCCATATCAAACAGGTCCATGTTCTTGCGAAAAAGCGGTTTCACTTTTGGCGCAATTCCGGGCTGGAAACCCGAGTATTCCCGCTTGCAAAACTCAGGCAGGTAGTGATAGTCGTGGTTTCCGAAGAGCAATACCACTTTATCTACTTTTGCCTTCTTGAATTCAAAAATCTCATGTAAGTTCTCTATTTGTCTTTTTCCGGTGATGCGCTCGCCTTTGGTATCCAGATAATCACCGATAAAGACGATGCGGTCCGCATCCTGATCCCGTTCCACGATGGTTTTCCAGGTGTCCCTGCCGTGGATGTCGCCGATAAAAACAACTTTACCCATAAATCAATCAAACCGCCTACAATAATATAGTCATTTCCTCCGGATAAAACAGCGTGACTGATAAAACTGCTTGTTTCGGACGTTCAGGTTCCATGATTGTATAGCAGGGAGGTGCAAACCATAAATCCCGTTTCTGCCTAAATTCGCGGCATGTACGGAGCATTCAAAGATTTCCTGAGCGCCGAGCTGAACGCCATCGAAGCGGCCGGCCTGTATAAACGCGAACGCATCATCGTAAGTCCGCAGGACGCGGTAATACGTCTGGATAACGGTGTTGAGGTCATCAACTTCTGCTCCAACAACTACCTGGGCCTGAGCAGCCACCCTCGTGTGGTTGAAGCCGCCAAGCGCGCCATTGACACCCATGGTTTTGGCATGAGCAGTGTGCGCTTTATTTGCGGCACCCAGGACATCCACAAGGAACTGGAAGCGAAGATTGCTTCATTCTATGGGACCGAAGACACCATCCTCTACGCTGCGGCCTTCGACGCCAATGGCGGTGTATTTGAACCCCTGCTCGGCGAGGAAGACGCCATCATCAGCGACGCCCTGAACCACGCCAGCATCATCGACGGTGTGCGCCTGTGCAAGGCCCGCCGATACCGCTATGCCAACAACAATATGGCCGAACTGGAGGAGCAATTGCAGAAGGCCAACGCCGACGGTGCCCGCTTCAAACTGATTGTAACCGATGGCGTATTCAGCATGGACGGCTATGTGGCCCAGCTGGACAAAATCTGCGACCTGGCGGATAAATACAACGCCTTGGTGATGACCGACGAATGCCACGCTGCCGGATTCATCGGCAAGACCGGTCGCGGCACTCCGGAATACTGCAACGTGATGGGCCGTGTGGACATCATCACCGGAACTTTGGGCAAAGCCCTGGGCGGTGCTATGGGTGGTTATACTACCGGCAAAAAGGAAATCATTGCCATGCTGCGTCAGCGCAGCCGTCCCTACTTGTTCTCTAACTCCCTGGCGCCCAGTATTGTAGGAGCCAGCATCGAGGTGTTCAATATGCTCACCGAAACCACCGCGTTGCGCGACAAGCTGGAAGCCAACGTGAAGCGTTTCAAAGAAGGCGTGAAGGCCGCAGGCTTGGACTACAAAGACGGCGACAGCGCCATTGTGCCCATCATGCTGTACGATGCAAAACTGAGCCAGGTGATGGCCGACAGGCTGCTGGAAGAAGGCATTTACGTCATCGGGTTCTTCTACCCCGTGGTTCCCAAAGACCAGGCGCGCATCCGTGTACAGCTCAGCGCCGCGCACGAGTTTGAGCACATAGACCGCGCCGTGGCTGCCTTTACCAAGGTAGGCCGTGAGTTGGGCGTGCTGAAGGCTTAATACCCGCTGCGTTGCCGCGGTCACTGAGTCGTTGACCGCGAGCAAGGCCTCGCGGTAGGCGAAATGCCGTGGCGCCGTATCAGCTTGCCCCCCCTGTCGCTCATTGCATTCGCTTACGGGGCAGGCGCCCGAGCAAGACGAGCGGGGGGGGAAGTGAGTTAGAACATGCAGGAATATTACGTCCGGTAAATTTCCCCAACGCCTCGCTAATTCCGGTGCATTTCCCCAACGCTTCGTTAATTCCGGTGCATTTCGATACGCCTGCGGCTACGCTACAGCTACCGCGAGGCTTTGCTCCCGGTCGTAGACTCGATGACTGGTCTGCGGTCGCATCTTCGCTTCGCTACAGCTATCGCGAGGCCTTGCTCCCGGTCGTAGACTCGATGACCGGTCGGCAAGCAAAAGACTTTAGAAAAATTTATGAAACACGTTAAACGGATTTATGAAACCCGCATCTAAAATAGCTTTATGAGACACTTATTGTACTCTTTACAAATTGTGCGATTCATCTATGTCGGGGCGCTGTTCTTGGTTTCAGCTGAAGGCGCCTCGGCACAGAGTCCGAACATCATCCTGGGGCGCCCCACGGATACGTCGGTCACCGCAAGCATCATGTTCAGCACCGCACAGTATTGTTATGTGGAATATGGCGCCGCGCCTACTTCCTACAGCAGTAGCACGACTACAGTGCAGGTGAAGGCCAATGTGCCTGAGGAAATACTCCTCAATAAGCTGAAGGCCGACAGCCGATATTGGTACCGGGTGCGTTACAACAGCAGCGGCAGCGGGGTATTTGCGGCTACGCCGGAATACAGTTTCCATACTCAACGCAAACCCGGTTCAGCCTTTACCTTCACCATCGAAGCCGACGAACATCTGTACGATAAGAAGGGTATTGCCAACATGTATAAGGTTACCCTGGCCAATCAGGCAGCAGACCAGCCTGATTTCATGCTTTCGCTGGGGGATATCTTTGGAGACGACCATGAATGGCGCACCATCACCTCGCCCGAAGTAGACCTGTTGCACCGCAACTATCGTCCCTTCCTTGGAGCCGTATGTCACTCCATTCCCTTCTTTGTATGCCTGGGGAACCATGAAGGCGAAAACGACTATTACTACCTGCAGAACCCGGGGGCCAACCTGAATGTATGGGGCACGCTGTCCAGGAAATTCTATTATCCAAATCCCTACCCGGATGGATTCTACTCCGGTAACGGCGATGTGGAACCTTACGGCATCGGCAACCCCGAAAACTACTACGCCTGGGTATGGGGCGATGCGCAATTCATCGTGTTGGACGTGTACCGCGACCAGTGTGACTCGTCTGATAAGCCGCTCAAGTGGGCCTGGACTTTGGGAAAGAAACAATACGACTGGCTCAGGAATACCCTGGCGGCCAGTACGTCAAAGTACAAGTTCGTATTTGCGCACCATGTGCGCGGACAAGGGCGGGGCGGCATCACCAATGCCACTCAGTTTGAGTGGGGCGGCCTGGATGGTACCAAGGATCTGTTTGCATCCAAGAGGGTGGGCTGGGATAAACCCATCCACAAATTATTCGTAGACCATAAAGTAAACATTTTCTTTCAGGGCCACGACCATGTGTTTGCGCATGAATCACTGGATGGCGTGGTGTATCAGTCATGCCCGATGGCGGCAGATTCTACCTATGAGATAGGTATGCTGGCGAATGCTGATGCGTATGTTTCTGATACCTTCCCCGGCACCGGACACCTGCGGGTACATGTGGGTGATGATGGGGTAAAGGTAGATTTTGTAAGGGCCTATCTCCCTAAAGACACGCTGGGTATCCGCAAGAACAGAGAAGTACCTTTTTCCTATACCGTAGGAGGGCTTCCGCAGCAACAACTGGAACTACTGGATGCCTCGGTGCGTGTGTGGCCCAACCCTGCGGAAAATCGCCTGTACATTGAACTTCCTGAAGCACTGCGCGGTGCCACACTCACACTTAGTAATCTTCAGGGACAAACCCTGCTGAACAGTTCGGTTCCGGATATGGACCTGAGCAGGCTGAGAACCGGTTGCTATCTGCTCCACATACAACACCACCAAATCAGCCTGTGCCGCAAGGTATGGGTGAACCGATAAGCACATGAAGCAGTTATACAGCATCTTCCTCACATCGCTGCTCTTTGCAGAAGCCGCTGCACAAAAACCCACCCACTCAGAATTTCTGGGCCGTCCGGGGGATCGGAGCATCAGCGTTCAGCTATTCTTCGACCAGGACGTGGACATGCAGCTGCGTTGCGGCACACAAAGCGGAACCTATGCGGTTCAGAGTTCCTGGCAGACCTTTGCCGCCGGAACTCCGGCTGAAATAAACCTCAGCGGACTGGATCCCGACAAACAGTACTATTACCGGGTGGCCTACCGGAAACCGGGAACTACGAACGAAATCCTGCGACCCGAATATCGTTTCCGCACCGCCGCTCCGGCGGGAAAATCCTTCACCTTTGTGGTTCAGGCAGATCCGCACCTGGACGAACAAAGCGATACCGGTATCTATCGCCTTTGCCTGAAAAACCAGCTGTCGGATAACCCGGATTTCATGATTGACCTGGGGGATATCCTGATGTCGGACAAGCTGCAGAATGCCGCCCGGCAGATTCCCCGCGACACTGTAACCTACCGCGCCCACCTGATGCGCTCTTACTACGAAACCATAAGTCACTCCGTGCCGGTATTTATTGCCATAGGAAACCACGAGGGCGAATGCGGCTGGCTCAACAGCGCCAACGGCAACAACGTGGCCGTGTGGGGAACGCTGGATCGAAAAAAATACTTTGTAAACCCCGAACCGGATGCGTTTTATTCCGGAGATACCACCCATTATAAATATGTGGGCCGGCGCGAAAGCTACTACGCCTGGGAATGGGGCGACGCCCTGTTTATGGTACTTGATCCATACTGGCATACACCTACCAAGCCCGACTCGCTGAACGGCTGGCGCTGGACCCTCGGTAAAACCCAGTACGACTGGCTTAAGAACACGCTGGAACGCAGCAATAAGAAGTTCAAGTTTGTATTTGCACATCAGCTTGTGGGCGGTGATCCCGAGGGGCGCGGTGGGGTGGAATTTGCCAGCCGCTACGAATGGGGTGGCGACAATCTGGACGGCACTTATGGTTTCGACACCAAACGTCCGGGCTGGTATAAACCCATCCGCGATGTACTCAAAGAAAACCGGGCCACCATATTCTTCCACGGCCATGACCACTTCTTCGGCAAACAGCAGCAGTCGTGCCTGATTTACCAGGAAGTGCCTCAGCCCAGTCACCCCAATTTCTCCAATGCACGACAGGCGGCGGATTATGGCTACTTCGAAGGTCAGATCCTGCCCAACTCCGGCCACCTCCGTGTGCAGGTATCACCCGATGGCGTAAAGGTGGACTATGTAAGGGTCTATCTGCCGCGCAACGAAACGGGCACCCGCAAGAACCGCGATGTGTCCGCCAGCTATTACATCGGAGCGAAGAATTGCTACGACTCGCTCAGCACCAACATACCGGTGCTGTGGAACGAGCAATACGCCGATGAACTGATTTACCCAAACCCCTTCAGCCGGGAAACAGAACTACGCTTCAGCCTGCAACAGGATGCCCCGTACCGCCTGTTTGTCACGAACCAGCAGGGGCAAACCGTGCGCACCTTGTGGGACGGGCAACTTATCCGCAAGGGTTCCTATCTGATGGTATGGGACGGGCGCAATGATGCCGGCAGTGAACTGGCTCCGGGTATGTATTATGTACATTTCGGGGAAGGCAACAACACCATGAGAACCAAGAAAGTAATCATCAATCCCTGAGGCTATGAAAAAGTTATATGCTATCACCCTGGCGCTGCTTATGGCGCTGCCCGCCCTGTACAGCCACGATATCAGAACCGCGCACAGCACGGAAGGTATGCGCGAATGGCACCTGAAGGGCGGGAAACATCTGCATGCCTTTTTCCTGTTCGGCAACGAGCACGAAGTGGTTCTTGAACAGAAGAACGGGAACACGCTAACCCTGTCATGGAACGAGCTATCCGCTGCTGACCGCAAGTTTGTGGCGAAAAAATACGCTGCGATTAAAAGCATCAACGCGGCCACCACAATAACCGTTGCGCAAAAAGCGCCGGAGCATAAAGCCAAATCCCCCTCTGCATGGAGCTTTTGGGCCATTCGCGCTACGGCGGTGGTATTGCTTTTTATGTTGTGGCTCCTGTTTCGCAGGCGATTCAGGATGATGCCGGGCATGTCGCTAAATGCCCGTGTTTTTGCTGGAAAATGGATATTTGGCAAGCCGGGTTTATTGCTGCTGTTCAGCGCCTCCGGGTATTTTTTGTTCGCCTCCGGCAGAAGCACACTCAGAACAAGCTCAGCCGGCACCAATCCCACCTTTCTTGATTCTGCCTTTACACCCTTTAAGCCATCTGTAGCCACCCGTTGGGACAGCAAGTATTTCTATGTGGAAAGCAATGGCATTCCGGCCCACAACATGATGGTGGGCATCACATCCTGGCAACAGCAGGTGCCACTTCCGCAGTGCTATAATGGCAGCAACGCCTGGAGCATTACGCTGAATCCGGTGATGGCTGCAATCCCTGTTCCCGTAAACAACAAGCATTTCCTGCGCGGTGCCATCGCTCTTGCCGCCAACGGCGTTCCCATTTTCAACCCCTATACCAATACCGGGGTGGACGCCTTTCTGGATGGGCAACTGGATCAGTGGGGCGGACACTCCGGCCGCGCCGACGACTACCACTACCACAACGCGCCCATGTTCCTGGAGAAGCCGAGTGGTCCGACCCTTCCTGTAGCCTTCGCGCTGGACGGTTTCGCCGTATATGGAAGCAAAGAACCCGACGGCAGCGCCATGAAAACCCTGGATGCCAACCACGGCCACTGGGGAACAGACGGGCGTTACCACTACCATGGCACAGCCACCGCACCGTATATGATCGGGCAGATGGCTGGTGTGGTTACCGAAGACACCACCCTGCAGATTATTCCGCAGCCTGCGGCCAAGGGGGTTCGCCCTGCGCTTACGCCGCTGAAAGGTGCCACGATTACCGGCTTCCACCCGAATGGCAGCAATGGCTATACCCTGATCTATACCCTGAACGGTGCCACCGATTCTGTGGTGTACCGCTGGACTTCATCCGGAGCGTACACCTACGATTTCTACACGGCTTCCGGGAAAACCACATCCAACTATCAGGGTAAGGCGCCCTGCATCATGCCGTCCGGAATCAGATACCTGAATGCCGAAAGTGTGTTCCGTGTATTTCCGAACCCGGCTTCACACAATCTGAGCCTTGCGCTCGGCAAGGGAATACAGGAAACTGAAATCCTCAGCACCACCGTGAGGGACATGAATGGTCGTGCCGTATGGCAACACCGGGGCTTCAGCAGCACCGTGAACCTGAACGGATTCCGCGCAGGTATCTATCTGCTCAGTCTGGAAACGCCATCCGGTCGCGCCGTGAGAAGGGTGGTCGTTCAGCCATGAAGCGCAAGCACCTGACTGGCCTCTTGCTGTTTTTCTGCGGAAGCCCATTTCTGCAAGCGCAGCAATGGCTCAGAACCATGAAGCGGCTGCCCGATACAGGACAGGAAACGGGCTATACCACCTCGCCCGGTGAGGATGCGGATTACAAAATCAATCCGCCGTTTTTCATCATCAACCCCGATGGAACAGCCACCGATACCGTTACCAGGCTCATGTGGCAACGCGTGGATGGTCCCGAGATGACCGTGGAAAAGGCCCGTGTTTATTGCGATACCCTCACCCTGGGCGGCTATACCGACTGGCGGCTTCCTTTATTGCGCGAGTCATTCAGTATCCTGAACCACCAGAAAACCAATCAGGCGCTGGATGCCGCAGTTTTTCCAAAATCAGCGGCTGACTACTGGTGGACTGCCGAGCGACAGGCCAACGACAGCAACCGCATCTGGGTGACCAATTCCGGTGGCGGAGCCGGAAACCACCTGAAATCTGAAACCGTGAGCGCAGGCGGATCCAGACGTATCCACGTGCGCGCGGTTCGTTACCCACAGCAGCCGCAAGTACTGAACAGCCGCTTTCTGGACAATGGTGACGGCACCAGCACCGACCAACTCACCGGACTTACCTGGCTGAAAAGCCTGCAACGAGATACCCTGAGCTGGGAACAAGCCTTATGGCTGGCAGACAGCACTACAGCCGCCGGCAAGGATGACTGGAGGTTGCCCAATATCAAAGAACTGCAATCCGTGAGCGATCAAACCTTGGTGCTGCCCTGCATCAGCAACAAGCTGCTCAGCTTTACCGGCAACCACAAGTTCTGGTCCGCTACCACCCTTCCCAATCAGGTTGACAAAGCCTGGTTTCTGGATTCCCGCTTCGGCATCACCACTTATGATCCTAAAACACGGCGCAATGACGTGCTGCTGGTGCGCGGAAATAATACTATGAGCACGGCAGTGGTAACGCTGCGACCGGCAGATGTCCGTGTATGGCCCAACCCATTCCGCGACCGTATATACATCAGCCACCCCGAACACTACACGCAATACATCATCACTGATGCATCCGGCAGGTTGGTTTTTTCAGGAAATTCACTGGAGCAGGCAGACTTCGCAAAGTGTGCCAAAGGAGTTTACCTTCTAAGCGCTTCCGGCAAGGATTTTTTAAGGATGAAGCTGATTCGGGAATAGTGATGAATATCATAATTCTGCAAGCAACCAGGCGGTTAATTAGCCGTCTAAACGCTAATCGAAAAAACATTCCATGAAACGAAAACAGCAAATAGTCGCAGCCTTCATTCTTCTTACAGCCTCTTTTGCCCAGTTAAAGGCCCAGCAGGTCATCAATGTACAAAGCTTTGAGGCTCCGGCTTTCCCCCCCAGCGGCTGGTCGGCCGTAAGCACCAGCATTAACCGCTGGAATCGTGCCACCAACAGCACTTTTCCCACCGTGGCCGCTGCGAAATTCGGTACCGCCTTTGCGCGTTACAGCGCCCGCGGAGTTGCCGCAAACACCATACAGACACTGGCACTTCCTGCAGCAGATTACAGACAACGCGGAAGCAGTACCCCCAGTGTTCGCTTCTACATGTACCGCGACAGCCTGAGCAAAACCGGCGACAGCATCAGCGTGTACGTGAACACTTCGGCCAGCCTGAGCGGCGCCCATTATCTGGGAAGCGTGGCTCGCTATTCGCGCTACGCCGTTCCGGATACGCAAATCACCAACGGATGGTACCGCTACAGTTTCAATATCCCCCCGGCCTTTAACGGCAATTCTAATTACATCATGATCAAGGCCATCGGCCAGGCGGGATACAACATCTACCTCGACAGTTTCTGGTGGGATACCTATCCATTGGCCTGCAGCGGAAAACCCACCGGTGCGAGCATCACATCCACCACGCAACAGATTTGCGGAGGGTCTGGCGCAGCCACCCTGAACCTGAATGGCACCGTCACTACCTACACAGGTTTGATTTATCAATGGCAGAATGCAGCAGCAGCCGGCGGACCCTGGACCAATTTCGGCACAGGAACCACCACGGCTTCCACAGGGTTAATCAACGCCACTCGCTACTACCGCTGCGTGCTTACTTGCATGGGTTCATTGCTGTCAGATACCACCGCGGTATTCACCATGAAGGTGGTTTCCAACTCAAGACCGAATGTGGCTGTGTTGCCTGCCAATGCAAACTACTGCTCCGGCGGTGCTCCCGTTAAACTAACGGCCATCGGCGCCAGTACCTACGACTGGTCTCCGGCAACAGGACTTAATAAAACAAAAGGAGACACCGTTCTTTCTTCTCCAACCACCGGTACTACATATACGGTAACAGGTACCGATACCGCAGGCTGTGCCAACACTACCCAGGTAACAGTTTCCTTCAGAACCTCCCCTACCGTTGGCATCAACGCTGCCGATACGCTTTTATGCGCCGGCGATTCGATACGCCTTCAGGCAACAGGCAACGGCCTGGTTTCCTATGCATGGGCTCCTGGTAACGCGACCACGGCTTCCATTTTCGCAAAACCGGGCAACGACACACGCTATGTACTCACAGCAGGCAATGGCTTTGGATGTACTGCCAAGGCCGGTATCAACCTGCGTGTGCGCCAGAAGCCCCGAGCTAAGTTTGGCTATGTGCAAAGTGGCAACACCTTCCGCTTCAAAGACAGTTCCGTGAATGCGCAATTGTGGTTCTGGAACTTCGGTGACGGCAACCAAAGCAGCAGGCAAAGCCCCACCTATACATTCAGCTCTGACAGCGCACGCGAAGTGTTGCTGGTGACGTGTAATCCGCCCTGCGCCTGCGATACCGCACGCCTGCTCATCAACCCAAAGGCTACAAGCCTGAATACCCCGGAACAAAGTGCTTTCCGCGTTTATCCCAACCCTGCCGGCAACCAGTTGTTTGTGGAAGGGCGCAGCGCTGATGGCATCCAACTGCTGGTGGTAAGCGACCTGATGGGCCGTGAACTGCTGCGCATAAGGCCGGAACATCAGCAACAGGTGCATCTACTCAACCTGAGCGGCCTTGCTGCCGGTCAGTACCTGCTGAAGGTGCAAAGCGCCGGTACCGAGCACCATACACGCATCGTCAAGCGATAAATAAAAACAGCTTTCGTGAAACGCCTCCGCTTTGCCGGGGGCGTTTCTGTTTGTAGTGAACCCAAAGGGCGGCGGCGCGTATCTTCGCCCTGTGATCATTGACCTTTCAGGAAAAACCGCACTTGTTTGCGGAAGCACCCAAGGAATAGGAAGGGCTATTGCCCGCCAGCTGGCCAATGCCGGAGCACGCGTCATCCTGCTGGCCCGCAACCGCGAAGCCCTGCAGCAAACCTGCGACGAATTACCGCGTCCGGCAGGACAGCAACACCGCTTCTTCACCGCCGACTTCAGCATGCCGCACAGCGTGGTTGAAGCTGCAGCGGCCATCGCCGCCGAAGAACAGGTACACATCCTGATCAACAATACCGGAGGCCCGCCGGCCGGTCCCATCACGCAAGCTTCCCATCAGGCCTTCCAGGATGCGTTCAGTCAGCACCTGCTGAACAACCATACCCTCGCCCAGACCTTCATACCGGGTATGTCGCAGGCCAACTACGGACGTATCATCAATGTGATCAGCACCTCGGTGAAAGTGCCGCTGCACAACCTGGGCGTGAGCAACACCATCCGCGCCGCCGTGGGCAACTGGAGCAAAACCCTGGCCAACGAAACCGCTAAACTGGGCATTACCGTGAACAATGTGCTTCCCGGCGCCACCACCACCGAGCGCCTGAGCAGCATCATCAGCAATAAAGCGCTGAAGACCGGACACGAAGAAGAATCCGTGCGCAAGGAAATGCTGGCAGAAATTCCCGCAGGCCGCTTCGGAAGCCCTGATGAAGTGGCCTATGCCGCCGTGTTCCTGGCCTCGCCGCAGGCAGCCTATATCACCGGCACCAACATGGTGGTGGACGGCGGAAGAACGCCAAACCTGTAAATAAGCAGCATTTTCAGTCACGTGTCGGCCCGCAAAACAGCCATCATCATCGGCGCAGGACCAGCAGGGTTAACTGCGGCCTATGAGTTGCTGGCGCGCACCGACATCGTGCCCGTGGTGCTGGAAGCATCTGACAGCATCGGCGGCATCTCGCAAACAGTAAATTATAAAGGTAACCGCATGGACATCGGCGGACATCGCTTCTTCAGCAAAAGCGACCGCGTGATGCAATGGTGGCTGCAACAACTTCCCGTGGAAGCAACTGCTACCGGCGAAGCGGATATTTTCTACCACGGACAGCAGACACACATCAGCACAGGCAGCGCCAACCCCGAAACGGAAGACCGCGTGATGCTGGTGCGCAATCGGGTTTCGCGTATTTATTTTCTTCGGAAGTTCTTTCGCTATCCCATCAGCCTGAGCCTTGAAACCATGCGCAACCTGGGCCTGCGGAGGATGCTGCGCATAGGCAGCAGTTACCTGCGCTACCGACTGTTTCCTGTAAAACCGGAACACAGCCTCGAAGACTTCTTCATCAATCGCTTCGGAAAAGAACTCTACCTCACCTTCTTCAAGGATTACACCGAAAAGGTCTGGGGCTTTCGCTGCGACCAGATTTCCAAGGAATGGGGCGCCCAGCGCATCAAGGGCCTGAGCATCAGCAAAGCCATTGCCCACGCCCTCCGGCCTCCGCGTAATGATATTGGCCAGAAACAGACCGAAACCTCGCTTATTGAACGCTTCCTGTATCCAAAATACGGACCCGGTCAGCTGTGGGAACATGTAGCAGAAGAGGTGCGCAAGCGCGGCGGCACGATTCTGCTGAATCACAGTGTCTGTGGTCTGAGCCGAAGCCGTGAGGACACCCTGAATACCGTGTATGCCCGCAATGACAGCGGTGTGGAATCAGCCTTCGAAGCCGATTACGTGTTTTCTACCATGCCGGTAAAAGACCTGGTAGAAGGCATGCGCTTCGAGGTGCCTGCCGAAGTGCGCGAAACCGCCTCAGCACTGCCTTATCGCGATTTTATTACCGTGGGTTTGCTGTTGAAGAAACTGAAAACCGGCGCCATCCCCGACAACTGGGTCTATATCCAGGAGCGCGATGTGCGCCTTGGCCGCCTGCAGGTGTTCAACAACTGGAGCCCCTGGCTGGTGAACGATCCGGAAACAGTATGGCTCGGGCTTGAATATTTCTGTCAGGAAGGAGATGAACTCTGGAACATGGACGATGCTTCCATGAAACAATTCGCCTCCGCCGAGCTGGAACAAATAGGCATCATTGACCGTGAGGATGTGCTGGATGGCACCGTGGTACGCATGCAAAAAACCTATCCCGCCTATACCGGTGCCTACGCGCAGTTTGACCTGGTGCGCAGCTACCTGGACGGCTTTATAAACCTTTTTCCCATTGGAAGGAACGGTATGCACAAGTACAACAACAGCGACCACAGTATGCTCACAGCCATGACCGCCGTAGATAATATTGTTGCCGGAATTAGCGATAAGTCTAACCTTTGGGCCATCAATACCGAAATGGAATACCACGAAACAAAATGAGCTTCACCCCCTGGATCAAAGCTGCGCGGCTGCGCACCCTTCCCTTAGCTGTTTCCGGCGTATTGCTGGGCAGCTTCCTGGCCCTGCCGCACATGAATCCCGTGCTTGCCGTGATGGCCCTGCTTACCGCTGTGTTGCTGCAGGTGCTCAGCAACTACGCCAACGACTACGGCGACTTTAAGAAAGGCACCGACCGCAGCGCAGGCCGCGCCGACCGCATGCTGACCACCGGCGACATTCGTCCGGAAACCATGAAAATGGCCCTGATGCTGTTGTCCCTGATCAGCTTTACTTCCGGTTGCATCACGCTGTATCTGGTTCGCGACCTCAACACGTTGCAGCTACTCACCCTGCTGGCTTCCGGACTGGCCTCTATCTGGGCGGCAGTGCGCTACACAACCGGAAACCACGCCTATGGATATTACGGCCTCGGCGATGCAGCCGTGGTGCTGTTCTTTGGCTTGTTTGCCGTAAACGGAACCTATTTCCTGCACACACGAAGCCTGGAACCCGGCGTGGCCATATGCGCCCTGGGAATGGGGCTGCTGGCCGCCGCTGTTCTTCATGTGAACAACACCCGCGACCTGGTAGGCGATACCCTGAGCAACAAGCAAACCATGGCCGCGCGACTGGGATTTGCCGGTGCCCGTCGCTATCAGTTGCTGCTGGTGCTGGGTGGCTGCAGCGCTTTGTGCATTCCTATACTGCTGGACTATGGCCGCTTATTCCTCATCCCGGCGATGTTGATTTACCTGCTTGGCCTCTTGCACCTGTGGCGCTATTTCCGCATTGCACAGAATGCCCGTATGGACTACAACAAGGAGCTGAAGTTCCTGAGCCTGAGCATCTTTGCCATGATCCTCATCATCGGTGTCTGGCGCCATCTGGTGTAAACAACCATGCAACTGAAGGTTCACAAACACAGTCTGCGCTTCCTGAAGCCAGCCGCCACCAGCAAGGGCGCTTACCAGGCCCGCGAACTGTGGCTGCTGGAACTGAATACGGCCAATGGCCACCGATACCAGGCAGAATGTGCGCCTCTGCCCCACCTGAGCATAGACTCGCCCGAACTGCTGGAGCAATCACTTCAGGATGTTGCTGCCCTTCAAGAACAGCTGCTGACAGACACTTTTGACTACAGCCGCACCCTACCGGCGCTGCAGTTTGCGTTGGAATGCCTGCAGCGGCAGATACACAGCGGCGTGGAAGGCCTGTTGTTTCGCAACGCCTTCAGCGAGGGAAATGCAGGCATTCCCATCAACGGACTGGTGTGGATGGCAGACCGAGCTCAAATGTATGAAGCGGCCTGTGCCAAGGCGGAGGCCGGTTTTCGTTGCGTGAAACTCAAAGTAGGCGCCTTGGATTTTGATGAAGAATGCCGCCTGCTGGAAGACCTGCGCCGCCGTTACAGCCCCTTCAAGCTGGAATTACGCGTAGATGCCAATGGCGCATGGAATGCCGATGACGCCTTCGAAAAACTGCGTGACCTTGTACGGTTCAAGCTGCACAGCATCGAACAGCCTGTGCCGGCCCGCGCCGATGAACTCATGGCGGAAGTATGCGCCAAATCAGCAGTTCCAGTGGCGTTGGATGAAACCCTGATTGGCTTGAACCCGGAGCAGGATGCGGTGCGTATCCTGAAGGAAATCCGCCCGGCATTTCTGGTATTTAAACCTACGCTCATCGGTGGTTTTTCCGTGGCCGATGCCTGGATAAGCCATGCGCGTAAGCACCATACTGGCTGGTGGGCTACCTCTGCGCTGGAAAGCAACATCGGGTTGAGCGCCATCGCGCAGTGGTGCGGAAACTACAACAATCCCTTACATCAGGGACTGGGTACCGGCGCTTTGTTCGAAGAGAATTTTCCCTCCGCGCTCACCCTGAAAGGTGAAGAAATGTGGATGGAGTCTTTGTCATAGTGCGTAAAAGTTTGTCATGGTGAGTTTATCGAACCATGCACCCCTGGTGAAAAATTTATTTTAAACCGACTTGGGGTTGCTGCCAAACACTGAATTGACCTTACGCTATTCTTATCTCTTACTTTTTCCTTGATGAAAAAGTAAGCAAAAAATCAAGGCTG
>CANHRE010000060.1 GCA_947463095.1 Flavobacteriales bacterium | reverse complement strand
GGTTTTTTCAGGCAGTCAGTTTGATGTGGCTCTGCTGAATAGAATTCCCGGTCAAAAAAAGGAATGGCGCTTCCAGGGCAGTGGTTTTCAGGTTTGGGATGTAAGCAATGCCTATGCACCTGCTGCGCAAAACCTCCTCAGTGGAGTTTCGTTTTCATATTTCAGAGAAGTGCAGGGCAGCAAGCCCAGGCGTTTGGTTTGTTTCGATGCGGCCTCAGCCCTGAAGCCGGAGTTCGAAGCTGTTGTTTCCAACCAGGATGTGAAAGCCCTGCCCCCAGGAGAATTGCTCATCATCAGCCACCCAGATTTTCTCAATCAGGCCAATACACTGGCTGAACACCGCAGAAAACAGGGGCTGGTGTGTAACATCGTTGCTCCGCAGGCCGTTTACCGTGAGTTCAGCTCTTCGGTGCAGGATATCAGCGCATTGCGCAACTTCATCCGCTATCAATGGAACAAAAGCCAGAGTTCAGCCCATCCGCTCAAATATGTGCTGCTGTTTGGAGCGGCTTCCTACGATTATAAAAACCGCGTGAAGGGCAACACCAATTTTGTTCCCGTATACCAAAGCGATATTACCTCTTATCTGAATACCAGTTTTGCCAGCGATGACTTTTATGGTTTTCTGGATTCGGCCAGCGGCTTCAGGTTATTTAATGGGAATATGGCCGTTGCCGTGGGCCGTCTGCCCGTGCGGTCTGCTGAGGAAGCTGAGGCCGTGGTTGCCAAAATCATTCATTACGACAGCCCGGCAACCTTGGGTGAATGGAGAAACCGCATCGCTTTTGCGGCCGATGATGTGGATAATGACCAATGGGAGTTCGAGTTTCTGAATGAGTCTGAATCCTATGCTCAGTTTGTTGCATCAGCACATCCCGAATACAATGCCGATAAGGTGTATTTCGATGCGTTCCGACAGGTAAATACTGGGAACACCGAGTCCTATCCGGATGCACAGGCGTCCATCAACAGGAACATGAGCCGGGGTACGCTCTTTTTCAATTATATGGGGCATGGCGGAGAAAAAGGATGGGCTCAGGAAGAAGTGCTGACCATCCCGATGATTAAAAACTGGACCAACCGCGACCGTATGCCCATAATGGTCACTGCTACCTGCGAATTCAGCCGCTTCGATGACCCGGCGCGTCAATCTGCGGGTGAACTCAGCCTGCTCCACGCAGAAGGAGGAAATGTAGCCCTGCTCACCACCACCCGACTTACCTACAATACAGGCAACAAGAGCATCAACAGTTCCTTCTGGAAAGAATATGGACTGGCTGCAGCGCCCGGTGATATGCCAAGCATTGGCGATATCATGCGCAATGTGAAGAACCGCGGCAGCAGAACCGATGAAGACCGGAAATTCGCCCTGCTCGGCGACCCATCCCTGGTTCCGGCTTTCCCCTATCACCAGGTGAAGCTTGATTTTATCAATACAAAAGCGGCTAAAGATTACCGAGATACCCTGAAGGCATTCAGCAAAGCCATTATTGAGGGACATATTGAGCGGCGCAGCGGTGCGCCTTTCCCGGAATTTAACGGTCGCCTCTACATTACCGTTTACGACAAAGTTCAGGTGCGCAGAACGCTGGCCAACGACAATCCCGGCAGTGAGCTGAACTTTAAAACACAGAATACCATTATCTATAAAGGATTGGCCACCGTGCGCGACGGTAAATTTAAAGTGGAGTTTATGGTGCCAAAAGACATCAGTTATCAGGTGGAATTCGGGAAAATTTCCATGTATGCTGAAAATGGAGTTACAGATGCCAGCGGTTATTACAATATACGGATTGGCGGCAGCGAGCAATCCCTGATTGCCGACAAACGTGGACCGGAAATTCGCTTATTCCTGAACGACACCACCTTTCGTTCCGGAGGGATCGTATCGCCGGATGCCCTGGCCCTTGCTTTTTTGCGCGATGTGAATGGCATCAACGCCACAGGGAACGGAATTGGCAGGGATTTGCTGCTGTTTGTAGACAAGGGTACTTCTTCAGAACAGGTTTTTGTAGTGAACGATTATTATTCGGCAGACGAAAACAGCTACAGCAGCGGAAGCATCCGTTTCCCGCTCCAAAACCTCAGCCCTGGTATGCACGCGCTTACGCTCCGGGTTTGGGATATCTTCAATAACCCTTCTGAGGCAAGCATCAACATGCTGGTGAGCGAGCGTGGAGCCTTCCAGGTTCATCGCGTAGCGCCTTATCCCAACCCGGCTGGTCCAGGACAGCTTATCCGCTTCCTGATAGAGCACAACGCTGCAGGCATGGATCTGGATGCTGAATTAATCATCACAGACCTAAGCGGAAGGCAACTTCACCGCAGTTCAAAACTAATTTCTTCCGCGGAAGTACGCACGGGCGCACTCACCTGGAATCCTGCTGAAGGCTCAGCAGGCAACGGGATTTTCCTATATCGGATAAGGTTGCGCACCTCTGCCGGTGCAGAATCTGTTCATTATGGCAGAATAATATGCACGCAAAACATTCGTTAAGAGTTTGAAATCTTATTTTTGCAGCAATTCAATCGAAAGATGAACCTTCATAGAATTACCGCCCTGATCGTTTCGGGCTTGAGCGCTACGCAACTTCTGGCACAAATCAGTAAAACGCAGATTGCTGGTCAGCAGAATGTAGTTACCACCATGGTGCCATTCCTTACCATTACTCCTGACAGCCGCAGCGCTGGCATGGCAGATGCAGGTGTAGCTATTTCGCCCGATGCGAATTCCATTCACTGGAATATGTCCAAGCTGGCTTTCGCCGAAAAGAAGTCAGGTATGGGTATATCATACGCACCCTGGTTGCGCAGCCTGGTACCGGACGTGCAGTTTTCTTACCTGAGCGGCTATAATAAGGTAGGCAAGAATGGTGTGGTATCCGGTTCTTTCCGCTACTTCTCACTGGGTAACATCAATTTCACCGATTTCCAGGGTGACCCCATAGGGAGCTTCAACCCCAATGAGTTCGCATTGGATGCAGGATATGCAACCCGCTTATCGGATAACTTCTCCGTGGGCGTGGCTCTGCGCTTCATCCGCTCCAATATTGCCGGTGTGCGTCAACTCAATGGCATCAGCACCCGGCCGGGTGTTGCAGGTGCCGGTGATATCAACGTTTATTATCAGGATAAAATTGAAATTAAAGGTAAAGAGGCCAAGGTTTCTTTCGGTGCAAACCTGCAGAACATCGGTTCCAAGATGACCTATACCAACCGTGAGCAGCGTGATTTCATTCCCATGAACCTGAAAATAGGAGGAGCCCTGGATTATGAAATTGACGAATTTAACCGTGTGGTTTTTGCGCTGGATATCAATAAGCTGATGGTACCTACCCGTCCTTACTATCTGAAAAACTACAAGGGCGGTGATTCTATAGACCAAAATGGTGCTCGTGTATTTGTAGGTGGCGACCCTGATGTTCCTGTGATCCAGGGTTTGTTTCAATCGTTCAGTGACGCTCCCGGCGGTTTCCGCGAGGAGCTGAAAGAATACAACGTTTCCTTAGGCATGGAATACTGGTATAACAAGCGCTTTGCCGCTCGTGCCGGATATTTCCATGAGCCAACCACCAAGGGCAACCGTAAATACCTCACCTTTGGCTTTGGCGTGCGTTATCGCGTGCTGGGTATCGATGCTGCTTATCTGGTTCCGTTCCAGCAACGTCATCCTCTGGCCAATCAGCTGCGTTTCAGCCTGCTGTTTGACTTTGCCGCTTTTAAGGATTAACTGCTAGGCGCCGAGGAACGGATTGTGCCGTTGCTCATGCTCCAGGGTGGTTTCTGGTCCATGTCCGGGAAACACGGTATAGTGTCCGGGCAGCCGGAACAGTTCCTCTTTGATGGAAGTAATCAGTTGCTGGTGGTTTCCTCCGGGAAGGTCTGTGCGTCCGATGCCTTCTTTGAACAGCACATCACCGCCGGTGAGCCAAGCACCCTCGTTGTGGATGAAACATACGGAGCCCGGTGAATGGCCAGGACACAGGATGATTTCCAGTTCGATGTTGCCAATTTTCAGTGCCCCTGAATCCGGCAGATGATACTCCGGAAGCTCAGGTAGCTGGATGTCAAAGCCCCACATGCGTCCGCTTTGAGGAGCCCATTGCAGTACATCCAATTCCAAGGGATGCAGGTAAAATGGGATTTGGTAATGGTTGCGCAGGTAATCCAGCCCGAGGATATGGTCAATATGGGCGTGGGTGTTTACAATGGCCAGCGGCTTCAGGTTTGCAGCACTGAGGTAATCAGTAAGTTTTTTATGTTCCGAGGCGGTATAACAACCTGGATCTACAATCAGGCAGGAGCCATCGTTGTGGCTGATCAGGTAGGTGTTTTCCTGAAACGGATTAAAGGTGAAGGTGTGTAGTTGTAGCATTGGGCATAAAAAAGGCCTGTGCGCAATGCACAGGCCGATTGATGTGATTTGAATTGATTACAGGTGGATGCACTCATCGTAAGCCTTGGCCACAGCTTCCATTACGGCCTCACTCATGGTGGGGTGGGGATGCACGGCTTTGATGATTTCGTGGCCTGTGGTTTCGAGCTTTCGGGCAACTACCGCTTCAGCAATCATATCGGTAACGCCTGCACCGATGAAGTGGGCTCCCAGCCATTCTCCGTATTTCTTGTCGAAGATTACCTTCACAAAGCCTTCCTTAGCACCGGAGGCGCTGGCTTTTCCGCTTGCAGAGAAGGGAAATTTGCCAACCCTGATTTCGTAGCCCAGTTCTCTTGCTTTTGCTTCAGTAAGGCCAACGCTGGCCACTTCGGGGATGCAATAGGTACAGCCTGGAATGTTATTGTAGTTGAGTGGCTCTGGATGATGGCCACAAATGGCTTCCACGCAGATGATCCCTTCTGCAGAAGCAACGTGTGCCAGTGCAGGGCCGGGAACGATATCGCCAATGGCATAAACACCAGGCATAGAAGTACGGTAGAAATCATCCACCACTACTTTACCCTTATCGGTGTTCACTCCATGTTCCTCCAAACCCAGGTTTTCCAGGTTGGTTTGAATACCGGCAGCACTCAGCACTATGTCGCACTCGATTACTTCGTTGCCTTTGGCCGTCTTAACCTGAACCTTGCAGGATTTGCCGGCAGTATCAACAGCTTCTACGGAGGCGTTGGTGAGGATGTTTACTCCACGCTTCTTATAAATCTTTTCGAGTTCAGCGCTAACTTCTTCATCTTCAATAGGCAGAATGCGAGGCATGTATTCCACAATGGTAACCTTGGTGCCTATGGTGCTGTAGAAATATGCGAATTCCACTCCAATGGCTCCGGAGCCAATAATAACCATACTTTCCGGCTGCTTTGGCAATACCATAGCGTCGTGGTAGCCAACAATCTTTTTGCCGTCAATTTTCACATTAGGCAATTCCCTGGAGCGGGCTCCGGTAGCCAGGATGATGTGGTCGGCTTCTACTTTTTCCTTCTTACCGTCTGCGGCTGTTACTTCAATACTTCCTTTACCTGCGAGTTTTCCTGCACCTTTAATGATGGTGATTTTATTTTTTTTCATCAGGAACTCAACACCTTTGCTCATGTTGCTTGCTACGCCGCGACTGCGCTTGATCATTCCATCAAAATCGGCTTCATAGCCTTTGATGTTGATGCCATAATCAGCGGCATGATTTACGTAATCAAAAACCTGAGCACTTTTGAGTAATGCTTTGGTGGGGATGCAACCCCAGTTAAGGCAAACACCACCCAGGTCGGATTTTTCAATCACGGCCACCTTCTTACCCAGTTGAGAGGCGCGGATGGCAGCTACATACCCGCCGGGGCCGCTGCCTATAATTGCGATGTCGAATTTCATTTCGGGTTGAATTTGGGGGCGAAATTAAGGCATAAACCGTTGAACAGGGTTATCAAATCCAAACAGCTTTAAGCATCAGGATGGTTTCAAAAATCCGACGGCCTGAAAGCGCTCAAAAACCCCTTCTGAATGTGGGGCCTGCTTCAACTCATCGGTAAGGTCCTGGCCGGCCCAGTGTTCATAATGCATGCCTTTGCGCCATAATCTGCTCATGCTCACGTCATAAATGATGCCGCGGTAAGCCACCCATATTTCAGGGCGGTCCTGACCGTTGCGCAAGGCCAGTTGTGCAGGGCTGTATTCCGTAAGTCCCTCCTTATCCATGCTGCGAAGATGCGAAACACGCTGATTACCTGGGTTAAAAGTTCGTTTATTAGCGCAGCAGGGGATTAAATTGCGAGGGATGAATCGGCAGCAACTTATCTGGGCATTTACCTGGGTTATTGTGTTGTTTATTTTCACCGTGTTCAGCTGGTGGATGTTCGCCCTGGTGAACTACGGCCGTATTGAAATGGAGTTACGCCGACAGCTGATGGCCAACGAGAGCAGGGTGGCTGAGAACCTGCTTAAAGAACAGGTTTTGCGCGGTATGTACGACAGCGGTCAGGTTATAGAATTTCGCTACGAAAAAGGAATTTACCGGGCCAATGTGTTGATGATGGAGGACCTGGTGTCACGAAAAAGTGAGGGGGTGCTGCGCCTGACCATTCAGGAAGGGCTTTATCTTGACGAAAGAATCCGGGTGGATGTGGCTCCCGGTGCCATAGAAGAAGTATATGATCGCTACCAGCGGCGACGCAACCTGTTCATCGTTGCAGGCGGACTAATGTCTGCGCTGGTGATGGCTGCCTTTATCTGGCTGTTGCTGCGTTTCCATGCCATCATGAACTTTAACCAGCAGCAGAATAACTTTTTGCTGGCTGTAACGCATGAACTGAAAACACCCGTTGCCGCGGTAAAGCTGGCCATGCAAACATTGACAAGACCAGGCTTGGCAGCAGAACGTATAGAAGAACTGAAGGCGGTGGCAGAAAATAACGCCAACCGGCTGGACGAACTGATGAACAATGTGATTGTGGCTTCGCGCATTGAGGGCAGGGTATATCAGTTTGAGCGTGAGCCCGTAAACCTGGGCTTGTTGTTGGAGCGGGCGCGCAGCCAAGCAATTATTCCGGGCTTTTCTGGTGAAATTATGCTGGATATGGACCAGGATTTATATGTGAACGGTGATGAAGCGTCTTTAAACTTGGCGTTCAGCAATTTGTTGAGCAATGCCATAAAGTACTCCGGAGGTATTCATGCTAAGGTGCATATCTTTGGACAACATGTACGTGGAGGAGTGGAAATCCGGGTGGCCGACCAAGGTCCAGGCATCCCGAAATCAGAGAAAACGAAAATATTTCAGAAATTTTACAGAGTAGGAGATGAGCGGATACGTAACTCGAAAGGAACGGGGCTGGGCCTGTATTTGGTGCGAAAAATCCTCACCTGGCACAAGGCCAAAATACGCGTTGAAGACAACAAACCAGGGGGGGCGGTGTTCCGTGTGCTTTTCAGGCAATAATAAAACAGCCTGTTTTGTGTTAGTTAGTCGTTCGATATGAACCCCACCACCCTAAAATCCAGTAGGATTCTGCTTGTTGAAGACGAACAGGATATTGCAGATATGCTGAAGCTTAATCTGGAAATGGAGGAATACAAAGTTGTGTCTGTGAGAGACGGTAATATGGCTGTGCAGCGGTTCAAGGAAGAAAATTTCGACCTGGTAATCCTGGATGTGATGTTGCCGGGTATGGATGGTCTTGCTGTTTGCGAGAGCATCCGCCTGACCAATCAGCAGGTTCCCATCCTTTTTCTGTCGGCCAGAGGTAGCTCTGAAGACCGCATCAACGGCCTGAAAAAAGGCGGCGATGACTACCTGTCAAAGCCCTTTAATCTTGAGGAATTGATGCTGCGTGTGAGAAAGTTGCTGGAGCGGAGTAAAACGCATGATTACGCACCAGGGCTGAAGGAATACCACTTCGGGAATGGATTCATGGTTAATTTTGAGAGTTTTGAAGCCCGGGGAATTGCCGGAGATTTCATCCTTACCAAGAAAGAAGCGCTGTTGCTCAAGTTGCTGATTGAAAACAAAGGCTCGGTAGTCAGCAGGGAACGAATCCTACATACCGTATGGGGTTATAATGTATATCCCAGCACCCGCACCATCGATAATTTCATTCTGGCCTTCCGTAAGTATTTTGAAGTGGACCCCAGAAATCCGCGCTTCTTTATTTCGCTCAGGGGCGTGGGTTATAAATTCGAAGCATAAAAAAAGCCCCTGGAAATAGGGGCTTTTTTTTAGTGGCTCATGGATGCGGCTTCATCTGCTCCCGGCGATAATGTTTTCGCACGGTAAGCAAAGTATGCCAGGTATCCAAAGCACAGCAGGGTTATCAGGTAGCTTTGGTGTATGCCGATACGGTCGGCCAACAATCCCTGTATGGGAGGGATTACAGCACCTCCTAAAATCATCATAATAAGAAAAGCCGACCCCTGAGCAGCGTATTTACCCAGGCCGGCAATAGAGAGTGCAAAAATGCAGGGCCACATGATGCTGCAAGCCAGTCCCCCGCTCAGAAATGCAAACATGGCTACCGTACCACTGCTCAGCAGACCGACACACATGGCAGCCAATCCGAAGAAAGAAAAGAGCAACAACGTGCGCGCCGGTTTTTCTTGGCTCAGCAGGAAGTTGAGAATCAGTACCCCAACGCAAAGGGCATAGGGATACAGCGCGTCTACGGGTTTGCCGCTGAGTTTATTCACACCTAGAATCAGTGCGAAAGCGATGAATGGCACCAGGATGCTCAACACCAGTTTCATTTGTTTTGATAGCGAGAAAACAGCGAGTGAGCCGGCCCAGCGCCCAATCATCAGGCTACCCCAATACAGGGAGATGAATGGAGCTATTTCATGTTCTTTCCAACCGCCGAAGGATGGTTCTGCCAAAAGGGCGCCCATATTGCTTTGAATGGTTACTTCCACGCCTACATAAGTGAAGATGGCCACCATGCCCATCACTAGCTGTGGGTATTTCAGAGCGCCAAATCCGTGTTCATAGGGCTCGCTGCTGTTTATTTCAGGCAACTTTGCGCGCCAAAGGAATACAGCTACCAACAGGAACACCCCGGCAAGGAGGTAATAAAGTTCGTTGATGGATTCCAGTGAGGCCTTGCCCGAACCGCTCAGGGTTCCGAACAGGATGAATCCTACTGCCAGAGGGCCCAGGGTGGTACCCAGCGAGTTCACTCCGCCGGCCAGTGAAAGCCTGTGCGCACCACCGGAAGGAGTTCCCAGTGCAATCACAAAGGGCTGTGCACAGGTTTGCTGCAGCGAAAAACCCAAAGCCAGAACGAAGAATGATGCAAGTATTAAAGGGAAGGAACCGGCATTCACCGAAGGTATGATGGAAAGTGCGCCCACAATGGAAATCAACAGTCCATAGATGATTCCTCGCTTGTATCCTATGCGGTTCAGGATTTCCACCTTGAATAATCTGGACAGGGCCAGCAGCAGCAACGAGCCAATAAAATAGCCGCCGTAAAAGGTGGCGTCAATGAGCTGTGATTGAAACTGGCTGAGTGCAAAGTGCTTTTTGCAGAAGGGAATAAAAATGCCATTAGATGCAGCCACAAATCCCCAGAAGAAGAACACGGTGATGATGATGGCCAGGGCAGATTTTAAATTTCTTTGTTGCATGGTGTTTTCAGGTCAATGATAAACCCTTTCAAACAAAAAATCCGGCATGGCGCCGGATTTTTTGTTTGAGGATTGGCTTAATAAATCTGGAGTTTCTGGCTCCAGGATTTGCCGTTTCCGGTAATTTTTATCAGATAAATACCTGCCTGCAAGGGGCTGATGTCGAGCATCGCATCCTGTTTGCCGGCATTAAACTGGCTGTGCAGAACCTCCTGGCCCAGGGTGTTGTACACACTGATGCTTTCACCTCGCACGGCAGTGGCGGCAAGCTGGATGTACACCTGCTGACTGGCCGGGTTAGGATAAACGCGCAAAGCATCGCTCATTTGTTCGGTAACTCCTGATGCGCCGCAGGCCAGGCAACTTTCCCAGCAAACCATGGGAAGTGTATCGTTGGTTTTAGCTGTGCGGAATACGCGGTTGGTATATTGACCTGTAGTTTTAACACAGGGCAGTCCAACGGCCAGTTTTTCATCTTTTACCCAATTTCCAACAACAAACTTGTATTCGTATTCGGTAGCTGTGTCGAGGGAAATGGTGAGCAGCCATTCATTAGAACCTGCGGCTTTGGTCATCGGAGCGCAGGCTCCGCACCAGCTATTGAAAGATCCGTTCAGGGTCAACACCTCACCGGTGCCCAGGGTTACATTGCGTGCATCCACGCGGAAGGTTACATTCACCTTGCTTGGAGCGCTGCCGCCGCCAAAGGCTACACTGTCGAAGTAGTAGGTTTTTTCACCTGCAGTTGCGCCGGTAACGCCGAAGTTGAAGAATACAGACAACTTCTTATAGCTGGTATTGTAATTGATGGCAGCAGTTCCGTTCGAGTTCTTGGTGAAGTCGAAGGTGAGCAGTTCCCATTTGTTGGCTACGGTGGTGCTCACGTCGGTTTCTACGCTTTTGGTAGGATCGTTGGGGTCTTCGGCCTTCAACTTAACCAGGATGCCGGCATCGGGTGAATACACCTTCATGGTGATGGTATTGTGTGTGGCATCAAAAGGAATGTTGCTGGAAAATCCTGCGGAAGTACCACAGGTTGTTCCGGCCCATAGCTCGGCAGTATTTGATTTAACAACCTTGCCTGTTTTGTTTGAAGCGTTTTTCGGGTCTGCAGCTATAGAGCTGATATTTCCACCAAAGTCAATCATGGTATAATCCACATCATTCGCGTCAAAGGTTACGGGCAGATTGATCTGCTTGAACAATGGCTGGCCCATTTGTACATCGTCGAAGTAATAGGTTTTTGTGCCTGCAGTGGCGCCGGTAACACCGAAGTTGAAGAATACGGAAAGTTTCTGGTAGGTGTTGTTGTAATTGATAGCTGCAGTGCCTGTAGCCTGCTTGCTGAAGTCGAACTCCAGGGTTTGCCAGGCGCTCTTTTTGGTGGTAAGTGCATCGGTTTCTACGCTGATGGTAGGATTGCTCGGGTCTTCTGCCTTAACACGCACTACAATGCCGCTGTCAGGCGACCAAACACGCATGGTCATCTTCGGGGTATTGGCGGTGAAGGGGATTTTTTTAGCGAAGCCTGCGCTGGTTCCCAAGGTCGTTCCTGCCCATAATTCAGCGGTATTGCCTTTCACTATCTGTGATACCTTGTTGCTGCTGGCCGTAGGATCGGTAACCACCGAACTGGTATTTCCGCCGAAATCAGACATGCTGTAGTCCACGTTAGTGGCGTCGAAGGAAACGGGAAGGTCAATTTGGGCCAGGATAGAAGCGCCCATCTTAATGTCATCGAAGTAGTAAGTTTTAGCACCTGCGGTGGCACCGGTTACACCGAAGTTGAAGAATACGGATAACTTCTGGTAGGTGTTGCTGTAGTTGATGGCGGCAGTACCTGAAGCCTGCTTGCTGAAGTCAAATTCCAGGGTTTGCCAGGTATTCTTTTTGGTGGTTATTGCGTCTGTTTCTACGCTGATGGCGCCATTGGTAGCGTTTTCCGCCTTGATGCGCACTACTATGCCGCTGTCGGGGGAATACACGCGCATGGTCATCTTGGGCGTGTTTGCGCTGAAGGGGATTTTTGAGGCAAAGCCTGCCGCTGTGCCCACGGTGGTTCCAGCCCACAGTTCAGCGGTATTACTTTTATCCACTTTCGCCGCGGTGTTGGTGGAAACTACAGGGTCAGTGCTGAGGGCGCTGGTGTTTCCGCCAAAGTCCAGCATGGTATAATCAATGCTGCTGCTTTCAAACGTTACAGGCAGGTCAAGCTGTGCTTTAGTACCTGCAGGAAGCTGAATGTCATCACAGTAGTACACCTTGGTTCCGGCAGTAGATCCGGTAACGCCGAAGTTGAAGAATGCAGATAACTTCTGGTAGGTATAGCTGTAATTAATGGCAGCTGTGCCCGCAGCCTGTTTGGAGAAATCGAACTCCAGGGTTTCCCAGCTGTTTTTCTTTGAGGTAATGGCATCTGTTTCTACGCTTTTGGTGCCATCATTAGGGTCTTCGGCTTTCAGACGCACTACTATGCCGCTGTCAGGGGAATATACCCGCATGGTCAGTTTGTAGGATGAAGCACTGAAAGGAATTTTGTTGGCCAGTCCGCTGGCAGGTCCAATAGTGGTGCCTGCCCAGGTTTGGGCGGTGTTGGTTTTGGTAATCTCGGCAACTTTATTGCTCGAAACAACCGGGTCAGTAGCTACCTTGCTTGAGTTGCCGCCAAAATCCACAAGGGTGTAGGTAATGGCGGAATTGTCGAAGGTGATGGGCAGGTCCGGCACCTGGCAATAGCCGGTGGCCGCAAGCATGCCGCTCAACAGGAATGAAGTAATTTTTTTCATGGTATGGAATTGGATTGGTTTTTTGTTTTTTAAAGTGGGATGAAGCGGAAAGACTTGATAACCACTTCCTGTTCTTTGCCGTTGCTGGGCGCCTGACCATTCAGGAGCCACAAGTTGAAACGAACGTTGGTGCTGTCTTCCGGAGCGGGAATGATAATAGGATCAGAAATTCCGCTTCCTTCAAGTTTTCTCCTGGTAATGTTGTTTTTATGGTAGGTCCACGTAGCCAGTTGCTGTCCTCCTGGATACTGATCGCCGGTATATGATTCCCAGCGGATGGAGTCTGCTGTCCAGCGGAATATATGGGTGGACAATCCTTTTAGTGGGCTAACGGGTATGCGCGGCTTCTTGGTACGTTCGATGTATGGCGCGGAATTGTCAAACCATACCGGCTGTACACTGTAGGTGAGCAATAGGCTGTCTGTTACATTGTTCCAGCGGGCAAATTCTATATCAACCTCGCTGTTGGCCTGGCTTTGGAAAGAATGATCGTTCCAGGTAAAAAGGCCCAACACTGTTTTTTCGTTGAAGGTGGTAAGGTCGCTGGCCGTGGTAAATACATAGGTGCCGTAGCCAAATTCTTTAACGGAAATCACTTCGCTGCAGTACCATATATTGTTGTATTTGGTGATTTTAAGGTGGAGCATTCCATTTTGGTCCATCCAAATATTGTCTGAGGAAGCGGTGAACTTGTTCGGGCCCGGCCCCACGGCGTTGCCCAGGCTGTTCTTGATGTTCCAGTAATAGCCGGAGAAGTAGATGTCACCCTTTTCCACCACGTCTTCAATGGGTGGGGGATCTGACTGTTTGCAGGCGGCCATGGCCAGGATGAGGGTGATGCAGGCGAATTGCAGCTTCATGTTAATGGATGTTGATGTTATGCCGGAACCGGGCAACCTGCAGGATGATGGTACCTGGTTCGCTGATGCTCTTTAGGTTTTTGCCTACAAAGGCGCAATCGCTTTTCCGGAATACCATTCCGATGGTAGCGCTTTGCCCCGGTTCTAGGGTAACTTTGTGGAAGGCGGCCAGTTTTTTTACCGCTGGAGTTATGGATGCTACAGGATCTTGGTAGTACAACTGAACAGTTTCACTGCCGCCCGTAGGACCCGTGTTGCGCAAACGCACCTGCACCAGCAGGGAGTCATTATCTGTCAGTTCACTTTTTGAAACCCACATGCTGTCATATGTGAATTGGCTGTAGGACAAACCAAAGCCGAAGTCGAACGAGGGCCGATAGGCATTTTCGGAAAAATCCGTATGCACATCTTCGGAAGCCGCATGGTCGTAGTGAACTACATCGCCGGCTGCTCGTGGGTAGGTGAAGGGCAAACGGCCCGAAGGGTTCATCGCGCCGGCCATGCAATCTGCGATGGCTCTGCCTCCTTCTTCTCCGGGTAAATAGGCATAGAGTACAGCTGCTGCCTTGGACGCATAGTTATGGATGATACGCGGGCGGCCGAAGCAGCACACCAGCACTAACGGTTTTCCCAGAGCAGTAAGGGCTTCTAGCAGGTCCTGTTGCTCCTTCGGCAGTTCGAGGTTGTCAATATTTCCCGGGATTTCAGTACCCGGTGTTTCAGCCAGGCATACCACTATTTTATCGGCTTTAGCAGCGCGCTTCAACACACTTTGAAGGCTACTGCATCCTGCATCATCCGTCACGCGGTTGCTGCCCAGTGCACGCCGCAGCGAAGCGGCAATGGTTTTAGTCTGGTCGTGGTGAAAGGTGGTATCCGTTCCTTGCCAGGTGCGGCTCCAGGCTCCATTAAGCAGGTGCATCGAATGCGCAGCCGGTCCGCATACAAATACGCGCGAAAGATCTTTATTGAAAGGAAGAATCTGTTTTTCGTTTTTCAGCAGGGTTAATGATGCAGCGGCAGCCTCATAGCTCAGCGCTTCGTGGTTTTTTGAAGCAAAATCGGCATACATCGATTGCGGGAACACTGGCTGTTCAAACAAGCCCAGGGCTGCTTTGAGTGCCAGGATGCGGCGCACTGAGGTGTCAATACGTTGTTCGGAGATGCTTCCTTCCTTAACCAGCTCCAGAAGCAAGTCGCAAAAGGCAAAGTCATTAGGGGTCATACTCATGTCTAGTCCGGCCTGAATGCTCATCCGCACGGCTTCTTTGAGTGTAGCTGCAACATGATGCACGTTGACCAGCTTGTGTATGTCTTCCCAGTCGCTTATAGCCACTCCCTTGAAGCCTAACTCTTCGCGCAGCAGCCCGGTCAGGATGTCATGATTTGCGTGTACCGGGATGCCGTTGATGGCGCCCGAATTGATCATTACCGTCATGGCGCCCTGTGCAATGGCTGCCTTAAAGGGAGGGGCGAAATATTCCCGAAGTTCGCGATCTGGAATCCAGGCTTGAGTTCGGTCTTTCCCGCTGATTGGAAACCCATAGCCCAGAAAGTGCTTCATGCAGGCAGCCACCTGATAGGGTGATGAAGGGTCATGGCCCTGTAAACCCAAGATGGCTGCCTTAGCCATGGTGCTGCTGAGGTGTACATCTGCGCCGAAGGTTTCAAAGAACCGCGACCACAGCGGCTG
>CANHRE010000059.1 GCA_947463095.1 Flavobacteriales bacterium | reverse complement strand
GTCCTGCTGATATAAACAGTCAACGGCTTCTTCAGCTTCGACATCGCTGCAACAATAAAAGCGCTCAAAGGGTATATTCCTCGTGCCGTTGCTCAGGTAATAACCAAAATTCCAGAAGGTATTCACCGCCAGTATGTTCAGGCGAGTCTCATTGGCATAGGCTGCGGCACTTTGATTCAGTGGAACAGTTCCCAGTCCTCCGCGCATACCCAAGGGCAACAACAACAGCAACAATCCATAGCGCACCGCTACGTGGTTCCACAATGCCGGCTTTAACGGTTTAAAGGTCAAACGCAGCATCCGGCGATAACCCATTACAGCGATGCTCATGGCCCCTGCAAGCCAGAGCAAAATGGGCAGCCAGGGTGCTCCGCTGCTGAAGGCCATAACCTCTTTGGGGTGTTCCAGGTATATAAATACCTGATCGTTGATGCGGTTGCCCCATTTTCCAAGCAATTCTGCGTCGGTGAGGCTCAGAATAAAATAGCCCGCACTGAATAGCACGCCCTGTGTTAATAGCCATCCGGGAAGCCAGCGTCTTGTAACTTCAGCAAAGGATAGAGGAATACATAACAAAAATTGGATGAGCGTGAGGTAACAAGCAGTGCTGAAGTCCAGCGCCCAACCTGCGCTGTATGCCTGGAGGAGGACTGCAGTGTCGTATTGCCGGTAGAATTCCCAACTTCTGCACATGAATACAAACCGGCTGAACCAGGCTATGATGAGCCAAAAAGCAAGCGTTTTAATCCAGTGGATCCAGCCGTCACCGGATATGAAAAAGCCCCCGCGAGGAGGGCTTTTATCTTTGTTATATGTTGATTCAGCGCTCAATGCTGATGCGTATGCTGTTGCTGAATTGTTCGTCGCTGATGCGCAGGAAATAAACTCCGGCTTCCAGTTGATCGGGTAGGTTTAAACGGAACTGATCACCCTGAAGCGCAGTCCACATATGCCTTACGCGCCCGTCGGTACTGATCAACGCAGCATTTACAGATCCTTTATGTGCCGAAAGGTTAACGCGCAGGTAACTTGAAGCCGGAACGGGATACACGCCAATCATCAAAGCAGGAACCTGACCAACGGCACTGAGACTTGAAACCGTGATGTAGTTGGTTTTCGTTGCCGAGTTATTGCCGAAGCTGTTGCTGGCCTTTAGGGTTACAGAATAGATACCGGCAGCGGTGAACCGCAGATTGGGGAAACGGCTGCTTGCTGTTGAGCCGGTTTCATAGGCAAAGGTGGCCGGGGTAATGCTCCAATCCCAGGCTGTGGGGTTATTGCTGCTCAGGTCGGAAAGTTGAACCACTTCGTTTACCGCGAGGGTGGTTTTGGTTGCGCTGAAGTTGGCTACCGGTGCAGAACCGGAAATATTGCTGATGTTGATGTAGGAATTTTTAGTAGCTGTATTGCTTCCGTAGCTGTTGGTTGCGGTAAGCGAAACACTGTAGGCTCCTGCAGTGCTAAAGGTCAGGTAAACCAGGGTGTCGGTAAGTTTGGAACCGCTTTGCAGGGCATAGTTGGCTGGCGTAATAACCCAGCTGAAGGTTTGACCATACAACGATTTGTTGCGCAGTATTACCGTTTGTCCAACGGTGGCGCTGGTGGGAACGGCTATGAAGTCGGCTATCGGCGCAGGATTCAGTGTGATTTTCCTGATAACATTGTTGCCTTCATCAACCACGAGAAGCGCATCATCGGAAGCCAGATACATACCTTGTTGCAATTGCTCAAAACGCGCTGTAGCTCCTGTTCCGTTTGTGTATCCGCCGGTGCTGGCAGAACCGCAGAAAACGCTGGTTGTGCTGCCATTGTACACCTTGATACTGAAGTTCTCCATGATGTAAATGTTGCCTTTGGCCACCACTATATCATTGGGCGCGTCTAGTCCGCTGATTACGGTGGTAACGGCTCCGGTTGTCAGGTTTACGCGGCGGATGCGCTTGTTGTTGCGGTCTGCTACCAGCAGTGAAGTGGCGTTTTCCAGACATATGCCGCTGATGGCATCAAATTTAGCTGCTGTACCGGTGCCATCGGCAAAACCGGGGTTCTTGGGATTTCCGCACAAGGTGCTTACGGTAGTGGAGGTGATTTTTCGGATACAATCGTTTCCAAAATCAGCTACATACATAATCCCGTTGGCATCAATAACCATGTCCACCGGCTCGTTAAATTCAGCAACAGAGAGCAGACCATCTTTAAAACCACCTGAGAAAGAGGCTTTTCCGGTATAGGTGCTCACAATCTGACCATTGCTGGTATTGACAAATTTTGAAACTTTGCGGATGGTACTGTTGTAGCGGTCGCAAACGTAGGCATCATTGCTGGTTGGATGAATGGCTACACCGCTGGGGGTGAAAAAACGCGAAACCGTTCCGGTTCCGTCGTCGCTGCCAATGGCTCCGGCAGCAGTAGGGTCGCCCAAGTATCCGGCGCGGATGCGGTTGGTGGTGCCGTCAATCAATTGCACATTGTGTTCATCTGTAATGTAGATTTTACCGTTGGCATCCAATGCCAATCCGAAAGGACGGCTGTAATTTTCGGTGGCAATGGGGTTGTTGGAAGTGGAATTATACCTCCCATTCCCCTGATACTGAGATCCCGCATAAGTACTTGCCGTTTGCGCCAACAGGCTGCCAAAAGTGAAGCACAGGGCAGTGGTAAGAACTCTTTTCATATAGCTTTGGTGAGTTGTGTCAGATAAGTTGAAGTTGTTCCAGATTCTGAATGATGTTTTGCTCCATGGTGGCGTCGATGTTATGATAACTCCTCTTAGCCAGTTCATGTCCTGTCATGGCGTTGTAGAGCTCCACATACCTGTCTGTGATGGAAGCGATGAATTCCTCGGGCATTTCGGGAATGATCTGGCCTTTTAATCCCTGGAACTGATGTTCTATCAGCCATTCCCGCACAAATTCTTTCGACAACTGCTTTTGCGGTTTTCCCTCAACTTGCAGATGGTCGTAGGCATCGGAATAAAAAAAGCGGGATGAATCCGGAGTATGCACCTCGTCAATGAGCATCAGACTGCCGTCTTTTCGCCCAAATTCATATTTGGTGTCCACCAGGATCAATCCGCGTGCTGCGGCATATTCGGTGCCGCGTTTATATAATGCCAGCGATGTATCCACCAACTTGTCAAGCTGCTTTTGGGTGAGCAGTTTCCGCGCGGTGATTTCCTTCAGGGTGATGTCTTCATCATGTCCGCTGGAGGCTTTGGTTGCCGGTGTAATGATGGGCTGCGGGAGCCGGTCGTTTTCACGCAAACCGTCGGGAAGCGTTACACCGCAGATGCTGCGTCCACCTTCGCGGTAAATACGCCAGGCATGACCTGCCAGATATCCCCGCACCACAAATTCAACGGGAATGGCCTCACATTTATGGCCTATGGTAACCTGTGGGTCGGGCGTAGCGATTTTCCAGTTGGGGATAATGTCGCGTGTGGCGTCCAGGAAAAGAGCCGCTACACTGTTCAATACCTGCCCTTTGTAAGGAATGGGTTTGGGCAGCACGTGGTCGAAGGCGGAAATGCGGTCGCAGGCAACCACCACCAGATGATCCTGTCCGATGCTGTACACATCGCGCACCTTTCCCCGAAGGAAAGTGGTTTGGTTCCTGAAAAAAAAGTTCGTTGCCGTCAGCGCTTCCATATCTTCTGCCTCTAAAAAGCAAAAATGCTATTTTTTTTCCATACCTGATTCATCCGCGTGTCTGTCCTCCTCATCCTGGCTGTTGTATGCCTTAATGATGGCCTTCACCAGTCGGTGCCGCACTACGTCGGTAGTATCCAGCTGGATGATGCTGATACCTTCAATGTTTTTCAGCAGGTACACAGCCTTACGCAATCCGCTTTGCTGCTTGCGGGGCAGGTCAATCTGGGTCAGATCGCCGGTGATGATCAGCTTTGCCTGAGGGCCCATGCGGGTAAGAAACATCTTCAACTGCATATCCGTGCTGTTTTGCGCCTCATCCAGAATTACATAACAGTTGTCCAGGGTACGACCGCGCATAAAGGCCATGGGCGCAATCTCAATGATCCGCGTTTCTATCATGGTCTTGAGCTTTTCCATGGGAATCATGTCCTCCAGGGCATCATATAAAGGACGCAGGTATGGGTCAATCTTTTCTTTCAGGTCGCCCGGCAGGAATCCCAGGTTTTCACCGGCTTCCACCGCAGGCCTGGTCAGTATGATTTTGCGTATTTCTCTGTTTCTCAGGGCCCTTACAGCCATGGCCACTGCGGTGTACGTTTTCCCTGTTCCGGCAGGGCCCAGGGCAAACAAGATGTCGTTTTTTTCCAAACTGCCCACCATGGCCCGCTGGTTTGCTGTGCGCGTACGGATGGGCTGTCCGCGCGTTCCATACAGCAGGATGTCTTCTTCAGATACAGGCTCCTGAGGTTCTGATAGGGGCGCCGTAACGCCAGCGCCAAATACCTCCGTGATGAGCTGCTCGCTCACCTCAGGCCTTTTCTGACAAAAAGCTTCCAGTTTTTCCAGACGCGATGCGAATTTGTCCAATTCATCATCATCGCCGCTGGCCATAACCACATCGCCACGCGCTATGATTTTTAACTTTGGAAATAATGCCCTGATTTGTTGAAAGGTAGTGTTGTTCACCCCGAAAAATAGTTGCGGGTTGATGTGTTGCAGCGTAAATGTACGTTCCCTCAATTGCCGGATCCTTAATGTGTCAGCTAACTTTGCACAAATATAAAATTCTGAACTCAGTGACGGTGATAACCCTTTTAACAGATCTTGGAGCCGCTTCTGCTGAACTGGCTTCCCTGAAGGGAAAAATCAGTCACCTGCAGGGAGCGCTAAGCTTGGTGGATATTTATCACCAGGCGGAAACGCAGAATTATTTCGCACCGGCTTTTCTGCTGCGCGCCTACCACAGGCACTTCCCGGAAGGCTGCATACATCTGGTGTCTGTTGATGTTTACGCCGCCAACCTCCACCTGCTTGGGGTTTGTGAAAACCGCTTTTTCCTTGCCGCTGACAATGGCATCCTGCCCATGGCCCTGGATGGGGAGCAAGTAGATTATTACCGATTGAATGGCAGTGCGCATGTGCGCTCCATTCCCCGCGACCTTTACATTCCGGCCATTGCCAGCCTGCTGGAACATAAAATGAACCCCGAAGCGGTGGCAACGCCCTTCCGTCATGCGGTGAAACTCAGCTGGCAGCAGCCCTACCACCTGGGTGAATTTGTGCGCATTACCGTGTTGTTTAATGACGAACACGGCAATGCCTACACCAACCTGGACCGGCAATGGGCCGAAACCCATATGAACGGCCGAAGCTGGAAAATCAAAGTAGGTTACAACGATTACCTGGATGCACCAGATTTGCTGCCTGTACGGAAACAGGGCGGTTATCCTTTTGCCTTTTGGTCGGAAAATGATTTTTTGGTCATCGGAATTCAGGGAGCCTCTGCCGCCAGCCTGCTGGGATTTAAAAGAAATTACGACATCATGATTGAATTCGACTGATATGAGCCTGCTCCGAATTGTACGCATGCACTTTCGCCCCGATGCCGTGGAATCCTTCCACCTGCTTTTTGACTCAGTGAAACACCATATCCGAAAACATCCGGGTTGCCGCTCATTATCACTGATGCAGGACGCCGATCATCCATGCATCATCTATACCTACAGCATCTGGGATAGCACCGAACACCTGGACCAATACCGAAATTCTGCTTTTTTTGCAGATACCTGGCGGCAAACCAAGATCCTTTTTGAGCAAAAAGCTCAGGCCTTCAGCCTGATTCAGCTGGAACAGGTAGAAGTTTAGATTTATTTGCATCAACCTGCTTTATTGCTGTTCTTTTGTACTCGTGAACCGGATGAAGTACTTCCTCGCTCTTGGCACCTTCCTGCTTGCCTTCGTCAATGTCTTTGCCCAATCCAAGGCAGAAATCAACGGCTTAAATGCCCTTCAACTCAAACAATACGACCGGGCGCTTGGTCAGGCTGAAAAAGCCATTAAAACCGAAGCCACGGCTAAAAGCCCCCTGGCTTGGTTCATCAAGGCCAATGCCCTGTTTGAACTTCAGAAAAATGAAAAATATACCCTGAAAAATCCTTCAGCCCTGAAAGAAGCGGTGAAGGCAGCGCTGAAGGCCCGCTTATACGATAAATCTGGTCGATATACACGGCAGTTTATGCCCGTATTGCGCGACCTGAAAAACGCCAACAATAAAGAGGCCTGGGCCAACTATGGTCAGGAAAAATACTTCCGCGCCATCCAGTCGTTTAAGTTTGGCTATGACCTGGCAGGCGATACATTAAGCTATGCTATGACCGGTGTATGTTACATGCTGGCAGGGCAGGAGCGCGATGCCCTTCCCGTGCTGCGCGAAGCTGTGCGCTGGCAAATTGATGCCTTCCGTGATTCCATGCTCTTTCACACCTTTTGCCGCGAGCCTTTTGAATTTCTGGGCAAATACTACCTGGACCGAAACCTGTATGATTCTGCGCGCTACATCGCGGAATATGGTGTGAAGATGTTTCCTAAAAACGCCCGCCTGGCCAGTATGCAAGTGCAAATCCTGAAACACGATGTGGAAACCACACCCATTTCAGACCCCTTTATAGAAACCGTTAACAAAGGCCTGCTGCTGGCACCTTCTGATTCGTTCTTCCTGTACAATCAAAACGCCTATTACCTGTTCCGCATCCGCAATGCGGCCAATGCCGGCGAACTCACCTTTGCCCGAAACCTCACCGATCGCTTTATTTCCGAAAAGGCCACCCTTTATAAGCGCAATGCCCGCAACAGCGCTGATGTGTTCCTGATGGCCAGGCCTGCAGCCATTGCCAACCTGGTGTGGAAATACTACGCCGATCGCAACTCCTTTACCGCCGCAGCCCTGGGTTATCAGCAATACCTGAAAACCGCTTGCAGCAACTGTAAGGATGTAGCAGATGCACAGTCATGGGTTGCACTGGATACGCTGCCCGTAGGCCTGGTGCATGCCTGGACCATGCTGGATGCCCGCAAGGATGTTATGAAGTCCTTTCGTTTGCAATACTTCAACCAACTGAAAAAAGATTCCCTGGAGTATAGTGAACTCGCAGCCCTGAATTACCTCTGCGAAACCTTGTTGGCTGAATACGCGAAAGATGCCAAACTGCTGGCTTCCTTAGGGCTGAAGTCAACCCATGAGCGTTTGCTGCTGCGCTGGATGGACATGGCCATGAAAGCTGCCGACATGAGCGCCGCCTGGGTGGCCTTCAGAAAACTTGAAATGTTTAATCCAGCCTCGGCAAGCCTCACGGCCTATCTGGAAAAACTGGTTACAGCCGACTTCCGCTACGGTTATTTTGAAACCCGGGTGAAAAACTTCGCCTGGAATGGCTCGGGGGTCTTGTGCAATCCGGGTATTGTGCCGGATGATGTTCAAAAAAAGGTGGAACAGCGCATCAACTTCTTCCGCCGCAACGCAGGTGTGCTGGATCCCATCATCCTCTCCCCGGAAAAAAATCGTATGTGTCAGCAGGCAGCCCTGGCCTGGGAGGTCACCGGCACTGCCGCGCATGAAATTGACAAGTTCCATCGTTGCTTTACAGAAGAAGCCAACCTGGCCGCAAAAAACAGCATTCCCGTAGCCGGTGTGAATAACGTAATCGGGGTAACCAGCGCCATGGATGATAACGATAACCCCAGCTGCGGCAACCGTCGCTGGCTGCTGAACCCACAGGCCTATGCGCTGGGACATGGATCCAGCAAAACGTTTACCGCCCTGTGGGTGTTGGATGATGCAGGAAACCGCGATTCCTCCCGCTACAAAAACCGCTTCATCGCTTGGCCCAATAAAGGTTTTGTGGCTAAACGTCTGCTGTTTGACCGCTGGTCTTTTGGCTGCTATTACAACATGGATGGCGCTACTGTGCGCATGACCGATGCCGCCGGAAAAGATATTCCCTGCGAAATTCAACCCTACAGCCCCCTATACCCGGTATCAACGCTGGTGTGGAAGCCTGCCATTGATGTGAAATCACTGAACGATAAGGCCAGTTTCCAGGTTCAGGTGAAGGCTGCCGACGGTAAAACATGGAACTATTTGGTAACGGTGCTGGACCTCAATCCTTCCTGAACTTCAACCCGAACTGCAAAACATGCATGCTGCCGTTGTATTTTCGCGGCATGAACAACGAGCAATTCAAGGATATAAGGGGCCGCGCTGAGGCCCTGAGGAGGTATCTTTGACGTCGATCGCAAGCTGATCGAAATACAGGACGAGGAACATCAAACCCTCGACCCGGGATTCTGGAATGACCCTAGAAAAGCAGAAGCCCATCTGAAGAAAATCAGAGAGAAGAAGGTTTGGACCGACGCCTATCTGCATATAGAAAAGGAACTGTCTGACCTGGATGTGCTTCGCGAATTCGAAGCGGCCGGCGATGTAACTTCAGAGGAAGTGGATCGCCATTATGCCATGTTGCTTGAACTTTTGGAGAACCTGGAATTCAAGAACATGCTTCAGAATGAGGAAGACCACCTGGGCTGCGTGCTGGAAATCAATGCCGGTGCAGGCGGAACAGAAAGCTGCGACTGGGCTGAAATTCTGATGCGTATGTACATCATGTTCGCTGAGAAAAATGGATTCACCATCTCCGAACTGGAACGCACCGATGGTGAAGTAGCCGGTGTTAAAAGTGTTTCTCTGGAAATCAAAGGCGATTTCGCATATGGTTACCTCAAAGGTGAAAACGGTGTGCACCGCATGGTGCGCATCAGCCCTTTCGACAGCAACCAACGGCGTCATACCAGCTTTGCCAGCGTTTATGTTTATCCGTTGGTAGACGATACCATTGAAATTGAAATCAAACCGGCCGACGTTGAATTGCATACCAGCCGCAGCGGCGGAGCAGGTGGTCAGAACGTGAACAAGGTGGAAACCAAAGTGCAGCTTACGCACATCCCCAGCGGTATTGTGGTGGTATGTCAGGTGGAGCGAACCCAGGGCGGAAACCGCGAGCGCGCCATGCAGATGTTGAAAAGCCGTTTGTATGAAATGGAGGTGCAGAAGCGCAATGCCGCCCGCGCCCTCATTGAAGATTCCAAGATGAAAAATGAGTGGGGCTCCCAAATTCGCAACTATGTGTTTCACCCATATAAACTGGTGAAGGATGTGCGCACGGCCGAAGAAACCAGCAACATCCAGGAAGTGATGGACGGCGCACTATGGCCTTTTATCAAATCTTACCTGCTCCAGCATAGCGGGGCGGAGAAAAAGGTGTAAAGGGTTTGGCCTTCTTTTTCATGGTGGGCTTGTCGAACCTTGGTAAAGATGCTAGCCAAGTTGCGTAAGGTCGAACCAACAGATTGATGCCCGTTAAGTTGATTAAGGTCGAACCACAACAGAGGTGGTAATCCTATCATGGTTCAACATGCTCACCATGACAGCGGTGGCATATACCACTTACCACTTACCACTTACCACTTACCACTTACCACTTACCCTTCGCACCAGCAACAGCACCAGCAAAACAGCGAACATTTTCCCGCTGAACTGAAAAAACGGCAGTTGCGTAAGCCCTGCTCTGGACGCCAGCATAAATACCAGCAAACCCATAAGCATCAACAATCCCCACTTGCGCAACATGCCTTTACATCATGTGCTGATACAAGCGCATATAGGCATTGGCAATGATGGGGAAACGGTAGCGTTCACGCACCGAATCTTCAGCCTGCTGCGACATCAGTGCCAGGTGCTCATTGCCCAGCGCTGCTTCCAGTTGTGATTTCAGGGAGGAGGCATTGGCATGGGCACACAGGAAGCCATTGAAGCCGTGCTGCACCATTTCCGGAATTCCGCCCGTGTGGAAGGCAATAACCGGTGTGCCGCAGGCCAGGGCCTCCATCACGGTATTGGGCAGATTGTCTTCAAGACTCGGCGTGATGTAGTAATCTGCCGCTGCGTATACCGCTGCAAGCTTTTGTTCGTCGGTGGTGAAGGGTATATGTATAACGGGAAGGCCTTCCAAACCTACAGGCGATTTACCCACCGCCACCAGCAGTGTTTCGTCCAGGTTCATCTCCCGAAGGGCCTGTACCAAAATGGGAAATCCTTTGCGCGGCTCATCCAGGTTCTCGGCCAAAAAGAGCAGTACCTTCTTATCCACCGGCCAGCCCAGGGTGCGGCGCAATCTATGCTGTTCAGCAGGTTTGAAGATGCGCATATCAATACAATTGGGAATATGGGCGCAGCCAAAATCTGAGAAAACGGGCGATGCCTTAGCCAGTTCAGCCAGCCAGGAAGAAGGTGCTACCGGCTGAAGCTGTTTCCCATGCAGGGCCTTTATTTTGATGGCTTCGTTGCGCCTGATCAACCGGCGGTATGCATGCATATCCAGACCACCCGTATAATGATAGCCACCGCTGAAAGGTTGCAGGTCATGCAAAGTCCATACATAACGCCCATCGACTTTAAAAAATCGGCGATAATCAATAAACTTAGCCACCCAGTGCAGGTGGATGATGTCGGCATCTTGCACCCAAGGATGCTCCTCCACACGGAATATGGAGTTCGGGCCGCTGAAAAAGAAGGGAGGCTTGCCCATGGTGGGCAGCTTGTTGTACAGTCGGTTCCAGGTGTCTTTTAACCTGAATCTACGGGGTTGGTAAGCTTCCCACGAGTCGATGCGTGGATCGCTGCTGCTCCCTTTCTTCAGCGTAAGTACCCTGCTGTCCGCTCCAGCTTCCAGCAAGGCGTGGTGCAGCCTGAAGCAAGCTGTTGCAGCCCCGCCATATGCGTTGGTATTCAGGTGTACTACCTTCATGAACGGAGGTTCACCGCGAAGATGTTGGTTTGGAACTCAGGAGCTCCGCCCTGTATCTTCCTGGGTATAAACGGATTTTTACGGCGAACATCGGTTTCCAGGTAGTACGAAAAACCTTCTTCCGCCAGCACCTGCAAGAGCTCGTGCAAAGCCTGAGGCTTATCTGCAAAGCTGTGGTATTCAATAAACAGATGCCTGATTTTATGCAATTGGCTGCGGATATGCGGCAGTACTTCATGTTCTGCACCTTCAATATCCATTTTCAGGAAGTCAACCTGTGCTTCGCTTTGCAGCAGTTCAGCCAGGTCCAGGGTGCGCACTTCGGTACTGCCGCTGCCCAGCGCGCCACCATCGGCGCCCTCGCTGTTGAAGTTCAGCGTGCCCTGCGCCGTCCATACCGCAGCCTGATGTAGGTCTATCGGACTTAGTTGATTCTGCCGGATGTTCTCTTCCAACATGGAAAAAACACCCGGATCGGGTTCAAAAGCAACTACGCGGGCATACGGATATAGCCTGCGGTAGGCATATAGACTCAGTCCTACATTGCTGCCGCAATCGTAAATCACGGGCTTTGGGTTGGAAGTAGGGAAATGATAAGCCTTGCGCACCATAATTTCGTGAAACTGCCAGAAAAACGACAGTGCATCAGGCACCTGGAAGCGGCCGCCAAACCAGCGAAAAACGACAGGTTGATAGCGTGTTCCCAGCGGTTTGCTCAGCAAAAAAAACAGCCAGCGGCGAAAGTTGGCCTCAGTGAAAAATTCGTACAGGCCCCTGAATAATCGTCCGCCAAGGATGCCGAATGTTGTGCGCATGTGGTGTTCAAAGATAATCTTAGTTGCCGAGTGCCGCGCGCAGGCCCAATTCTATCACCGCCGGCTCCAGCAGTTGCCCCTGATGCAGACTAAAGCGCAGCATGGTGCGTTTCTGATGGAACCCCGAAATACCCGCCGCCCCCGGATTCATGCACCACATCTGGTGCTCCTGGTCGCGCATCACCCTTAAAATATGCGAATGGCCACAGATAAACAGGGTAGGACGTTCCTGTTTTATCAGCCGGCGCAGTGCCGTGGGATAATGACCCGGATAGCCGCCAATATGAAGCATCATCACCTTGAAACCTTCTTCCTGAAACAGCTGCATTTCCGGATGTACTTGCCGCAATTCCGCACCGTCTATGTTGCCGTACACCCCGCGCAGGGGTTTCAGGGCTGTCAATTGATCGCTCAATGCCAAACCGCCACCCCAGTCGCCGGCATGCCATACTTCATCGGCCTCCTTCACATGGCGCAGTATGGATTCGTCCACATGTCCATGGGTATCGCTGAGTAGTAATATTCGTTTCATCGGGTGTTCACTGGTTTTTTTGCCGCAAAACCGCCGGCAGCCATGACAAAAATAAGCGGCGCCACCGGAAACAGGTACCTGGCCGATCCTACCGGACCTGCGGCAGCCAGCATCATCAGCAACGGCAGCAGCAACAGCAAACGGAGGCGCCAGTCTGTGCAGCGCAGCAGCCAGCGCAAAGCCAGGGCCAGCAGGAGCAACCTCCACAGCAGCAGCAGCCCCATGTACAGCAGCACGGGCAGAGAAGGCAGGCCTTGCGCCCGTTCTTTGATGCCCATGAAACCCTTGCCTTGCGGCAGTTTTAAGAAGGCCACCAGATCGTAACGTCCCGGATCCAGCAATGCCGCCAGCGCTCCGCGCGCATGCAGGTATAAATACAAAGGCAGGTGGGAACCTATTTTATCCCTGCTGATGTGCTGCATGAAATCTGCCCTTTCCACGGTGTTCATATGCTGCAATTGCGCATCATAGCTGCGCTGCAGTTCCTGAACTTCCACCTCGCTGTGCAGCTTGTTCATCAGGGCCCGAAGGTTGTACTCGTAGGCGTTTTCCACAGCCATGGAGCTATAGTGGAACCAGCCGGACTGCGATTTGTGAAGCATTGAAAAAAACAGGAACAGCAGCAGGGGCAGCAGTTGCAGCATGCGTTTGGGATGCGGTACAAACAACAGCGCAACGCTGCATGGAAGCAACAGGATAAACACCGGCTTAAGCAGCATTAGGGCACTGATGAAATAGGGGATGGGCCGGTAGTTGCGCGCTGCCATATTGATGATGCCGCGCAGCAGGAGTGCCTGAGCCCACAGTTCGGGCATCAGCATGTTGCTGTAAAAAAATTGCAGGGGATAAAGCACAAAGGCAGCCATCAGCAACTGATGCGCCCTGGGCGTATGCGTTAGTTGTCCTAACAGCCGCAGGCTCCATACCGGAATGAAGGCAGCCAGTACAACCTGGACTGCAATGAGCAGCAAGGGCAGGAAACCGCAGAGCAGGATGAGCAGCGGGTAACCCGGGGTGCGGCGGGTAGCCTCCAGCCAGTGCGTGCCGCAGGGCAGCATTTCACCGCAAGCCGACCAGTGACCCTTGAGTAAATTATGCGCCGCCTGCAGGTATTCACCGGAATCAATCAATGCCGTATAGTCCGCACATTGTTTCAGGAAGCCTGCCCCAAGCAGCAGCAGGAACATCCGATACAAACGGGAATGCCGGAACTGCTCGGCAATCATCCGGAACACCTTCATCAGACAATAATAAGCAGCTTCAGGTCAATGACGACCCAGCGGGGTGTGATTTTTATTCCGGATTGGAAGGTTTTGAATCACCGATACCGGATAACCTGATTACTCCACTAAATTATGGGAATACATGATGGAAATGTGTCGGGTCAACTGGTTTTTACATTCCTGAGTAATAAATACCTCTTTGCCCAGTTTAAAGCTCACAACGCCATTGCCGTCGGAATCCTTGCGTACCTCTGTAATGTTGTTTACGTTAAACATATGCGCCCGGTGCGGACGGATAAAGCCTCTTCCCGTCATCGTCTGTTCGAAATGCTTCATGGGTTTTGTCGCCACCACCTGCTCGTCATTAGTCATATAAATGTGCGTATAGGGGCCATTGGCATACAGGCGGTTGATATCCCGGTATTCCAGTAAAATCAATTTGTCGTTACGGTTCACCAATAGGCGTTCAAACTGCTTGCCTGAGCTTAAATCAGATTTCATTCTTTCTGCATCCTTCAACCGTTTCAGCGATTCGCCAAGGCTTTGCGGCGTAAGTGGTTTCAAAAGATAATCAAAAACTCCCGCTTTGATGGCTTGGATGGCATACTCGTCAAAGCCTGTCAGGAAAATCACATGCGGTGATTGAAACCTGCGCAGCATCTGAACAAAATCCAGGCCATTCATTCCGGGCATGTGCACATCGGAAATCAGGATGTCACAAGGTGTGTTACTGAGTACCTTCATGGCTTCCAATGGGTTATTGAAGGTGCCTATGATGTTGAAGTCTGAAAAATAGTTGTCAATGATGCCCTTGGTTGCTTCCAAACTTAGGATTTCATCATCAAGTAGTGCTATGGAGTATTTCATTTTGAGGGGGTGACAGGAAGTGTGATTTCAATACCACATCAGCGTTCTATGTGGTATTCGCTGACGTCATTGAGCCAGCGCATGGTATAATGTTCTTTGCCCTAATCATTCAGCAAACGTATTGTTTTGATTGTACCATTCAGGCTGCCATTATGTTTTTTAATTGCCTGCAGGTCTATGCCCATTCCATTGTCCATGATGCGGATGCGCAGGGTGTCTGCCACATGGAATTCGAGTATAATTCGCGGATGGGGGGTTGTACTTTGTGCCATGATCCAATGCATGTTCCAACAAAGGCTGCAGCAACATGGCCGGAACCAGCAAGTTAGTGTCGGTCGAATGGATGGATGCGCGTAGTTCATAGTGAATTTTGCCCCCTGACATCAGGTTGTGTGTATGAAGAAATTGCATCAGCATGCTCATCTCTTGATTTAAGGGCACTGTGTCTGAATCCAAGGCTTCAAAATTGGCTTTGACCAGTTCGGAATATTTGGTGCATCACTTCGTTGATCTCTGCCTTCTTCCCCTTGTAAAACAATCCGTTGAGCGATTGAAGCAGTTTGCCTATAAAATACGGGTCTATGCGCTTGCGGAGCAATTTCATTTGCATTTCTGCCGTCTGTAACTCATGGTATTTTAGCACCTTGCGCAAGGTGAGAAAGTTTACAATCACCATCCATATAATGATGAACAAAAACAGGTAGAATCCAATGTGTATTAGGTCATGATTCATGCCGTGATGACTGGAATTAGTTTGTGCAATTTAGACGATGTTTAGCATAAAAAAAAGACTTTCACAACAGCACACTGATGCCTCACTCCTCGTTGAATGAACGTCAATAGTGGTTTTGACACCAATGCGCTTCATTCCGAAGTGCGCACCCAAGGCACTTTTTTGCCGTAATTTCATAAAGTTGCTCAGGTGAATCAACAACCTGAGGTGAAGTTCATTGTTTAAGTAACCCATATTTTTTCTTAGCTAATGAGGGCTCGTAAATAGTATATGAAAGCCCCTTTTCGTTTATTGAAATTTCAATTGCTGCTTCGAAAGCAATCCATAAACATGTCCATATCCCGTTTTTCAGATTAGGTTTGATGTTAATCCCCGGAAATCAATAGGTCTAAATCTGTTATCTGTTTTTGAGTTTTTT
>CANHRE010000058.1 GCA_947463095.1 Flavobacteriales bacterium | reverse complement strand
TTCTGGAAGACAGCGCCGGGCTGGCAAATCGCTTACGCGGTAAAAACCCCGAGTCATATCGCGATGGCCTGATTTTGCGTTAGCTCCCCGTTCGCTGAGGCGATCGAAGCGAACAGCATTGCCGCAGCATGGTGCGCTGAGGCACTCGTCATTCAAGGTACATAATAGCCGCTTTGAGAACCTCAGCGACCCCGGAAACTTTAGCGTACCAGTTCGGCGAGGCTCATTTCCAACCCTTTGCCGGAAATGCCCACGGGTTTCTGGTTAAACTGATGAATACGCACCAGGGCCTTCTCGATGGTTAACGAAACGTCCTTGAAGATTTCGTAATCGTCAATCTTTACGTCTTTGCCCATCAGGTAGCCGAACACCCTTGCCATTCCGCAGTTGGCAATGAAGTCGGGGATTACGCTGGTGTGCTGGTCCATATAGGTGGATATGGGCCCCATGAAGATTTCCTTATCGGCGAAGGGCACGTTGGCGCCGCAGCTTACCACTTCCACACCGGCAGCAACCAGGCGTTCGGCCTGATTTTGTGTGATGAGCCTGCTGGCGGCAGCGGGGATGAATATTTCATGTGGGAGGTCCCAGATACGCGCATTCACATCTTCAAAAGAAAGCATGCCATCGGCGCGCAGCTTGTTGCCATCGCGTTCGTTGAACAGGCGGGTGATGTCGTCTTGGTCGAAGCCTTTTTCGTTGATCAGGCCGCCGTCGCGGTCAATGATGCCTACAATGCGCACCCCTTCGCGGGTGAGGAACCAGGCGGCCGCAGCAGCCACGTTGCCCCAACCCTGGATTACAGCGTATTTCCCGTTCATGAAGCCGCCATATACATTGTAATAATGGCGTGCCGCTTCGGCTACGCCCCATCCGGTGATCATATCGGCCACGGTGTATTTGCGGCTCAGGTCCGGGCAAAAGCGGGCATCTTCCAGCACCTTGGAAACGCCTTGTTGCAGCTGGCTGATGGCGCGCAATTTTTCTTCGTTATTGTATGCCTTATGGTGACCGTTCACCACGCCTTCCTGGGGGTGGAGCAGGCCCAGATTTGCCGTTATGGGGATTACTTCGTGTATCTCATCCACGTTCAGGTCGCCACCGGTGCCATAGTAATTCTTCAGCAGTGGATAAACCGCTTTGTACCAGCGTTCCAGCACGCCCTTCTTACGCGGGTCGGCGGGGTCAAAGTTGATACCCGACTTAGCGCCACCTATCGCCGGCCCGCTGATGGTGAACTTCACCTCCATGGTTTTTGCCAGGCTTTCCACCTCGCGGCGATCCAGGCCTTTCCGCATGCGGGTACCACCGCCGGCAGCGCCATTGCGCAGGCTGTTGATGACCACCCAGCCCTCCGCTTCGGTCTCTGTATCTTTCCATTCAAATACGATTTCGGGCCTTTTATGCTCAAATCGCTCCACCAGTTGCTGCAGTCGGTTCATGTTGTATTTTATGTGCTTGAAAGCTTGTTAAATCAGGTTTGAGAAGTCGCCATGCAGGGCACCGGTGCAGTTGTCCTGCCGAGCTCCTGTATAAGCTCCGCGAACATTGCTCAGGTTGCAGATACGCATGGCACCGAGCAGGGAGAAGATGAGGGCTTCCTTGAAATTCACCAGGCTGTTGTCAGGTACCACAATGTCCGCATCGGTTTCGCTTTGAAGGAATTCAATGAGGGTGTGGTTGAAAGCTCCGCCGCCGGTAACCAACACACGCTTGCCCTGTGTTGCTCCATCGCAGAGCATGTCTATGTTGCGACAGATTTGTCCTGAGATATGGTTCACCAGCGTCTTCATGCGGTCGGCCACCGGAAGCCCGTCGTAATCGCGTACAATGTGCCAGAAGTCCTTGTTGATCCATTCACGGCTCAGACTTTTGGGAAAGGGCTGATGGTAAAAGTCAATGTCTTCGAGGCGGTTTTGGAGCTCGTAGTTGATGGAACCCTCAGCAGCAATGGCACCGCCCTCGTCGTAAGCAAGTCCGGCTTCGCGGGCCAAGCGGTTCAGGATGATGTTGCAGGGGGCGATGTCATAGGCAACCCTACTGCTTCTATAGGCGCCAGAGATGTTGCAGAAGCCGCCCAGGTTCAAGCAGAAATCGTAGTCGCCGAACAGTAGGGCGTCGCCTATGCCCGCCAGCGGAGCGCCCTGGCCACCGGAGGCCACGTCCATGCGGCGGAAATCACTAACCACGGGCAGACCACAGCAAGCAGAAAGCGTTTGACCGCAGCCAATCTGGGCGGTAATCCAGCCGTTAGGGTCATGGAATACGGTATGGCCGTGGCTGGCTACCAGGTCGGCCTGGGCGCCGTATTTCAGCAGGAAGTTCTTCACCAGCTCGCCCAGGTAGCGGCCGTAAAAGACATCTGTTTTGGCGTACAGCAGTGCGCTTTGATACTGCAGTTGTGAGAGGCGAACCCTCCATTTTTCTTCATAGGGAATGGTTTCCGCTGCTTCAATGCGGTAGGTCCAGCCGGTTCCGGTACCGGTGAGCTGGCATAAGGCAAGGTCCACGCCATCCATAGACGTGCCACTCATGATGCCCACAACGCGAAAGGTTCGTTCCATAAGCCGTAAAAGTGGGCAAAAATACAGCCATCACTTATTTTTGGGGCATGAGCAACCGCAGAAGCTTCATCCGCAACAATGCCTTGCTGTTCACCGCACTGGCGGCAGGCCATAAACTACAGGCCCTTGAGCACGCGCCTATCCCGCATCCCAAGGGGGAAACGGATGAAACGTACTGGCGCATGGTGCGCGCCCAATTTCCGTTGGACAGCAGCAAAACTTTCCTGAATAACGGCACCATGGGGCCTTCCCCCTACCCCGTTCTGGAGGCGGTGAAGCTGGCTCTGGAAAAAACCTCCCGCGATGCCCAATACGGCGGTGGCGAAGTGGAAGCCCTGGAGGCCCTCGCGGCTTTTCTGGGCGCGGAAAAAGAAGAACTGGCGCTGGTACACAACGTCTCTGAAGCCATCAACATCGTGGCACACGGCCTGCCCTTCAGCAAAGGCGACGAGGTGCTCATGACCGGCCACGAGCATGTGGGCAATGCACTGCCCTGGCTGAACCGCGCCCGGCTGGACGGCATCGTCATCAAAATTGTGCCCCTGGGAAAAACAGCCGCTGAAACGCTGAACAACGTAAACACGGCCATCAGTAAAAAAACCCGGGCCATCGCCCTGCCACATATACCCTGCACCATCGGTCAGGTATTGCCGGCAAAGGATATATGTGCGCTGGCTGCGGCCAAAGGATTGTGGAGCTTTATTGACGGTGCTCATCCTCCGGGAATGCTGGAGCTGAACCTTCACGACATTGGCTGCGACTTCTACGCCTCCTGCTGCCACAAGTGGATGCTGGCGCCCCAGGGTACTGGATTTTTATTCGTGAAGAAGGACAAGCTGGATCTGTTGCAAACCCATGGCGTGGGTGGAGGAAGCGACACCGGTTGGGATATGCTGTCAAACCCTCCGTCCATGAAAGGATATGCGGCCACTGCACATCGCTATTATTACGGAACACAAAGCGCGGCATTGTACCATGGCATCAGGGCCGCGATCAACTTCCAGAACACCATAGGAAGAAAGAACATCGAGCAAAGGGTGCGTGGACTGGCTGCCTACCTGCAAGAGCAGTTAATGGCCCTGGGCGATGCCATTGAGATGCTCACCCCCACCGAGCCGGTTTCGCGCGGAGCGCAGATAGGCTTCCGCCTGCGCGGGAAGGACAACAAGGCTTTTTTCGATCAACTGGCTAAAAAGAACATCATCATCAGGCATGTGCCCGAAAACGGCCTGGATTGCCTGCGTGTATCAACCCATATCTACAACTTCCGCGAAGAAGCAGACCTTTTTGTTGCCGAAGCGAAGCGCTTTATCGGCTGATGAATGCAGCAGAGCAGGAGGCGGCCATCAGGACACGCTGGCGTTCGGGCGCTGGATATTTTGTGTTGCACAGTTCCGGCAGCACCGGAGCGCCTGCCGCCTATTCCTTGCCGCGCAGGCTTTTGGAGTGGAGCGCAAAGCAAACCGCTGCCGCGCTGGAAGTACAGCCCGGTGACTCCATGTATTGTTGCCTGCCGCTGGACAGGGCCGGTGGCTTTATGCAGGTGATACGCAGTGAACAGTGGAACATCCCGCTGCTGGTCGTCGAACCAAATGGACATCCCATGAGAAACCTGGACGAGACTCACCCGTTCAGCATCACCTCACTCAGCAACAGCCAATTGGCATCAAGCCTCCTATCGGATGAAGAAGCAGCTCGGCTGCGAAAGTTCCGGGCAGTATTGGTGGGCGGAGAGGCCCTGCCTCCGGCAACGGAACAGGAAGCCATACGACAGGATATCAGGCTCTGGCATACCTACGGTATGACGGAAACAGCATCGCACATTGCATTGCGCCGGGCCGGAACAGAACATTTTATACCCTTTGATGGCGTGGCGTTGCACAGCGACCCGGAGGATGGACATCTGGTTATAGACATCCCCGGCATCCTGGAAACTGTGTTGCACACGCGTGACCGGGCTGTGATTGATGAAGATGGAAACTTCAGCATCAGCGGACGATTAGACGAAATCATCAACAGCGGGGGGATAAAAATCCAGGCTGAAGCGGTAGAGCGGCTGCTGGAGGAAAGTGGTTCACTCGGAGGCCGCAGTTTCGTTATCACATCGAAAGCGCACCCCATCTGGGGCCGGGCTGTGGTGCTGGTGGTAGAAGGAGCGCCCTTGCCCGTAAAGCTGCAGACCTTAAAAGGCATCATTGCCCCACATATTGCCTACGGATATCCAAAAGAAATCATTTACATGGAATTTCTGCCGCGCACCGAAACCGGAAAAATCCGACGCGCAGCAATCAGAATGCTCGTGGAAAATAAACACTAATCCTAAACCGTTTAACTTTGCATGGTAAAGATGAACAATAAACCATACTTACTCGGTTGCGCCGTTTTAATGTTCCTGGCATTGGGCTGCAATCCCAACGATACAAGCTATTCCAATGCTGAAAGGGATTCGCTGGAGAAGCTGGACAAAGAAACCGAAGCCGACAACTTCAAGATGTTGGAAGAGCAGGACCGCTTAGAGGCCGAGCAGCGCGCCAAACAAAGCGGGCAGGCAGCTCCGGATGCCAAACCTATGGAGCTGAACCCAACCCCACAGGTGCAGGAGCAAGTACGTAAAGACGACCATCCCGGCCCACTTCAACCCCCACCTGAAGTTAAGCGATGAAGCTGGCGATTGCCGGAGCTACAGGATTGGTGGGCAGCACCATGCTGCGGGTACTGGAAGAACATCGGTTTCCGGTAAGCACCTTGCTGCCAGCGGCTTCCGCAAGGTCGGTCGGCACTACCGTGTCGTTTCGGGGCGAAGCAACAGCAGTGCTTAGCATGGAAGCTGCCCTGGCTGCCAAACCAGACCTGGCTTTGTTTTCTGCCGGTGGCGAAGTAAGCCGTGAATGGGCGCCCCGTTTTGCTGAAGCCGGCATTCCGGTGATTGACAATTCTTCGGCATTCAGGATGGACAGTGATGTACCCCTGCTCGTGCCGGAAGTAAATCCACAGGCCCTGAAACCTTCGCACCGCATCATTGCCAATCCTAACTGCAGCACCATACAGCTGGTGGTGGTTTTGCAGCCATTGCACCGCGCCTTTGGCCTGCGTCGCGTGGTGGTTAGCACGTATCAATCGGTAACTGGGACAGGCTATAAAGCGGTGAATCAGTTGAAGGCGGAAACCTGGAATCGGCTGCACCCGGAAGCGCATACAGAAGTAACGCGTGTTTATCCACATCCCATCGATATCAACGTATTGCCCCATATAGACGTATTTCTGGAAAACGGCTATACCAAAGAGGAACTGAAGATGATGCAGGAAACCCGCAAAATCATGGAACTTCCTGACCTGGGCATCACGGCAACAACGGTAAGGGTTCCGGTACTTGGCGGCCACAGCGAAAGCGTCAATGCTGAATTCAACAGCACCCTGAGCCTGAATGAAGTAAGGAACCTGCTGAGGGAAGCGCCGGGTGTGGTATTGCGCGACATACCGGAACAAAATATTTATCCTATGCCTATTGATGCTCAGGGAAAGGATGCTGTATTTGCCGGCAGGCTGCGCCTGGATGAGTCCAGGGATAACACACTGAATCTCTGGATTGTGGCCGATAACCTGCGTAAAGGTGCGGCAAGCAATGCGGTACAAATTGCCTTCCTGATGTTAAAAAACGGCTGGATAGGCTAATCGCTGCAACCTTTTGCCCTGTTGATTGTTTATTGTACGTGTCGGAACAGGAATCCAAGCCAGACCATAAATTACCCGTTTTTCGCGGAGAAGCTGCGCATTCACCATACGCGTTGAGTGTAAGCAGTCCAAAAATAGAAGCCATTGATAAACGTTTGTTGAAAGCCACTGCTCATGAAAGCATGATGCATCAGGCCCAACAACAAATGGATTTGCTGAAAAAGCAGGCTGCGCTGATTATGGAACAGGTGCGAAACATCGAAAATCGCTTGGAAATAAGCCATAAAATATATCAGGCCGATATGGGTTTTGAACCGGTGATAGGCGGAATGTATTATTTTTACGAAAAGAAAAATGGAACTCATGCACTAAGTATGGTTGCTCCTCAGGAATGGGGATTATCTATGCCCTATGCGTCCTGCCAAGCCTGTGTAAGGCTGCTGCCGGATAAAACCTGGGAAGTCATGGAATAGGATTCACCATCAACTCATGAATTTTATGTAAACACATGCAGGCGATTAAGTTTAGTTTGGGCACGGAGCATAATGCACCTTTAAGATTAATTAGAATTGAGCGCAAAATTATAAGTGACAACTGCGAACGCATATGGTATTTCGGAGTCCTGTCCTTATCAATTTGCTTACCGCTGCTCATACTTGATAACCTGCGCTGGAAGGTCGGTTTGTTTGAAGAAAATCAACTGTTTTTATGGCTCTTCATCACCCATATGTCGACGGGATTCAGCGCCATTGCTGCCATAGTACTTTTCTGGAAAAACGATCATATAAAGAAACTGGAAACCGCAAAGCAACGCTGGCTCCTCTTCACGTATCTGAGTTTATTCTATGTACCCTATATCGTTATGGGAATACTCAGCTTCGTAGTTCACGGCTCCACAATCCTGTTCTGCCTGATGCTGATTGTGCTCAACCTGGGTTTTACTATACATACAAAACCCAGAATTTTATTTAATCTGTTGTTTTTATTACTGTTTGCAGGAACCATCCTATCCCAACAAGGAACTGATGTAAAAATAGTCTTAGTGAAAATCATTGAATGTCTGGGTTGCACTCTGACTACTTTTTTAATTGGAGAATTACAATATCACCGGACCATTAAAAAGTTTCACTATGAAATACTCTTCCAGGAACAGATGGAGGAGATGAATGCAGAAAAGGAGCGCAACAACCACCTTTTGTTAAACCTGCTTCCTAAAAATGCCGTACTAGAACTCAAGAAGAACGGCTTCATTCAGGCCAGAACTTATGAGCATGCTGCGGTAGGCATCTTGGCACTCACCAACTTCAACGAGTTGAATAACAAGTTAAGTCCCGTGAGGCTTATTCGGTCGCTGAACAACTACTATTCGGAATTCGACCGCATCGTATCGGAATTTGGGCTGGAGCGAATCAAGGCACAGGGCCATACCTATTTATTCACCGCCGGACTAACCGAAGGACAGGAGGCATCCATACCGAACATGCTCAACGCGGCAGGTTTAATGATAAAATTCATTCAGGCTGAGTTAGATAAAACCGAAGCGGTAGCCGCACCTTTCACGGGAAAGATAGGTATTCACAGCGGTCCGCTTGGCGCCGGCGTTGTTGGCAACGGGCGTTTTTCATATGAAATATGGGGCGATACCTTAACCACTGCAGAACAAATTAAAGACTTGGCACAAGATAAAGAAATCCTCATTTCTGAAACCACGCGTAATCAATTGCTAAACTGTAGGGTATGCACCCTGCACGGCACTATTGAAAGTGTAAGCGGCAAAAAAATGAACGTGTATCACTTCGGGTACTGAGTTTCCCAGGCCGCTTGTGCAGCACGAACACTTCCGTGTTCCAGAAGCAGGGTTTCGGCCTGTTCGGCCGTTAAACCAGTTAGTTCCATCAACATTTTAGTTCCGCGAGCCACCAGTTTATGGTTGCTCAACTGCATGTCCACCATCCTTGTTCCCGCTACCCTTCCCAAGCGTATCATGGCGCCGGTACTGATCATGTTGAGGGCTATTTTCGTTGCAGTTCCGGCCTTTAGCCGGGTGCTACCCGTAACAAATTCAGCGCCGGTTTGAAGTTCAACAGGGTAATCGGTCTCTGCAGCTATCGGACTTCCGGCGTTACAACAAATGCTGCCAGTGCTGATGCCTGCGGCCCGGCAGCTTTTCAGAGCACTCAACACGTAGGGCGTTCGCCCACTGGCGCTGATGCCTACCACTACATCTTTGCTGTTCGCCCCATATTCCTGCAAATCGCGATAGCCCTGCACCGTATCATCTTCTGCAAATTCAACAGCTTTGCGAATGGCTGCATCACCCCCTGCGATGAGCCCAATCACCATTCCATGAGGAACCCCAAAAGTGGGCGGACACTCGCTGGCATCGAGCACACCCAAACGTCCGCTGGTGCCTGCGCCTAGGTAAAAAAGCCTTCCGCCCTGTTTTAAATGAACGGAAACCTTTTCTATAAGCGCAGCGATTTGGGGCAGCGCAGGCCGGATGATTTGCGGCAGGGCCGCATCAAGCTCGAACATCCCGGCCGCGATTTCTTCTGCTGAACATTCTTCCAGCCGCACATCGCCTCTGCCCGATTCGGTATCGGAATGTTGAATCATGATTTTGCGCGGGCTGATAAATCCTGTTCTTTCAGAAAAGTAGTCCATTCCGCATAGCCCTCGTCGTTCATCACCCTGGGAAATTTATGTTGTCCTCCAAGCTTGCCTTTGTGTTCCATCCAAAGGGTAAAGCGTTCTGACGGCAACAATTCAATACTGATACCTTTGAGCGCATGCAGGCGTTCCACGCTGTAATCGTCGTTCAGTTCACATAAAACCTGGTCCAGGTCTTCGGCCATTTCCACCGGATTCAGGGAACTGTCGTCACAGGCTACCTGCCAATGATGGGCAAAAAAGCCTTGATAGGGCACGCCCTTCACAGTAAATTCTGGTAATGAAACATCCCATTTATCTGCTAACCGGGCTATGGCCTGGTTCATGTTATCTACCGACAAATGTTCGCCACAAATGGACAAAAACTGCTTGGTTCGGCCGGTGATTTTCACCTCACATTGCTCCAGATCGGTAAAGCGAACGGTGTCTCCTATCAGATAGCGCCAGGCGCCGGAGCACGTACTGATCAGGATGGCATAATCTACACCTTCCGACACTTCAGAAAGGTTCAATACCCGTGCTTCCCGTTGCAACACGCCATGTTCATTAAAATTCGTCTTGTTGAAAGGCACAAATTCATAATAAACACCGTTGCGGAAATTCAGACGCATCCCATTCGCGTCTATTTTATGTTGGTAAGCAAGAAAGCCTTCGCTGGCCAGATAAGTCTCAAAATACATAATGGGCTTACCAAGCAACGCATCCAGGCTGTGCCTGTATGGCTCAATGGCCACACCCCCATATATATAAACCGATAAATTCGGCCATAAATCGTGGATGTTATTGAGCTTGTAGCGTTCAATAATCATCTCAAAAAGCATCTTAATCCAGGCGGGCACGCCAGAAATAGTAGCTACATCCCACTTCGGCGCCTCTTCCACCATCAGGTTCAACTTGTCATACCAGTCGCGTTGTTTCCTGATTTCAATACCCGGACGTGAAAAACGCTGAAACCAAAACGGAATATGCGAGGTGGTGATGCCGCTTAGATCGCCAGCCCAGGAAGTTCCATTAAAACTTAAATCGGTGCTGCCAGAAATCATCAGGTGGTGTTTGGCCAAATAATCCTTAGGCAGGTCGGTACGCACAATGCTCATCAACTGACGCACACCGGTGCGCTTGATGGAACGAAGCATATCCTTACTGACGGGGATGTATTTACTGGCCGCTTCGGTGGTACCGGAGCTCATGGCGAAGAAATCTATTTTACCGGGCCAGATAACGTCTTTCTCACCGGAATAGGCACGTTGCCACCAAGGATACATGCTGCTGTAATCACCTGGGTGAACGCGGGTGGAAAAGGCCTGATACACATCGGGAGCAATCAACATGTCTTCAAAACCATGCTCTTTTCCGAAGGCCGTATGCTTGGCTTTAAACAACAGTTTTTTGAGCTGTGTTTCCTGCATGCGCAAAGCCTTTCGGAGGCTGAAACCCACCAGGTCACGAAGACCGGGCTGTACAAATTGCGATAGGATATTCAGCGCCATTGGTGCAAAGTTAGGGAATGATTAATTGGCGCGGGTAATAGACCCTGAGCGACTTGATACACACCCTGCCAGTGCCATTTTCACCCAGAAACCCCGCAAAAAGCAAGATACCAGGAGCGCCTGTTGAACTGAATGCCCTTTAAGCCACGAAACAAAGTCCTAAATACATTCCTTGTTCAGTGGATTAAAATGAATCGCAGACATACATACTTCATTGCATAGGTTTTGGACAAGACCCGATTCCATCTGCATCAGCATGAACAACGGGTAAACCGGGCAGCTTACAAATCCCTAAATTCGCATCGTTGGAAAACGCGGAAGTACTGGCATATTGGAAAATCATACAGGAACGGCTGGAAGAGCAGTTTGGTCAGAAACCAGACCTGAACGGTGTACTCTTCATTATTGGCGTTCGGGAACTGGGAATAATTCCGGAGAAAAAATTCAGCAAGGAGGAGAAAGTCAGTTTGATGCACATTGCTGTGTGCAAAGTGCTGAGCTTCAGTGGATACTATGAACTAAGCGGCATGGATCAGGACGGCTGGCCGGTCTGGGAAAACCGCATCCCCCTTCCCTTTGTTTCGGTATTTGAACAGGAAACCATGCTGCGCAGGCATGTAGTGGAATATTTCATCAGCGAACAACTTCTGTAAATCACAATTTAAACACATGAAACGTTATACCCTACTATGGCTTTCAATGCTGGGAACAGCAGGGTTGGCCTCTTTGTCCATGACTTCATGCGGCAAACAGAAAAAACATTACGACACGGATGTTGTGGCAGAGCAGGCCGCCGCCCCACTAACTAACTGGCCCGACACCAACAAGTTGAAAGGCTGCATCCGTGTAAAAATGGAAACCAGCATGGGTGATATGGTGCTGGCCCTGTACAACCAAACACCCAAACACCGCGACAACTTTATCAAACTGGTGAAAAACGACTTCTACAAAGACTTGTTGTTTCACCGTGTAATTCAGGGATTTATGATTCAGGGCGGCGATCCTGATTCCCGCAATGCTCCTGCCGGGGCCATGCTCGGCCAGGGTGGTCAGAAAGATGCAGCCGGCAAAGAAGTTCGCATTGACGCTGAAATCATTGATACGCTTTACCACCTCAAAGGGGCCTTGGCCGCAGCGCGTCAAAGCGATCAGGTTAACCCGATGAAACAGAGCTCTGGAAGCCAGTTTTACATTGTTTCCGGTAAGCCTGCCACCAGAGAAGAGATGGAGGCCATGAGGCAAAACATCGCTCAGCAGCGTTTCTTTGCTGACCCTGCCAACGACTCCTACAGGGTACGTCGCGATATGTTTCAGCAAGCCGGCGACCAGGGTGGCTGGTCCAGGATGATGACCGATATCGAGCCACTGGTACGCCAGTTCCGCGCTACTAAAGGCCTGAATTATCCAGAATGGGCCCAGCGCCTTTACGAAAGCAACGGAGGAACACCCATGCTCGATGGCGAATACACCGTGTTCGGCCAACTGATAACCGGTTTCGATGTGCTGGATAAAATTGCGGCTGCTCCTACAGCACCCGGCGATAGACCGCAAGAAGATATTAAAATCATTCGCTGCAGCATCCTGCCCTGAACCAGCGATAAGTTCTTTCTAAGCGAGGCCAACAGCCTCGCTTTTTTAATGCCCTGTTGCTCAGCCCGCTGCGCATGGCTCTGATCCGCCTGTATCGAATGTACATAGCGTTATACTTCACCTTCATGGCACGTAATGACTACGGAACATTATTCCTCAATGCCCTGCTGGTTTAACGCAAACTATGGATATCCATAGCAGGACAAAAAAGAGGCGCCGAAGTGTGTAAATCAGCACTTAAAACCGGATGATGCGACCCCAGCCAGGAGGAAAAGGGCAAGCCCAGAATGAAGAAACCCTGGCATCATGATGAATGGTATAGTGTTGAAGGCTGGTTTCACAGTGATTTTAAGCCGCAACAACCCATTTAATGCCTATTCTGGGTTTATTTCGCCTTATGGATTTCAGCTTTATTCTGGTAAACCCGGCTTATGCGCCCCATGTAGCCCTCATTCAACTCAACAGGCCGAAGGAACTCAACGCCCTGAACCTGCAACTGATGGGGGAAATCCGCGATGCGCTCAAACAACTGGACGAAGACGAAACGGTGCGCGCCATCGTCATCACCGGCAACGAACGGGCTTTTGCCGCCGGTGCAGACATCAAGCAGATGGCCGGAAAAACAGCGGTTGACATGTTGCTGATTGACCAGTTCAGCACCTGGGATTCCATCCGCAAAACCAGGAAACCCATCATTGGCGCGGTGTCCGGATTCGCCCTGGGTGGCGGCTGTGAACTGGCTATGTTGTGCGACATCATCATTGCCAGCGAAACCGCTCAGTTTGGCCAGCCGGAAATCAATATTGGCGTGATGCCCGGTGCCGGCGGCACACAAAGGCTAACCCGCGCAGTGGGGAAAGCGCTCGCTATGGAAATGGTACTCAGCGGACGCTTCATCAGCGCCGAAGAAGCCAAAGCCGCAGGCCTGATTAACAAAATAGTGCCGGTGGAACTATACCTGGATGAAGCCGTGAAGATGGCCGCTTCCATCGCCGCCAAATCGCCCATCGCCGTGCAATTGGCAAAAGAAAGCGTGCTGAAAGCCTTTGAAAGCAGCCTGCAGGAAGGCTTATTCTTCGAACGTAAAAACTTCTACATGCTTTTTGCCACCGAAGACCAGAAGGAAGGCATGAACGCCTTCGTAGAAAAAAGGAAGGCCGATTTCAAGGGGCGTTGATTCCCTGAAACCGGCCTTGCCTTAACACTGAATTCCGTTAATCCTGGAGCACCAGCCTGAAGCGCGCGCTTATTTGCGGTCCGTCGGCACTCAGATAGTATAGTCCTGCCTCCAGCTCATCAAGCATAATCTCAATATCATTGTTTCCCGCAACACCACGCACACGCAGGCACCTTGCCTCCTTGCCGCTTGAAGCCATGATGCGGATGTCCACATCCTGCTCCTGAGTTAACTGGAAGGCCAGCCGGCAGTTACTGCGCGCCGGGTTCGGATACAATCGCGCACTTGTTAAAGGTTCGCCGTTGCTGTTGGTTGCGCAGATGGGGCCTTGCATGATGTTCCCCAACTCGTCGCTGACGCTCAGGCGATAGGCATTCAACCCGGGCTGGGGTCGCTCGTGCTTCCACCAGTAATGCGTCAACTCACCGGGAGCGCCCCTGCCCTGGATGGTGTGCAGCAACTTCCAGTTTTTTCCGTCGCTGCTGTGCAAAATACCGAACTGTTCCGTGCCGCTTTGTGCAATGGCAGCCCATTGAATCAACACCCCTGAGGGCGCCTCATCACACCGGAACTGGGTAAGCGTAAGCGGCAGCGGACTTGAGAAATCAAAGGTATAGGTTGCCACCCTTCCCCTCATGCCGGATGAATCCCTGTAGGAATATTGGAAGGATGTGCTGCTCTGTCCGGCCAGCTTGAACTTGATATAAAGGCTGTCAGGATTAAATTTGGGAATCACATAGCGGTTGATGCTGGTGTCCCATAAATCAAAGAACACATCAAAGAAGCTTTCCATCTTGCCGTTTACCGGATAGACCAGCACCGCCTCATTGGTATCCGGAAGCGTTTCCAGCACCAAGGTATATTTACTACCTCCGGTAAGTCCGTTGATGCGTCCTTCTTCCAGGTCAAAGCCGGACAGCTTGCCGGGCATATCGGCACTGCTGCCGGAGTTGAAGGTGGTGTCGTTGGTTCCACTCAGGGCATTAAGCCGCAAGATGCGTTCAAATCCACCCTTCGGAGCCCCTGTTTTCCAGTAAATGGAATCCGGGTTTACCGAGTAGGTCTTGTCGTGGGCAAAGGGCAGATAATTGAGTCCGAAATTCAATCCGGCAGGATTGTTCGGACCGGTAATGAGCGGCAATAATCCATTTACAGGTGCGTCGTTGCCATTACCACTGCCGTTGTTGCTTCCCAGCGCTTCTGATACATATTGCCAGTTGGCCGGCAAAATCCGCGCAGGAGCGGGGCTGCCTATGGGCACAGATAGCGTAGTCAGGCTGATGCTGTACGTGTCGTAGGCCCTGCCGGCATCAAAGCTGTAGGTGCCGTTAGCCCGAACACGGGCGCTGTCTTCCACCACCCCATTATTCAGGAGGTAGGCGTATAATGGGCTGCCCGAAGGATTGTTGAACGGCCTGCCGCCGGGAGTGCCTCCGTTGGCATCGTTGTAAACAGTACCTGAAATCACAATCGGCGCTTGATACACCAACAGGTAAACCGTAGCCGAAGCACACAGCGGACTTGGCGATGCGGCATTCAGGTCACACAGGGTGTATAAAGCCCTGTCGGGACCAAAATAGCCAGTACCGGGTGTGTATAGGAAGCTGCCATTAGAATAGAAAATCACGGTGCCGCCGGAGTCGGTAAATACCGTATCCAATGGCAACCCTGGACCTGACAAGGCACCCAACAGCATATGCGCTTTGCCTCCATTTAAAGCCACTGAATCACCATTGGGTTCTACATCGTTGAAGCCCCAAGTGCCCAATACGCTGCTGTCGCTGCGCGTCATGGCAAAATCATCGCCGGCAAAGGGCGGATCATTCAGAACACCGTTTGGCTGCAGGGAGTGAATATACAGCAGCGCTTCATCGGTTGTGGGCTGGGCGCCGTTATCTCTGATGGTATAGGCCAGCGCAACGGTTCCATAATAGCCACCTGTCGGGGTAAAAGTATAATCGCCATTGGAGTCCAACAGAATCGTTCCGGCATTGGCGATAAAGAACCCGTATATATCCCGTCCGCCAACAAATTGCGTAGTGCCCGGAGCGGCTGGCGTTTCGGCAAAACCATCGCCATCGGCATCGTAATACCAAGCAATCACACCGAAGCTGTCTCCTTCCGGATCGCCATCGTTCAGCAGCACGTTTGAGGATAGGGAAGTATTGATGCACACGCCCATATCATCGTTGGCAATCACATTGTTGTATGTCGGTTTTGGAAGAGAGTCCACACTGATGCTAAGAATGGCGGTATCACAAGCGGAAGGCACCCCGTTGTCGCATACAGAATAGGATACACGGGCGGTGCCGGTAAAACCTCTGGCAGGGACGAAGGTATAGGAGCATGCCGTGAAGTACAGCACACCTGCTGT
>CANHRE010000057.1 GCA_947463095.1 Flavobacteriales bacterium | reverse complement strand
GTGATCAGAAAACCCATGTGGTCGCGTTGGGGTGGTGGACAATAACGCAACTCCGCTTTTCCTTCAGGGTTTGGCGTGCCAATACCCAAGGCACTATCGGTGTACGCCGTCAGAGAGCCCGCTTGTCCCATGCGGTTTTTCCAGAAACCTACGGCCTGAGACTGGGCGGATAGCCCCCCCCGGCAAGAACCGTACCTAAGAAGCATGATGTGAATAAAGCATGCTGTAATCTGAAATTAATGAGATAATGCATAGAAATAATGGTTAAGGTTTATTCGAAAATATAAAAATAATCGACATAAAAACATGATTTAAATCATAGAATATAGCTCATCGTGCAGCGCTGAAGCTTGAATGCAGCATCCATCCTACCTACCTGTCGTGGCGGGTAACGCTGATACTTTTTTGTTATTCGTTAAATCAGGCTTGCCGTGGCATGTTATTCCCTGCCATTTACCTATCCGCCCAAGCCGGTATTCCGTGTCATGAAATTTCCCAACCTAACTCCGGGGCTGCTTTGTAATTTCGTAGGCATGAAACGCAGCATCCTCTTTACGGCCTGTGCCGCGCTGGCCCTGTGTGGCAAGCTGATACCGCTGGCCGGGCAATACCAGGATCCCCTTACGCCCACGCGCATCGTACGGGTAAAAGTGTACCTGCAAGGCGCCGAGGTGTATCGCAGCGCACGAGCTGAGCTGCCAAAGGGCGTGAGCGAGCTGGTGCTGGGTAACCTTTCGCCTTATATCAATGCCTCCAGCATCCAGGTGTCGAGCACCAACAACGTGGCCGTGCTGAGCGCTACCTTCCGCAACAACTATATGGTGCCGGTGAAGCTGCCGCAGCAAATCAGGCTGTGGCAGGATTCCGTGGCGCTGCTGGAAACAGAAATACGCAGGCTGGAAACCAAAAAGAACCTGCTGGAAAAAGAATCGGAGATCTTCCTGAACAACCGCAGCATCGGAGGCAGCCAGAACGGGGTGAACGCCGCCGAACTGCAAAAGGTGGCCGACCTGTTCCGCAGCCGCATGAATCAGATCCGCGAAGAACATTTCGATGTGGTGCAGCGCATGGGAAAATTGCAGGAGCAGGTAAACCGTTTGAACAACCAGATTGCAGAACGCTCAGGAAACTCCAGCAAGCTCACCGGCGAAATTGTGCTGCAGGTGGCCAGCGAACAGGCTACCTCTACCGATATCGAATGCAGCTATCTGGTGCAGAACGCCGGCTGGAGCCCCTTGTACGACTTACGCGCTGAAAGCACCGGTCAGCCTGTTCGGGTGATCAGCAAAGCGAGCGTTTATCAGAATTCCGGAGAAGAATGGAACCAGATTCCCCTGATCCTGAGCACCGGCACACCCAATACCAGCAGTAATCTTCCCGTATTGCAGAAAAACGACGGCTTCAGCTTCCGCGGCAAAGAACCTCAGTATGAAGGCTATATGGACGGCATCCGGGTGCAGAACGCTCCACCACAAATGATGGAGGTGGCCGGTGTAACAGTAATGTCCGACGACGACCAGGATAAAAACGAAGACATGAGGCAGGACCGCCTGCGCAAGTCGCTGAACACCCAAACGCTGGGCAACCTGGTGGCCGTGAACAGCAGCGCCATCGCCGTGGATTATGAAATCGCGCTGCCCTATACCGTGCCGACCGACGGCAAGATGCAACTGGTTTCCCTGAAGGAATATTCCCTGCCGGGAAGTTTCAGCTACTACACCATTCCCAAGCTGGAAAAGAGCGTGTTCCTGGTGGCTGATGTTACAGGCTGGCAAGAGCTGAACCTGCTGCCCGGGCCGGCCAACCTGTTCTTCAAAGGCAGCTTCACCGGACAATTGCAGCTCGACCTGAATCCCGAAACCGATACACTGAAGCTGTCGTTCGGCAAGGACAAGAAGGTGCTGACCGAACGTAAGCTGATCCGCAACTACGCCGGCAGGCAACTGGTGGGCGGCAAGAAATCGATGGAGCTGGGCTATGAAATCCAACTGAACAATACCAATAAAGAAACTGTGAACCTGGAAATCAGGGATCAGATACCGGTTTCCACTTCCGAAGACATCCGCATAGACGAGGTGAAGTTCGAAACCCCTTCGGGCGTAAAAACCATACAGGACAAAGAAAGCGGACAGCTTACCTGGAAAATCACCCTGAAGCCTGCCGAAACCCAAAAAATCCGGGTGCGCTATCGGGTGGTATATCCGAAAGAGCTGGAGTTGTTGGGGTATTGAAGAAAAGTGGTAAGTGGTAAGTGGTAAGTGGTAAGTGAAATATCCTGTCATGGTGAGCCCGTCGAACCATCATGAATGGTAAAAATATTCATAGTTCAACAAGCTCACCATGACAATGTTAGTGCGGGATAATTTAACGGTGGGTTCGACTCCGCTCACCCTCCGTTAAATTCGCAGCATGAGCGAGAAGAACCTGCTCCGGATGATTGCTGTTTCCCTGCTGGCGTACCTGCCCGGTCTGTTTGTGGATGTAATGGATGTGGATGCGGCACAATACGCGTCCATCAGTCGGGAAATGGCGGACAGCGGCAACTTCCTGGAGGTGATGCACCGCGGTGAGAATTACCTCGATAAGCCGCCGTTGCTGTTCTGGCTTTCAGCCCTGATGTTCAACGTCTTCGATCCGGGTAACCTGGTCTATAAGCTGCCGAGCTTCCTGGTCACGCTGCTGGGTCTGTACAGCCTGTTCCGCCTAACTGAACGTTGGTATGGCCGTAAGACCGGATTGCTGGCCGCCCTGATGTTGTCTACCAGTCTGGCCTGGTACCAGTTCAACAACGATGTGCGCACGGATACGCTGCTGTCGGGCTTCGTAATTTTCGCCGTGTGGCAGCTGGACCGCTTCAGCCAGAATAACAAGCCATTGAACTTCATTGCGGGATTTACCGGCATTGCCCTGGCCATGATGAGCAAAGGACCGATTGGCCTGATTGCGCCGGGAATGGCCCTGGGCGGACATTGGCTGTTGCGCCGGGAATGGAAGCAGATTTTTCGCCCGGTTTGGCTGCTGGGCCTGCTGTTGATGGGGATTTTGCTCCTGCCCATGTTCATCGGGCTGTACCGTCAATACGGCTGGGAAGGTCCCTACTTTTTTCTGTGGAAGCAGAGCTTTGGACGGATTACCGGCGAGAATGTTTGGTCGAATGATGCGGGGTATTTCTACTTCACCCATATTTTTCTATGGTCTTTTGCACCCTGGAGCCTTACAGCGGTAGTGGCGCTGTTCCTGAAGCTGCGCAGGATGATACAAGCCCGCTTCAGCGCTGTGGCCGCGCAGGAAGAACTCATCAGCCTCTGCGGCTGGCTGCTGCCCTTTGCGGCGCTCTCGCTCTCGCAGTACAAGCTGCCGCATTATGTGTTTGTGTGTTATCCCTTTACGGCCATGTTCTTGGCGGGTTCCCTGAAACCCATCCTGGAGGGAAACAGCAAGCCCGAGCGGGGGCTCGGTCTTTCCTTCCGTCTCTTCCCGGCGGTGATGCTGCTGCTGGCCATCGCCATTCCGGTATTCATCTTCCCTCCTCAGGGATGGAAGACCGGTGTTTTGATCCTATGCACTTTGCTCTGGATAGGTGGATTTCTGTTCCTTAGGAAGTTGAAACAACAGGGTATGCAACAATGGATATGGATGGGTGCCATTTGTGCCATAGCCCTGAACTTCCAGATGAACAGCTACTTCTACCCCAACTTGCTGCGCTATGAAGCTCCTGCCCTGGCTGCCCGTGATATCAGGGAACTCAAGATTCCCATAGAGCAGTTCCGGCATGCACCGCAAGCCTGCAACATCCACGCTTTTGAATTCTACAGTGAGCATATAAATCCTTATTGGCATGGAAATGACATCCGCATTTGCAAACCTTATTACAGCTTATGCCAGGGAAACACTCTGGACAGCCTGAGGGAAAGCGGTTGTTCTTACACCGTATATAAAACCTATGCCGATTACCGGCCCACTGCGCTGCGGCTCAACTTCCTGAACAGGGCCACTCGGGCCAAGGCGGTGGATACCTTATACCTGGTTCGGTTCGGGCAACCCTGATTCCTGTATCTTCGCCATCTGCAGCATGAAGAAAGTAGCGGTATTTCCGGGCACGTTTGACCCCATCACCCTGGGGCATGCCGACATAGTAAAGCGGGCGGCCAGCATCTTTGACGAAGTGGTGCTGGCTGTGGGCAAAAACACCAAAAAGCAAAGCCTCTTCCCTCTGGAGCAACGCATGGGTTGGATTCGCGAACTGTTCAAAGACCATCCAGGAATTCGCGTGGAAAGCTATGAAGAACTCACTGTAGCATTCTGCCGCAAAGTGGGCGCTTCTTACATCATACGTGGGCTGCGCAGTTCCGGAGATTTTGAATACGAAGCGCACCTGGCTCAGGTGAACCGCAAACTCGATTCGGGCATAGAAACGATTTTTCTGATAACCAGTCCTGAACTGAATAACATCAGCAGCACCGTGGTGCGCGACATCATTGTATATGGTGGCGATTATACGCCTTTTGTACCTTCGGTGGTGAGGCCCTGAATCACACCGTGCAACAATTCCCGGATGGAATCGAAAGCCTGAAAATCGGGCGAGGTAAAAAAGTCAAGCGGGGCCCAGCGCACCTCTGTGATTCCCTCTTCCACCTGAGGTTTCAGATCGCCGCGAAAGCGAGCGTTCATGCGGTACCAATGGGTTTCTTTGAGGATGATGGGCGAATATTCATCGGCATAGGCATGATAGGTGATGCCCACCTTGTTGCCCAGGTTCATGGATCTAAGGCCTGTTTCTTCAGCGACCTCCCGCAGGGCGGCAGCCTTCTGATCTTCCATCCGCTCAATCTTCCCTTTGGGTAAATCCCAAAAGCCGTTGCGGAAGATGGTCAATATTTCGCGGTCTTCATTCATGACAATGCCGCCTGCAGCGCGCACCACCGGAAAATACTCCATGAGCCATTTCAGCTGCTGCTGGGGTTGCTCTGAAAGCAAAACATAATTCAGCTTTTTGCCCGCACTTTCATCCGATACCATGATGCGCACCGTGCGTTCCAGGGCATCATCGTCTATAAAAAATACGTTGGGAATCCCGGAAATGCTGAGTATAGAGGGCGCAAGGATTAGGGAACAGCGGTTAAAGTAGATTTTGTAGCTTTGCCCCTCCATGGATTCAGACCTCGCCGCAAAATTAGCAAATTATCTCCTCGAGGTAAAAGCCGTGCAATTAAGTCCCGATGATCCGTTCACCTGGACCAGTGGAATTCGCTCCCCAATTTATTGCGACAATCGCGTATTGCTTAGCTTTCCAGAAATCAGAAGTTTTATAAAAAAAAGCCTCCACGAGGTGGCATACCGCGAATTTCCTCAAGCTGGAATGATTGCCGGTGTAGCTACGGCAGGTATTGCCCATGGCACTTTACTTGCCGATGCCATGGATGTTCCGTTTTGTTATGTTCGACCGGAGCCTAAAAAACACGGACTAAAAAACCAAATTGAGGGTCGCCTGGTGCCCGGATATGAGGTGTTGGTGGTAGAAGATTTAATCAGCACGGGCAAAAGCAGCCTTGCCGCTGCAGATGCGCTGCTAAACGCAGGTGCGGAAGTGTGCGGGATGCTTGCGCTGTTTAGTTATAACTTCCCCGAAACCAGGAAGCGTTTTGAAGAGCGCAACATCAAACTGATCACCCTTACAGACCTGGATCATCTGCTTCCTGTTGCTGCCGAAAAAGGGTATATCGAAGCAGAACAGATGGACAGCATCAGCCGTTTCATCGAAGACCCTCAGGGTTGGTGGAACAGTTAACATTATCTGCATTTTGTGCAAAACCTGAGGACAGCAAATGCGGTCTATAGGCTTTTTTTGCAGATTCCTTGAACCACGAAGAAGATCATATCAATCTTTCTGAAGAAGACGCCACAGAAACCAGCATTGGTTCCGGACACAGCGAAATACAACCTGTAAGCGGATTGTTCCAGAACTGGTTCATTGATTACGCCAGCTATGTAATTCTTGAGCGCGCAGTACCTGCGCTGGAAGACGGCTTAAAACCCGTGCAGCGCCGCATCCTTCATGCCATGAAGGAAATGGATGACGGCCGTTTCAACAAGGTGGCCAACATCATCGGGGCTACCATGGCCTACCACCCACACGGAGATGCCGCCATAGGTGATGCGCTGGTAAACCTTGGGCAGAAGAATTTGCTCATCGATACACAGGGTAACTGGGGTGATCCGGCAACCGGCGACAGCGCAGCAGCGCCAAGATACATAGAAGCCAGGCTGAGCAAATTTGCCCTGGAGGTGCTCTTTGACGAGGAACTTACCAACTGGCAACTCAGCTACGATGGCCGTAAACGCGAACCGCTGCTCCTGCCGGTGCGTTTTCCGCTGGTGCTCGCTCAGGGCGTTGAGGGCATTGCCGTTGGTTTAAGCACCAAGATTATGCCGCATAACTTTATTGAGTTGTGCGAAGCCAGCATTGATGTGCTGCGGGGTAAAAAAACGAACCTAATGCCAGACTTCCCCACGGCAGGCATGGCCGACTTCAGCAATTACAACGGCGGAAAGAAAGGCAGCAGAATCAGGGTTCGCGCCCGCATTGAGGAAGCGGATAAGAACAGGCTTCTTGTCAAGGAAATCCCCTACTCCACTACAACGGGTTCACTGATAGAGAGCATGCTTAAAGCTGCCGAGTCGGGGAAGATTAAAATAAAAAAGGTGGTGGACAACACCGCTAAAAACGTAGAAATTGAAATCCAGCTTGCACCCGGGACCTCACCGGACAAGACGATAGACGCCCTATACGCCTTCACCGACTGCGAAGTGAGCATTTCTCCCGCAGCCTGTGTGATTGTTGGCGATAAACCGGCCTTCCTCAGCGTCAATGAAATATTAGAGCGCAGCACCGCCAACACCCTGGCCTTGCTGCGTCAAAGCCTGATCAACAAACGCAGCAGGCTTGAGGATGACTGGCATCTATCGTCACTTGAAAAGATTTTCATTGAAAATCGCATCTACCGCGATATTGAAGAATGCGAAACTTGGGAGGCTGTGCTGGAAACCATCGACAAGGGCCTCGATCCTTTCAAGAAGTTGCTGCGCAGGGAGGTTACCCGCGATGATATTGTGCGGCTCACTGAAATCAAGATCAAGCGCATTTCCAAATTCGACAGCTTCAAGGCCGATGAACATATCCGCGGTGTGGAAACCCAAATAGGCGAGGTACAACATCATCTGGACAACCTGACCGACTACGCCATTGAGTGGTTCAGGAAGCTGATGAAGAACTATGGTAAAGGCAGGGAGCGCAAAACGCAGATTCGCAACTTCGAGAGTATTGAAGCCAATGTTGTTGCCGAAGCAAACGTCAAGCTTTACGCCAACATGAAAGAAGGCTTTATCGGCTTTGGATTGAAGAAAGATGAATTCATCTGTGATTGTTCCGACATTGACGACATCATTGCCATCCGGAAAGATGGTAAATACATAGTAAGCAAGGTGAGCGAGAAGCAATTTATGGGTAAGAACATCATCCATGTTGACGTGTTCAGGAAAAATGATGAGCGGATGGTGTACAACGTAGTGTACTTCGACGGAGCATCAAAGCGCACGCTGGTGAAGCGTTTCAACATCACAGGCATCATCCGCGATAAGGAGTACGACATTACGCAGGGAACACCAGGCAGTGATCTGTTGTATTTTACAGCAAACCGAAATGCCGAAGCGGAGAAAATTGCTGTTCATCTGAGCAATATGGCGGGCGCGCGCGTGAAGCAATTCGACTACGACTTCGCGCAACTCGCCATCAAGGGCAGAGGCTCACAGGGCAACCTGCTCACCCGTTATCCCGTGCGCAAGGTGGAACTGAAAGAGAAAGGCAGAAGTACCGCAGGAGGCAGGAAAATATGGTTTGAGCCAGAGGTAGGTCGTCTGAATACCGATGGACACGGCCAGTACCTTGGTGAATTTGACGGCGACGAGCGGATTTTTGTTATTTGGAATGATGGTAGTTACGAGCTTACCGACTATGCCCTGACCAACCGTTATAACCCTGATCAGGTTTACCTGGTGCAGAAGTTCATCCCCGAACAACCCATTCACGCCTTTTATTATCACGGCGGTAACAAACATTGGTATGCAAAGAAATTCCTTATTGAAACCTTGTCTACCGATAAGAAATTCAACTTCCTTGGTGAAGAGCCAGGCCATAAGTTGCTGGCCTGCAGTTTGGAAACAGATCCTGAGTTAGAAATCCATTGGATTGCTAAAGACAAGACTAAAATTAAAGAGCTTTTTAAGTTTAGTGTATTAACTGAATTAAAAGGTTGGAAAGCGCTTGGTTCAAAGTGGCAGGGTATGGCAATCCAGAAGCTGGAATTAGTATCCCCCAGAACAATACAACCTGAAACAGGAAATACGCCAAAAGATTCATCGGAAAATCTGAATGCTGAAGATGGCTCAGACCATCAGTTGCACCTGCTCTGACCGGGCGCCACAAGCGTTTTACTTAAGATTGCCTTATAAAAAGGATGGGATATGAAGCAGAATGGGCTTAATTGTTAAAATACAATTAAAAATCCCTTTTTCCCCAATGTTATCCACAGCTGATACCTGGTGTCCACTTAGGGATTAATTTCGCACCGTCAAAAACTATATTTACTATGAGAAACATCTTCTCCCCTCAAATCAAAGCTATGGGTGTACTCGTTATGAGTTCGTTGCTATCAGCGAATCTTAACGCTCAAACCCAAGTAGGCTCCGACATTTTAGGCGGCGCCTCAGGCCTTCACATGCAGATGGCCAACGCGCTGTCTGCGAATGGATTATCCGTTGCCGTAGGCGCGTCATGGACCAGCTCCAAAGCGGGTTCTGTGCGTGTTTTCGAACTGGTAAGCGGCACATGGACTCTGAAAGGTTCAGCCATCATTGGGGAAGCCTCCAATGATGAATCAGGAACTTCAGTTTCTCTTTCTGCCAACGGCCTGACCGTGGCAATCGGAGCACCCAATAACAGTGGCACTGGAGCTTCCGCCGGTCATGTTCGCGTATACCGTTGGAACGGTTCTGCATGGGCTCAGCTCGGTGCAGACATTGACGGTATTGCCGCAGGAGACCTTAGCGGCACGGCCATCGACCTTGCTGCAGACGGAAACAGCATCGTAATTGGTGCACATTCCAACAACGGATCTACCAACACCCAGACGGACATTGGTATGGCACGTGTTTTTTCATGGAATGGCAGCGCGTGGTCCCAAAAAGGTGCTAATCTTTATGGTGAAGCTATCGGTGATTTCTTCGGTTACTCTGTGAGCATGTCAGCCACCGGAAACCGCATCGCAGTTGGTGCTACATCCAACGACGTTGGCGGCCCGCTGGGCAATGCCGGTCATGTGCGCGTTTTCGACTGGAATGCTGGCACAACCAGCTGGAATCAGGTTGGTGCTGACGTCGATGGCAAAACTGCCGGCGAAGAGTCAGGATGGAGTGTAGGTCTTTCTTTCACCGGTGATACGCTGATTCTTGGTGCTCCAAAAAACTCGAATAACAGCATGACCCGCGCAGGCTGCGCCCGCGTTTATGAATTCGCAGGATCTTCTGCCTGGACTCAAGTTAGTACCGACATCAACGGCGAAGCAGCTGGTGATTCTTCCGGTTTCGAAGTGGGCATCTCCTATAACGGCCGTACCATTGTTGTTGGTGCTCCTCGCAATAACAACCCTTCCGGCGTTGACGCAGGTCACCTGCGCATTTGGAAAAACCTGGGCTCAGGATGGGATCAGGCACTTACCAGCGACGTTGACGGAACAGCAGCCAACGAGCAATTTGGTCGTAAGGCATCAATTTCCGGAAACGGAACTCGTGTTGCCGGTGGCTCTCGTGAATTCAGCAGCAACAAAGGCGTAGTTCGTGTTTACACCACTGCCCCCAATACCTGTGCCGATGGTACTGTAGTTTGGGACGGTGGCGGAGCTGATGAACAGTGGAGTACCCGCCGCAACTGGGTTGGTGATAAATGTCCTTGTGACGGTGCTGACGTAGTATTTGACGGCACCAACGCTACCAAAGACGCTATCATCCGCGACACTTTGAACATGGCCAGCATCACTGCCAACACCAAATACCGCGGTCGTATCCGTCTGGAAGGTGATACCGCAAACCTGACCGTAGGAACCATGATCCTTCAGGGTGCGCTTTTTCTTGCTGATAAAGGTAAAGGAGTTATCAATGTTGGCAACTTGGAAATCACGTTCAACAGCAACGTGTACACCGGTGTGAACGGCATCAATGCTTCTGGTTTGACATACATCCGCGGCGGTCAGATGAACCCGCTCGCAGGCACAACCCTTAACCTGAACAACCTGTGGGTTGACGCCAATGGTACCATCAATTCACCTACCAACAATGGTGTTGTGAACCTGACCGGTTACCTCCGTCGCTCCACCGGCAGCATCTTCAGAACTCCAGGCAGTACCTGGAACCTGAGTGGAAACACTTCTCATGACCTGAGCTATAATTCCGCTACCGTATCAACTACCAGCTTCAACAAACTGAACATCCGCAATGCGGCTACCTTCAGCGCTGACAATGTTATTGTAACAGATACGCTCCGCACCATTGGCTCTTCTTCCAATATAAATGGCGGTTTATTCCAGGCCCAGGGTCGCGTAATCATCGGCGGCAGCAACAACACCATGACTTCTCTGACTGTCAATGCTCCTACCGGCAACCAAACGCTTTCTACTGCTACTGCAGGCGCGCTGACAGGTACTCCTATCGTTGTAAGTAAAGCCGCTTCCGGAAACCTTGTTCTGGGCAGCGACGTGAACTTCGGTACCCTGACCCTGACCAAAGGACATATTGACCCCAACGGCTTCAAGGCTACCCTGACCAGCAACAGCATCAGCGGAGCCAACAATGCTTCTTACATCGCCGGTACTGCTTATGTGAACAAAACTGACGGCGCCTTCAGCGGCAACAAAATCACTGTTCCCGTGGGTCGTTCTGGTAGCTTGAAAGCCATCGTAATCGGCAACAGCGGCACTAAGAACGATTGGAAAATTGAACATGTAGGTTCAAATCCTACCGGCCTTGACCCCGATCTGCACAGCAGCCTGTCTTCTATCAGCAGCACCGAATACTGGACTGCTCAACGCCTCACCGCTGACACCTTCGGCACTTATATTGGCTTGGCGGCTTCCGGTGCATTTGATCGTGTTGCATGGCTTGACAACGGCTCATGGCGCAGCATTGGTGGCAGCACCAGCAGCGGTATCATCACCAGCACTGAAAACAACCTCTTTAAGAACACTGGCACGTACAACCTGACTCAGGGCGTATTCAATATTGTTCCTCCTGCACCTATCAGTGTTGTAACTGACAAGGACATGGTGAGCGGTACTGAAATTGCTCTGGAAAAGAACAACGTAAACAACCAGGTTGCTGCTGCGAACAACGCAAGCAACTTGTCTGTTTATCCTAACCCTGCCCGCACCAGCATCCAGGTGGTGCTCCCAGCTCAATCTGTTATGTTCCATGTGAGCGATATGGCCGGCCGCCTTGTTGGCAGCTACCCCGCTTCTGTACGTCAGCTTGACCTGAGCAACCTGAAGAATGGTATGTATCTGATCACCACTGAGGTGAACGGCACCAAACAGAGCATCCGCTTCGTAAAACACTAATTCCCGGTTCTGCCATTCTGATTGAACGGCGAACTTCTGAAAAGAGCCTCCTTCGGGAGGCTCTTTTTTTTGGCTATGCTTGATCAGGATTCCCGGATCAATACCTTCTTGAAACGCGACGTTTCCCCGCGCGCAATACTGATATGGCTTTTGGGCACATCAAAGGTGCGCGACAACAGTTCTATCAGGGCGTTGTTGGCAGCGCCATCTACCGGCTTGGCCTTTAGCCTCACCATCCAGGTTCCGTCTTCCAGCTGTTCCACCTGATCTCTCGAGGAACCCGGCTTCACCTGTATGTACAGTTCACGCATGGAACAAAATAAAGCAGGTTCACCATATGCAGTATTGTGATTCGCTTTATATTTAAACCGCCTTGGAATACGATTACTATAAACTGCTTGGACTGAAGATCGGCTGCGATGCTGCCGAGGTCCGGAAAGCCTATTTGCAGGCAGCAAGGCGCTATCATCCAGACCATAACCCGAACGATGCCGGCGCTGAACAGATGATGAAGGTGCTGAATCAGGGATATGACCTATTGTCTAACCCGGGCAAGAAGGAAGTTTATGATGCCCTATTGTTTGCCCATTATGAAAAAACACGCAAACAAGAACCCCGCAGCCGAGATACCTCTGCGCTGTCCAAAGAAGCCCGCAAGGAACGTGCCCGCCAAATTCTTAGGGAACGCGAACTGCAGTTTGTAGCAGATTACAAAAGCCGCTACCGGACATTGCGCATACAGTTGCTCTTGCTGCCCATGATTTGCATTGCTGCTTCGTTGTATGCATGGCTCAACTGGTTTGCCGATGAAGCCTCCTATGACCATTTATTCACCCTCTTATCTCTGGTATTGTTCTTGGCATCGGTCCTTCGGATGGCAGCCTTGCTGTGGCGTTACCTGAATGTGCGGCACATACTGAAGAACGAAAAATTCAATGATGCCTGGCTCTATGGAGCTGTGCTTGCCGTACTTGGGCTAACCCCTTGGTTGGTGTATGAAGGCGCACAATGGCGTCGCGCATTTCACTTGGACCATTATTCAGCCATCGCCCCCCTGAAGGTTGAATCACTCCATCATGGCCTCCTGCGTTATTCCTTCCGCGTGGGGAACAAACAGATTGAAAAACTGGAACGCGGCATCATGTGGAACCCTTCAGATCTTGAACGCAGCGCGGCGGCTTATAAGGTGCGCTACTCCAACCGTGACCCCCGCATTGCTGAAATTATCTTAGTTTCGCCCACACCATGAAAATCATCTGCATTGGCAGGAACTACCGCGATCACGCGCTGGAATTACAAAACGATGTACCGACCGAACCGGTTATCTTCCTGAAGCCGGACTCGGCCCTGCTGCTTAACAACAAGCCCTTCTTCATTCCTGAATTCAGCAGCGATGTGCATCATGAAGTAGAACTGGTGGTGCGCATCAATAAGTTGGGCCGCCATATTGAAGCAAAATACGCCCATACCTATTACGATGAAATTGCCCTGGGCATTGACTTCACCGCCCGCGACTTGCAAAATAACCTCAAGAAAAAAGGCCTTCCCTGGGAACTGGCCAAGGCATTTGACCAGTCAGCGCTGCTGAGTCCATTTGTGCCGCTGGGCAACCGAAACATCCAGGACCTGCATTTCACCCTGGAAAAGAACGGACAGACCGTACAGAGCGGCCATACCGCCGATATGCTCTTTTCCGTGAATGACATCATTGCCTTCGTATCAAAATACTTTACGCTGAAAATTGGCGACCTCATTTATACCGGAACCCCGGCCGGCGTTGGCCCTGTTGCCATCGGCGACCGACTGACAGGCTTCCTGGAAGGCATCGCACTGTTCCACTGCAACATCAAATGAAGCACATCCTGATTATAAGCTGCCTGCTGTTCGGGCATAGCCTTTCGGCTCAAAGAGCAGACAGCACCCGTGTATTCAATGAGCAGGAACGCAATGAGCTCAGTTCATTAGTGCAACTCGGATTTAGCGGCGGCATCCTGAACAACCTGCGCAACCAGTCACTGACCCATTTAAGCACTGAGATTTCCTTCGGAGGAAGGCTGCGGCTGCTGCTGGCGCCCAGTTTCTACTGGACTCCAGGGAATAGTGCAGACAGCATGCAGATAAACTACTTCCTTGCCGGCCTTGCAGGGCAGCACATCATCCACGGATTCCTGTTTCAGGGTAAATTGATGACGAGCCTGAGCAGCGGGCGCAGTGCTTTTCAGTTAGCAGCAGGTATAGGTATTCCTTTATCCGAGAAGGCGTGGTTCCGCCTCCAATATACCTCGCAAATAGCAGAACAAAGTTCCTTCAACGGCCATATGATGAGCGGTGGGCTGCTTTTTTCATTTTAAAATCCGGCCGGATTTTTCAGCGCCTTTATGAGCGCATCCACTTCACCGAGGCTTGTGTACAGATGCGGTGTAATGCGCACGCCCCGCACCACGGGATGCTCAATGGCTACCGTAAATATTTTATGCTTGTCGAACAGCAGCTGCGCCAATTGTCCGGGGCTGAGGCTTTCGTGGCCCACCGTGGCGATGGCGCTGTTCCTGCCTTCGCTGTTCCAGGGTGTTTGCATACGCAGTGCAGGCAATTCGGCTGCGGCAGCAGCCCAGCGTTTCATGAGGAATTTCAAACGGGCTTCTTTCAGCTCCGTGCCGATGCTGCGGTGAAAGGCTATGGCATGGGGTATGCTCATCAGGTTTTGCAACGGACGGGTGCCCTGGTGCTCGTAGCGCCTGATGTTGTCGGGTGCAATGCCGGTATCTCCCATCAGCGGCCATATACGCGGAATCCACTCCTGTTTCATCCATAACATACCCGCTCCTAAAGGATTGCAGAGCCACTTGTGCAGGCTGGCGCCCACGATATCAGCCTCCAGTTCGGGCAGCCTGAAATTGAGCTGGGCGATGCTGTGGGCGGCATCTACCACCACGCAGATGCCCGGATTGATGGCACGCGACGCGCGGGCAATCTTCGCCACCGGAATCAACTGTCCGCTGAGGTTGATGAGGTGTGTGAGGTGCAGCATGCGGGTTTTACCGCTGATGAGTCGTGTATAGGCTTGCACAATTTCCTCATCGCCTTGCGGAAGCAGGGGCACTGCCGCAGTCTTCATGCTGAAACCGTAGCGAAGGGCGTTCTGCTCAAATGCCTCGTTCATGCTGCCGTAGTCCTGGTTTCCGTTCACCACTTCATCGCCACGCTGCCAGGGGAATCCGGCAATGACCGTGTTCAGGGATTCGGTGGTATTTCGGGTGAGCGCCAGGCCCGCGGCATCCACCCCCAGAAAATCAGCCAGCGCGGTGCGGGCTGTTTCAATTGCCTGTTCCTGCTCCCGGCGCATGAAGTGCGAGCTGGTGGCGTTGATGTAGGCCGCATTGCGCTGTGTGGACAGCAAAACAGGTTCCGCCTGGGGACTGAAATATCCGTTTTCCAGATTGATGTAATTGCCTTCGCGGCGGAAGGCCGTGCGCACGATGTTCCAGTAGGCTTCGTCTTCTACCAGTAAAGCATGTTGCCTGGAAGAAGCATAGGCATGAAGATCGGAAATCACGTGATCAAACGCGCTGAGCTGATGGGGCATGACAGACCATGCGGCCAGGCCCATACCGGAATTTCGGAGGAAGTTGCGGCGATGCATGCAGTCAAAGGTATTTCATTCGGCAAGAAAAATGGCGTGGTTGGTACGGGGTGTAATACCATGTACCCTGAGTTTATCGAAGGGAAGGGTAGCCCCAACATGTCTTTCAATTTGAATCCGAGCGTTCTTTGGACACAACCGGTTGCTGAATGAGATTCAGGCGCGAAAGGTTGTGATTTGCTTTCAATTTGAATCCGAGCGTTCTTTGGACACAACTCATGGTTCTTATCCTATTATGTCGAAGATGTTGTGATTTGCTTTCAATTTGAATCCGAGCGTTCTTTGGACACAACTGGG
>CANHRE010000056.1 GCA_947463095.1 Flavobacteriales bacterium | reverse complement strand
TGTGCCATCGCCTGGACAGGGAAACCTCAGGCGCCATGGTCATCGCTAAAAACCCTGAAGCGTACCGAAACCTTGCCCTGCAATTTGAGCAGAGAACGGTTACCAAAATTTACCACTGTGTGGTGGAAGGACAACTGCCCGTGCAGGATTTTGTAGTGGATCTGCCCATCAATACCGATGACTCTGAACATGTACGTATAGACCGGAAGCGCGGAAAGCCAGCCCTGACGATCTTCTCGGCGCTGGAAGTGTTCCGGCACTTTACGTTGATGGAGGCCCGCCCGAAAACCGGAAGGATGCACCAAATCAGGGTGCACCTGGCTTCACAGAACGCCCGTATTGCCTGCGATACACGTTACGGCGGCAGAGAACACCTGTTGTCTTCCATCAAAAGACATGTGCATGGCGAAGATGCTCAGCTCATTCGGCGCTTCGCGCTGCATGCCTATTCCATCAAATTCAAGGGGCTTGATGGTTCTGAAGTGGAGGCAACCGCGCCTTATCCAAAAGATTTGGAAGTTTTTGTGAAACTGCTTCGGAAATACGATCGCAGCGCCTGACAGGAACGCTCTAATCCGTGTAGCATACCGGGTAAACATGAACGTTGCAGAAAATTCGGATGCGCACTTATAAAGTAATATTTCCTCAAGGAATACAAAGTGCACCTCTGGAATGACTCGGTCCTTCAGGGCGTAGTTTAGTAACTTCGCAGTGCTTTGATGTTCAGGTTGCGCAAAGTCTTCTTATACGTCGTGCCCATCTTCTGGGCAAGTGCGGTATTGCTGTTTGCCGCGGATAAGGGTATTCCGCAAAACGAAGTGGAATTAGGCAGGAAGTTGTTCTTCGACCCTATCCTGAGCAAGAACAGAAGCCTGAGCTGTGCCGGTTGTCATATCCCTAACCGTGCCTTTTCAGATACGATGCCTCTTTCAAGGGGTTTTGATGGTGGTTTAACCCTGCGCAATACTCCTGGTTTGGTTTCAGCATCCTCCAGAACATTAATGTTTTGGGACGGCAGGGCGGAAAACCTCGAGGCTCAGGTGATACACCCACTAACGCATCCTGTGGAAATGGGCATGAACGCCGCTGATATGGAAAAGCGCCTGCGAAATGACCCTGCCTACAAAGCAGCCTTCCGCCACATTTACCGCGCAGTTCCCTCCGTTGCCTTATTGTCAAAAGCCATTGCCGCTTACGAGCGCAGCCTCGAATGGTATGACGCGCCGTTCGATCGATTTATGTTTGGTGATACCAATGCCATGAGCCCGGCAGCGCAAAGGGGAAGGGACTTGTTTATCGGAAAGGCAGGCTGCTTCGACTGCCATTTTTCTCCCGATTTTACTGCGGATGAATACCGCAACATAGGCCTGTTCAACGGAAAAAACTGGAACGACAGCGGAAGAATACGCATCAGCGGTAAACCCGAAGACCTGGGTAGCTTCCGTGTTCCCGGCTTGCGTAATCTATCCCTCACAGCGCCTTACATGCACAACGGTGCGTTCCCTACCCTGGAAGCGGTGGTGGCATACTACAACAAGCCCGATGATCATGTTCCCGATGCCATCAACCGCGATGCCCTCATCAAGCCTAATCTGAACCTCAAAGCAGAGGAACAAGCGGATCTGGTTGCTTTCCTGAAAGCACTGACCTCATCGCATTTCAACCCATGAGTCATCCCGCTGAAGGTCTGCAGGAACAGGCGAAAAAAAAACGCGAAGCCTTTCGCAAGGTCGTAAAAGCTGTAAAAAAACGTCCCCCGGGTAAATTGGATGAATGGTTTGAAGATGCGCATGATGTGACCTTTCAATCCCTCGATTGCCTGGATTGTTCCAACTGCTGCAGCACCACCAGTCCCATGTTCTTCGATAAGGATATCGAACGGCTGTCCGGGCATCTGCGCATGAAGCCTGGAACCTTTATAGAACAATACCTGTATCTAGATACCGATGGCATTTATGCCCTAAAGCAAACACCATGTCCGTTCCTGGGCGTTGACCGCTATTGCAGCGTATATGAATACCGTCCTAAGGCTTGCAGGGAATTTCCCCATACACGGCATAGAAGGATGGTCCAAAAACTAGATTTGGCGGTCGCCAACAGCAGTATTTGCCCTGCGGTATTTCGCATTCTTAAAGCCCTGGAGCAATCCTGGGCCACTATCCCATAAAGCCTTCAAATACCTTCACTGCCGGTCCGGTGAGAATAATGTTCCGGTACATATCCTGTGTGCAGCTGAAGCGCACCCGCAACAGGCCGCCGCGGGTTTGCACCTCCATGTCGAAGGTGCCTTCTGCACCTGAAGCGCGGGCATGCGCAGCCAGCGCTGCAGCGGTAACGCCGGTACCGCAACTCAGGGTCTCGTCTTCCACGCCACGCTCATAGGTGCGCATAAACAGGGTCTGAGGACTGCGCACTTCCACAAGGTTGACGTTGATGCCGGTTTCGGCATAGGGTTCAGCGTAGCGGATGCGGTGTGCCAAGGTCCGCAGATCATAGGCATCTGGGTCGCGGTCGGTAAAGATGATGTAATGTGGGGAGCCGGTGTGCAACACCATATCATCACCCCTGCGCTCTACATGGCGTACATCGTTCATCTGCAAGGCAATGTTGCCGTCAGCCAGAAAACGGGCGCTATGCGGCCCGTCGGCAGCCCTGAAGCGAACTTCCTCGCCATGCACCAAACCCAGGTCGGCAGCAAAGCGGGCAATACACCGGGAACCGTTTCCGCACAGCGTACTCACACCGCCGTCGCTATTGTAATAAACCATGCGGAAATCCAGCTCGGGGTCTGTTTCCAGCAGCATCAAACCGTCGGCACCAATGCCAGTATGGCGATGGCACCATTCTTTTACGGGTAAGTTGGTAATGCTGCCGTCGCGGTTATCCAGCAGGATGAAATCATTGCCTGCGCCGTGGTACTTGAAAAATTTCATTCGCTGCCGAATTCTTTCAACAGGGCCTTTTCTTTCAGCGGAATCAGGGGTAACCTTCCGGTAGATGGGATGCTCAGCTCGTACCAGGTGTCGCCGCTGCGCAAGAAATGCCTTCCCTGGTAGCGGATGAGCAGTGGATTCAGGTAGGTGAGGTTGAACAGCTGGATTTGCTCTGTCCCTATCATTTCATAGGCTGAGCCGGGCTGATTGTTATTCAGGAATACCAGGTCGTACTGGACTTGTGAACTGTTGCCGCTGCGGGCAATGCTCGGAACTGTGGTGGCGGCCCTTTCCTCACTTTCTACTGCTTTGGATGCCGACTTACGGGGAACAGCCTTGGTCACCGTTACAGTCTCTTTCAACTTTACATCGGCTTGGGGCACTTCTGCTTCCCATTCAGCCAGAGCCACGCGGACGCTGGCCACCAATTCCGGGGAACTGTCGGGAGCATCCGGAGGTTCAATGCCTTCAGATGCAGGAGCGTCCATGCGCTCATTGGAAACATCCTCCTCCTCTATAGGTGCAGGCATAGGAACAAGGGTTTCCATTTCCTGCTTTTGATAGGCGAGGGTATGGTCCTGCTGTTCTTTTTCCTGCTGAGGAGCCTGAGGTGATTGGGTATTGCCAGTTGCATCACCGGAATTTTGGCCCTTGCTTGCCGCCAATTCCTGCTGTTGTATGTTGGGCAGCACTGATTTCCAGCCCAGCCAGCCCGCGGCGAAAATGGCTATGGAAGCCGCCAGGCCAATCAGGAAACTGCGGTTTCTGGGTAGGGTGATGACGCGTTGGCGGGTGCGTTCTGCAATAAACCGCTTCAGCTCTTCCTTGCGGGCCAGGCGTATGCCATCGGCCAGCAGTTTCTGGCTGTCATATTCAAGGGCAAACTGCGGATCTTGCTTCAGTCTGCGTTCAAACACCTCCAGCTCTTCGCCGCGCAGTTCCCCACGCAGGTAGCGGTCTATCCATTCACTATGATCTACTGGACTTGTCATACCTTCAGCCAAAAAAATCTTCCTTGTTATAATGTGTCTTCACTTTTTCTTCCAGCCGCTTGAAGCATTGATACTTTTTTGCCTTGGCCGTATCCGCATTGTTATAACCCATGCGCAGTGCAATATGTTCCATATCCAACGATTCAAAGTAGAACAGGGTAAGCAGACGGCGGCAGTTCTCATCGAGCTTATCCACCAACTGCACCACCTTGTTGAGGTCCATACGTTCAGGCCTGACATCTGCTGACATTTTTTCAGCATCCGCAGGATCTTTATCGCTAAAGCGCAGCTGTTTGCGCAGTTGCTTCAGCCATAGGTTGCGCCCGATGGCCATCAGGTAGGTGCCCCAGCCGGCGCTCAGCACGAACTCCTGCTTCTGGGCATTCTGCCAGGCTGCAACGAGCACCTCCTGAATCAGGTCTTCGGCATCTTCCCGTGAACCCTGATTCTTCATCACAAAGCGACGCAGCATAAGCTGGTGTTTGCGGTACAGAACCACCAGGGCTTCCTGGTTTCCTGCGCTGATCATGGAGCGAATCTCCTCGTCTCCCGGTGTCCTAGAACCGAACATTTCACGGATGGTTGATACCTTTTGGTCGAAAGAAGTAAAAGGCAGGCTCGAAAATAAAATAAGTCGGCAGTATTTGAGTTTTCTGCCCGTTGCTTTGGAACAAAAATTGAAAAAGAGCCGATGAACACACCTAAATTTCAAACTATGAACGGAACAGTGAAAAAAACAGGAATTCTGATTTTCGCCGCCTTCCTTGGTGGCGCAGGGGCCTTGGGCCTCAATCAATGGATCAGTAATCGTGCAGTTTCGGGTTCCATAGAAGCCCGCCAGCAGGCATCTCCATATGCCGCGCGATTTGCCAGCATCAACGGTACGCCGGCTTTTGACTTTACCGCCGTGGCAGAAATAGCCACCGCCGCCGTGGTTCACATTAAAACCACCGCCTCCGCACCTAAAACAGCCCAGGATGGCATGCCTCAGCAAATGGATCCTTTCGGCTTTTTCAACAACCCGAACTTCCGCTTCGAAATGCCCAATACGCCACGAACAGGCAGCGGCTCTGGAGTGATTGTTACCGACGACGGCTACATCATCACGAACAACCATGTTGTGAATGGCGCTACCAAAATCGAGGTGGTGCTGAACGACAAACGCACCTTTGTAGCCGAACTGGTTGGCGCCGACCCAAATACCGATATCGCCCTGATTCGCATTGACCAGGCGGGCTTGCCTTTCCTGAAATACGGCAACAGCGAATCGCTGAAGGTAGGCCAGTGGGTGGTTGCGGTGGGAAATCCCTTCAACCTCACCAGCACGGTAACATCCGGCATCATCAGCGCGATGGGCCGCAATATTGACCTCATCCGCAGCCAGGGTAACAAGTATGCTATCGAGAACTTTATACAGACCGATGCGGCCATCAACCCCGGAAACAGCGGCGGAGCTCTGGTGAATACCGGAGGTGAATTGATAGGCATCAATACCGCCATTGCCAGCGAAACCGGCAGCTATGTGGGATATGGCTTTGCGATTCCTGTAAACCTGGTGAAGAAGGTGGTGGATGACTTGCTCAACTTTGGGAAGGTTCAGCGCGGCTTATTGGGGGTATCCATTCAGGACATCACTCAAGAGCTTGCCGACCGCCAGCAGCTGAAGAGCCTCAACGGCGTTTATGTTGCCGAAGTAGTTGACGGCGGTGCTGCGAAAAAAGCAGGTGTAAAGCAGGGTGATGTCATCATCGGTATCAATGGCGTTGCCGTGAACAGCTCTTCGGCATTACAGGGTGAAGTGGGCAAATACCGCCCCGGCGACAAACTGAAGGTAAAGGTGTTGCGCGAGGGTCTTGAGAAGGAGCTGGAAGCTACCCTGCAGAGTGAAGATGGCAAGACCGCCACGGAGGTAGCAAAGAAATCTGGCGAGAACGAGTATGATGGATTAAAGCTTCAACCGTCAACCAAGGAGGAACGTACTGCATTGAACCTGAAGAACGGTGTTCGTGTGGAAAGTGTGGATGGGGTGTTTAAGAGCGCAGGTATCAGACCGGGATTCATCATCACGCATATTGAAAACGAGCCGGTGTACAGCACTTCAGGTGCCGTGCTCGCCCTGCAAAGCCTAAAGGGAAGCATCACTATCGAAGGGAAATACGCAGACGGAAAAGAACAAATTTATGCGGTGAAGCTGCCCACCGAAAAGGCGCAGTAAGGCCTGTTGCAGCTGTCATCTGTATCTCGCAGCAGGGGTTACTACACAGCAACATGTTGTAATCGCAGGACGATTCCTAGACCACCGAAAAGAATAAAGCCCCGGAATTCCGGGGCTTTATTCTTTTCGGTAATGAGCATGCTCAGAATGGCGGATCTTCTACAATCATGGCACCTCCGGAGTCATTCGATGAATAACCGCCTCCGGAAGAATCTTCGTTCATTTTACTGGAGAACGTCATGATGCCGCTGTTGTCGTAGCCGTTGGACATGCTGTCGCGCACGTCTTCAAACTTGGAATACTGACCAACAAAACGGGCAGGGGCTGCTCCGGTTTCTCCGTGGCGGTGCTTGGCCAGGATGATTTCACACTGTCCCTGCAGGCTGTTGCCTTCCGCATCGTGAGAATTGCCGTGGTATTCAGGGCGGTAGAGGAACATAACCAAATCGGCGTCCTGTTCAATACTTCCAGATTCGCGAAGGTCACTCAGCATGGGGCGCTTATCCTGGCGCTTTTCCACCTCACGACTTAACTGCGCCAGCGCAATAACCGGAACATCCAGTTCTTTGGCGAGGCTTTTCAGTGAACGGGAGATATGGCTGATTTCCTGTTCGCGGTTGTTGATGTTCTTATCGTCGGCACGCATCAGCTGCAGGTAGTCAATCACCACCATGTCCAGGCCATGCTGGCTGTGCATGCGTCGGCATTTAGCCTTCAGGTCGAAGATAGATAGTTGAGGGGTGTCGTCGAGGTAGATTTTTGAATTATCAAGTCGCACGGTGCGCTGGTGCAGGCGGCGCCATTCCTCTTCGTTGAGGCTGGCACTGCGAATGCGGTCGCTGGCAATTTCTGCCTCGGCGCTGATCAGTCGGTTTACCAGCTGCAAGTCCTGCATCTCCAGCGAGAAGATGGCCACCGCCTTGCTGAAGTTCACCGCAGCATTGCGCGCTATGGAAAGGGCAAAGGCCGTTTTACCCATGCCGGGACGGGCTGCTACAATTATCAGGTCACTCTTCTGAAAGCCACTGGTGATGCGGTCCAGTTCGGTGAATCCGGAGGCTATTCCCGTAAGGCCGCCTTCGGTTTTTTCCTTGTTCTGGATGTCGTTGATGGCCTTGTGCAGCAGGGTGCTGATAGACGAAAAGCCCTTCTTCAGGCTTCGGTTTTTAATGTCATAAAGGCTGCGTTCACTCTCGTCCAGCAGTTTAAACGCATCGGTCACATCTTCAAAAGCGTCACGGGAAATCTCGCCGGACACGCGAATCAGTTCACGCTGGATGAACTTCTGGGTAAGGATGCGCGCATGGTAATCCACGTGGGCGCCGCTGGTTACCCTGTTGGTGAGTTGGGCCAGGTAATAGCTGCCGCCGGCCAATTCCAGGGTGCCGGTATTTCTGAGCTTCTGGGTAACGGTCAGCAGGTCAATCGCTTCACCATCGCCAAACATCTCTTGAATGGCCTTGAATACATATTTGTTCTGGTCTACATAGAAATGATCTTCCGAAAGGATTTCAATAACCTCCGTAATCTTCTCCTTTTCCAGCATCATCGCACCCAAAACTGCTTCTTCCAGTTCCCTGGCCTGGGGAGGAAGTTTCCCTCCCAGCTCCAGCGGGTTGATGTGTGTAGGTTTTATTCTTCGCTTTTCTTTCTCCATGTTGAACCTCCGGGAACCTTCAAAAGTACCTGTGTGCTGCGCAATCTCCCCTGTCTAAATATCCACGCTTATACTTTCCAACAAGGATGAGCCTGCTGTTATTAAGCTGTGGATAAGCCCATGGCGCAATTTGGCAATGCCCGCTAATGCTGAATTTGTTATCCACATGCCTTCAGTGCGCTTTCGGTCTTTCCTATCTGCCATTTTACCTTGAACAGCCCGCTGTATATGCTGCGGGAGCTGCCTGAGCCTTAAAGCTTCGTGCTACTTTGTCAGACCTTTGCCAATGGCCCTGAATTTGCATACCTTGGCAACACAGGATTATCTATCCACAATCCCGGTGAGGATTTTACGATTTGCACGTTCAGCATTATGTAAACACCTTCACGGGGGCTCAAATGATGCACTCCTGAAGCATTTATAAACTAATTTTGAGGAAGAAACATGGAAGCCAAATTTTCACCCCGCGTTAAGGAAGTGATTCAATTCAGCCGCGAAGAAGCCATTCGCCTGGGTCATGATTATATCGGGACGGAGCATCTGCTCCTGGGCATAATCCGGGAAGGGGAGGGCAAAGCACTGCAAACCTTGCGCATGCTTGATATTGACCTGATCCGTCTGAAGAAGAACATTGAGGATACCATCCGTCCTACAGCCACACGCGCTGCCAACCTGGGCAATATTCCCCTTACCAAGCAGGCAGAAAAAGCCCTGAAAATAACCTACCTCGAAGCCAAGATCTTCAAATCGGATATCATTGGTACGGAGCATCTGCTGCTCAGTATCCTGCGCGACGAAGACAATATCGCTTCGCAGATTATGAACCAGTCCGGGGTTACTTACGAACTATTCAAAACTGCCATAGAGGAGCGCCTTCAGGGCCCCACACCGGAGGCGGAACACCCTTCTGACGATCAAGACACTCCTGAGGAATTTTATCGCGAAGAGCAGAAACTTGCCGAACAGCGCAAGGCTGGTAAGGGCAATGCTAAAAGCAAAACCCCGGTACTCGACAATTTTGGCCGCGACCTTACTCGCATGGGCGAGGAGGGTAAACTCGACCCCATCGTTGGACGCGAAAAAGAAATCGAACGCGTATGTCAGATCCTGAGCCGACGCAAAAAAAATAACCCTGTGCTGATTGGTGAACCCGGCGTTGGCAAAACCGCCATCGTGGAGGGTTTGGCCCTGCGCATCATCCAGCGCAAGGTGAGCCGCGTACTGTTCAATAAAAGGGTAGTTACCCTTGACCTTGCAAGCCTTGTAGCCGGAACCAAGTATCGCGGCCAGTTTGAAGAACGTATGAAGGCCATCATGCAAGAGCTGGAAAAAGCCGACGACGTAATTCTCTTTATTGACGAAATACATACCCTGGTAGGTGCTGGCGGCGCCAGCGGGTCGCTGGATGCAAGCAATATGTTCAAGCCTGCTCTGGCGCGCGGAGAAGTGCAGTGCATTGGCGCCACCACGCTGGACGAATACCGCCAGTATATCGAAAAAGACGGCGCCCTGGAGCGTCGCTTCCAGATGGTGATTGTAGAGCCCGCTACCGTAGAGGAATCTTATGAAATCCTTCGCAACATTCAGGATAAATATGAAGATCACCATGGTGTGCGCTATACCCCAGAAGCCATCAAGGCTTGTGTGGACCTCAGCGTGCGCTATATGGCAGACAGGCACCTGCCCGATAAAGCCATCGACGTGATGGATGAATCAGGTGCCCGCGTTCACATCAGCAATATCCATGTTCCGCATGAGGTCGCTGCTCTGGAAACCCAAATCGAAGAAATCAAGCACGAAAAGACCAGGGTGGTGAAAAGCCAGAAATACGAGGAAGCGGCCAAACTCCGCGACCGGGAAAAGAAACTGCTTGAAGAGTTGGAACAGGCTAAGGCTCGCTGGGAAGAACAGAGCAAAACAGAAAAATTCACTGTTGGTGAAGACGATATAGCCTCAGTAATGGCCATGATGACCGGTATTCCTGTGAAGCGTATCGCCCAAAGCGAAGGCACCCGACTGCTCCATATGGGTGCCGACCTGAAAAAACGCGTAGTCGGCCAGGATAAGGCTGTTGAAAAACTTACCAGAACCATCCAGCGCACCCGCGCAGGACTGAAAGACCCCAACAGGCCTATAGGCTCCTTCATTTTCCTGGGACCTACAGGTGTAGGTAAAACGGAAATGGCCAAGGCCCTGAGCGAATACCTCTTCGATTCTGATGATGCGCTCATCCGCATTGACATGAGCGAATACATGGAGAAATTTGCAGTAAGCCGGCTGGTAGGAGCGCCTCCCGGTTATGTGGGCTACGAAGAAGGGGGCCTCCTAACCGAAAAAGTGCGCAGAAAGCCCTACAGCGTGGTGCTGTTTGATGAAGTGGAAAAGGCCCATCCGGATGTGTTTAACCTGATGCTTCAGGTGTTGGATGAAGGCCGACTTACCGACAGTCAGGGACGCAAAATAGATTTCCGCAATACCGTGATTATCATGACCTCCAACATTGGCTCCCGCCAGCTGAAGGACTTCGGCACCGGTATGGGATTTACCACAGTAAATAAACAACACAACGCCGAGAAGGAAACCAAGCAAGTAATTGAAACCCAACTGAAGAAGTTCTTCTCACCAGAATTCCTGAATCGAATCGACGACGTCATTATTTTCAATTCCCTGGGCAAGGAAGAAATCCTGCTAATCCTCGACATACGGATGCAGAAAATGCTGAAGCGCATTGTGGAACTGGGCTACAAAATTTCCCTGACGAAGGCAGCAAAAGAATGGCTGGCAGAGAAAGGCTTTGACAGCGAATTTGGTGCAAGGCCCCTGCAACGTGCACTTCAGAAATATCTGGAAGAGCCGTTGGCGGAAGAAATCCTGAAAGGTCAGGTGAAGGAAGGCGATGAAATTCGCGCAGACCATAAAAAAGATGCGCAGGAGCTGAAGCTTACTGTGGTGAAACCCAAGGAAAAAATCTCTGAATCATAAAAAACAGTCAGGGGTAGCAACAGCATTGAATTCTGAAACTGCCCTGCTCATAAACACTTTTTGAATTTCCCCTTGCACAACCAAATCAGATTTACCTGTTGGGGTGCCGCCCGGCAGGTAACGGGCAGCATGCACCTGCTCACCACACCGTCCGGTTACAACATCCTCATAGACTGTGGACTAGATTACGAAAGACGCGATCAGTTCGAAGCGCGAAATGCCACGTTCCCTTTTGATGTAGCATCGCTGAACCTGGTCATACTCACCCATGCACACATCGACCATTCGGGTAATATGCCCAACCTGGTGCGCCAGGGTTTTCACGGGCAGGTGCTGTGCACCGGCCCTACGAAAGAGTTGTCGGAATTTTTGCTGAAAGACTCCCTGAACATTCAGCGTGCCGAGTTGGCGCGGCATCAGCAAGGGGGACAGCGCCCCGGGAAAAAGCGCAAAGGCCGGAAATTCGGACCGGAACGCCAGCCCCTCTACAGCTCGGTGAACATCCGCGACCTGATGGCTCAATGTGTGGAAATGCCTTTCAGGATTCCCAGGAGGATGAATGATGAGGTGACGATTGAGTTTTTCCCCTCCGGCCATATCCTGGGTGCTGCCAGCGTGACAATCAGCATCAATACACCCGATGGCGTGCGTAGAATTGGTTTTACAGGCGATCTGGGCAACTGGGGCTCACCGCTGGTGGTTGACCCTCATCCAATGCCCAACCTCGACTACCTCATCTCTGAAAGTACCTATGGCGGTCGCCTGCACCAAAACCTCAACAATCCAATGGATGAGCTGGAGCAGTACATCGAAGAGACCTGCGTGAAATACAATGGTAAACTGGTGATTCCTGCTTTCAGCGTAGGGCGCACCCAAAGCATCCTCTATACCCTGAACCGCATGCAAGCCGCCGGAAGGCTGCCAAAAGTGCGCGTGTTCACCGATAGCCCACTGGCCATTAAAAGCACCCAGGTATACAGCCGCTATGTGGAACAGCTGAACGACGATGCCCGTCAATTTGCCGCAGATGGGAAAGCCCTGTTTGAGTTTCCTGGTCTTCAGGTCATTGAAGATGAACTGAGCACCGAAATCATCAGCAGCTATAATGAACCGGTTATCATCGTTTCTTCAGCGGGTATGGTAGAGGGCGGGCGCATCCAGGAACATGTGCGCCGCAATATCCAGAATCCCTTTGCCACCATCCTCATCGCAGGATATTGCGCTGAAGGCACCCTTGGACATCGCCTCCTGCACGGACAACGTACCGTTGAAATTAACCGCACGGAACGGGAAGTTTACGCCCGTGTAGCGCGTACAGATGTTTTCAGCGCCCATCCGGACCACCATGGGCTGATGCGCTATCTTGAAGGTGTGCGCCATCCGGGGCTTAAAGGCGTATTTCTGGTACATGGTGATGCCACCTGCATGGAAGCGCTGCAAAAAGACATCAACTTCGCGCCGGCGCACATTCCCGATAAAGGCCAACATTATATCCTCGATTAAACGATAGCCCACGGCCATGGCTCATGCAGTTCCTGATGGTATTTTACTTTTGAAGCCAATATTCAGGGCGTATGCAGGCACCTTCCTTTAAACTGCTGCAGTGGCTGCTCATGCCTGTTGCCCTGATTTGGGGTGCCGTGGGGCTGTTGCGCAGGTGGTGGTATGTGTTGCCGGGGAAGCGGTATCAAGCTCCGCTGCCGGTGGTATGTGTAGGCAACCTGAGCGCCGGTGGTACAGGGAAAACCCCCATGATAAAATGGCTGCTGAGCCGAAGTAGGGTGCCTGTGGCGGTGCTGAGCAGAGGCTACGGACGCCGCAGCAAGGGCTTCCGCGAGGTGCAGGTAAACGACAGCGCAGCGCTGGTGGGGGATGAACCCCTGGAAATTCGGAAGATATGCCGCAGCGAACAGCGTGTGTTTGTCTGTGAAAATCGCAAGGAAGGCATCCAACAAATCCTGAAGTTATTTCCTGCCTGCCGGCTCATCATCATGGACGACGGCTACCAGCATCTACGTGTTCAGGCTCAGGTATATCTGCTGCTCAGCGATGTTGGCAGGCCCTTCTTCAGAGATTACCCCATACCTTCAGGCTGGCTGCGCGAGTTTCGCGGGGCTGCCAGGCATGCTCAGGCGCTTATCTTCACCAAATGTGCTCCTGATATGAATGCACAAAAACGAAGTGATTTTGAGCAGCAGGCCAGGCGATATACCAAGGCCCCCGTGCTGTTCAGCGGCCTCAGTTACAGTGCCGCCCTCGGCGTTCAGGGTCATGTGGAACCGGAGGCGCAGGCAGGGGTGCTCCTCATCACCGGGGTTGCCCAATCCTCCTACTTCCGCAGGCAGGCTGAACAGCATTATTCGGTGCTCCAACATCTGGAATACAATGACCACGAACCCTATTCCGAGGAACAAGCAGACACGTGGCAAGAGCTGATGAAGCGGATAGGTGCCCGGGCCATACTGACCACACGCAAAGACTGGATGCGGATGCTGCACTTAAACACGGCTTCCTGCAATATCTGGGTAATGGATGTGCTGCCCGAGTTTAATCCGGAACATGAGCAACAGTTGCTGCGGATTGCATGCATCTGGTAGTATATGGTCTCCCATCATAAGTCTGAAATACAGGGCGCAGCCCCATATTTCACCCTTAGTTGCTAACTTGCGCCTGTGAATCTGTTGCGTTTCTGCCTGCCTGTATTGCTGCTGGCTTCCTGTGGAGTGCCGGAAGGGGTGGTTTTTGATGAAACCCGACCTGTGCGCAACAGGAACTGGCATTGGAACGACAGCCTCAGCTTCGCGGCAAATCTGGATGATCCTGCCTATGAATACCGCCTTATCCTTACGATGAGGGTAACCGGAGCCTACCGTTATGCAAACATGTATTTACTGCTGCATACCGAAGGACCTGATGGTACAGTTGTGAAGCAGTATCCTTTGATGTTGTCGGACAATACGGGCCGATGGTTGGGTAGAGGAGTAGGTGATTTGATTGCCTTTGAATTGCCTTTGGAAGCCAAATACCGTATTCAGAAAAAAGGGACCTACCGCTTCAGCATCCGCCAGAATATGCGCGATGAACAACTGCTTCAGGTTAGCGATGTGGGTTTGCGCATCGAAAAGGGCGAAAAGCCCTATTGACGCCCTCCTTTTGCAGGTGTCGGGGAATTGCCGCATCTTCGCATAAACCCTTTTTCATTTTTACCTTATGATGTTATTTATTCATTTCATTTTAGTGTTGTTTTTTGGCCCGACTTCTTCCTATAAGAAAACAGCCTTCATTTCTGGTTCTCGATTGCACGGGTCATGTTGGTAAGAACCTTTGGATCAGCAGTTTCCGGTGTGGATGCCATAACCATCTCTGTGGAGGTGAATATTGGTGAGGGCATTGGCTATTTTCTGGCAGGACTTCCCGACAACGCCATCAAGGAGAGTCAGTTGCGCATAGAAACAGCGTTGAAGCACAACGGCTGGACCATGCCGCGCCGCAAGGTGGTGGTGAATATGGCGCCGGCGGATATCCGCAAAGAAGGCTCGGCCTACGATCTTACCATTGCCATGGGCATTCTTTCCGCCAGCGGGCAGTTGCCTGCGGAGCAGATGCCGGAGTTTATCATCATGGGAGAACTGGGCCTCGATGGCCGCATCCTGCCGGTGAAAGGTGCCCTTCCCATTGCCATACAGGCGCAGCGTGAAGGCTTCCGGGGGCTGATACTCCCGGAGAGCAATGCGCGTGAAGCTGCGATGGTAAAGGGGCTGGAAGTGTATGGTGCAGCGCACCTGAACGAGGTGCTGAACTTTTTCCAGGGCCAGGATACGCTGCAACAGGTTAGCGCCGACCCGCGACAAGAATTTGCGGATGCTCAGGAACATTGGGAAGTAGACTTCAGCGATGTGCAGGGACAAGAAAACATCAAAAGAGCCATGGAAATCAGCGCGGCGGGTGGCCATAACATCATTCTGATCGGGCCTCCGGGCGCAGGTAAAACCATGCTGGCTAAACGTCTTCCCACCATCATGCCTCCGCTTACCCTGCATGAAGCGCTGGAAACCACGAAGATTCACAGTGTGGCTGGGAAGCTTGGTGTCAATGCGTCGCTCATCGCCCACAGACCCTTTCGTGCGCCGCATCATACCATCTCGGATGTGGCGCTGGTAGGAGGGGGAAACCATCCCCAGCCCGGCGAGATATCGCTGGCCCACCATGGGGTGTTATTTCTGGATGAACTGCCTGAATTCAAACGCACCGTGCTGGAGGTAATGCGTCAACCTCTGGAAGAACGCAAAGTGACCATTTCCAGGGCTCGCTTCACGGTGGAATATCCTGCCAGCTTTATGCTGGTGGCCAGCATGAATCCTTGTCCGTGTGGGTTTTATAACCATCCCGAAAAGGACTGTGTCTGCGCTCCCGGCGTGGTTCAGCGCTATCTGAGCCGCATCAGCGGGCCGTTGCTGGATCGCATAGATATCCATATAGAGGTAACACCCGTTGGATTTGAAGCGCTGACTACCCGCTCCCGCAGTTCGGAAAACAGCGCCGCTGTTCGTGAACGGGTCATCAGGGCCAGGGAGGTCCAGCAAGAGCGTTATGCCTCGCTGAATGGCGTTTACGCCAATGCACAACTGCCTGCGAACAAAGTGAATGAGTGGTGTGCGATAGATGCCGCCGGACAAACCCTGCTGCGCGCAGCCATGCAGAAGCTGAGCCTGAGTGCCCGCGCCTACGATCGAATACTGAAGGTGAGCCGCACCGTGGCAGACCTCGCAGGAAGCGAAAATATAAAGGTAGAACATCTTGCAGAAGCCATCCACTACCGCAGCCTGGA